>WJJV01000113.1 GCA_014729495.1 Candidatus Woesearchaeota archaeon
TCAAAGCATTTTATGGCAAAGCCAGGAGAAAGGGTAAGAATAGAATATGATGACAAGGAAGCAGAAGGTGTGCTCATGCTCTCTCAGTCAGATGATTCTGTTTTTGTCAAGCTTGACAGCGGTTATAACATAGGCATTGACAGGTCAAGGATAAAGGAGATCAGATCACTCGGCAAGGTTGAGAAGAAAGACCTGGCAAAGAAGAAGCCTGAGACAAAGAAAGGCCTGAAGAAGATTGTTGTCCTGCATACTGGAGGCACAATCGCCTCAAAGGTTGATTATTCTACAGGAGGAGTGATAGCAAAGTTCTCTGCTGAGGACCTTATTGGAATGTTTCCTGAACTGGATGAGATCGCCAATATTGAGACAGAGCTTATTGCCAACATGATGTCAGAGGACATGAGATTCTCAGACCACCAGAAGATCGCAGCTGCTGTGAGGAAGCATGCAGAGAAAGGCGCAGACGGAATAATCATAGGCCATGGAACAGACACTTTGGGCTATACATCAGCATCTCTCGCATTCATGTTTGATAAAATCAACATTCCTGTGATGATTGTGGGATCTCAGAGAAGTTCTGACAGGCCAAGCACTGATGCTGCGATGAACCTTATCTGCGCAGCGAGATTCATTGCTGATTCCAGCTTCATAGGATTTGCAGTATGCATGCATGATTCATCAAGTGATGACAAGTGCGCAATACTTCCTGCAACAAAGACCAGGAAGATGCATACCTCAAGAAGGGATGCCTTCAGGGCAATCAATGATGATCCTATTGCTCTTGTAGATTATAGGTCAGGGAACATAGAGATGATGAAGGATGTCAAGAATGATAGTGAAGAAATTGTACTGAAAGACAGCATGGAAAGTTCTGTTGCTTTATTGAAGACCCATCCTAACATGGATCCTGCAATATTCGAGTTCTGCGCAAAGCAGTATAGAGGGATGGTGCTGGAAGTCACCGGGCTTGGCCAGGCGCCCACAAATCTTGGCGAGGACCATCTTAAGATCCACAAGATACTGAAGGATTACATCGCAAAAGGAGGAATTGTTGGAATAACCTCCCAATGCATCTATGGCAGGGTTCATCCAGACATATACACTAACTGCAGGAGGCTTGCTGACATAGGCTGCATCTTTCTCGAGGACATGCTGCCAGAGACAGCATTCGTGAAGCTGGCCTGGCTGCTCGGCAATCACTCTACTGAAGAGGCCAAAGAGATGCTGGCTGAGAATCTCAGAGGAGAGATAACTGAGAGGACAGAATTTGATAAGGAATTCTGAAAGGTGATATCATGAGAAGATATGAGATACTGACTGAATCAGATGCGGTATATGAGATAAAAGAGACAGGATACATCCATCATGAATATGTTATAAGGAAGATAGCTCCAAAAGCAAAGGCGTTCAAAGAATGGAGAAAGGTCAAGATGTTCACATTTGATGAGAAAGTTCTCAAGAAGCATATGCTTGATGTCAGGAGCGGAAAAAAGAAAGAGGATGACAGATATTTCAGGAGAGGAGATATTGAAGACAGGGGCAAGGCGCTCAAATTCCCTGAAAAGGGGTGCTACATCCTCTTTGAAGGCGGCTGGACAATGCCTGTGAGGGAAATTGATGAAGCAAGGAAGGTTGCATGAGGTGAAAATATGGTTAGGAAATATCGTGTGGTGACAGAAGACACAACAGAATATCTTGTTGAGGAAAGAGGGTTTCCAAAGAAATGGATCGCATTGCAGATAAAACCAGAGATGTGGCCAAGAGAGAAGAGGATCTATGTATTCACAGATAATCCAGAGTATAGGAAGGAGCATGAGGAAGAGCCAAGGCTAACTCTTGGAAAGATAAAGAAGTTCGCAATCTTCAAGATCCCTAAACAAGCCTGCTTCATGCTTTTCTCAGAAGGAAGCAGTGAAAGGATACACTCTGTGCATGAGATAGTTACTGTCTGATTACTGAAGAGTATATAGTATATGGAGACTATAAAGGATCTTGTGAACCGGATTCTCTGGGATGAGAAAGAGAATAAAGAGGATTATTTTTTCTTCTATGTCGACCGGGTTGAGAACAGGGAAAATGAGATCAAAGGCAGGAATGTCCTGAAAACAGACAGTAATTTCATTGTTGTGGAAAGAACCAGGGATGATGGAAAGAAAGAACAGGCAGAGATTCCTATGCACAGGATCAGGAGAGTAATGAAAGGAGACACTACTGTCTGGAAGAGGTATTGAAACATTAATCTAGATTAATTTCCTGCAGAATTCTGTAGAAATATTTTTAAATAGAAGACTTTGAGCTAATCTAGATTAATAAAGGATAATCAACACATATCAGTGATAGGCAATGAAGAAATTTTCATTTTACGGCAAGCAGGCCATCATCTTCACAGATGGCAATATCTGCAAAGAGCCTTACGAGATAACTATTACAGAGATATTCGCTGATGTGATACACAAGTTTCTCGAGCATCTGAGATCAATAGAATCCCCTCTTCTGGATGTCCTGCCGGAAATGCCTGAGAAAGAGCAGGATGATTATGTTGTATCCCTTCTGCAGCAGCTTGCTCAAAAGACAAAAGATGAAGTGATAAGCGAGTCTCCAAGATTCTCTGAGAGCTTCAGGGACACCTACCAGCTGCATCAGTTTGTAGAGACATTGTACAATTTCTGGAGAAGCTATGAAAGATTCCTTGTCTGCTATTCACATAATAGTGAGAGCAATGCAGCCCATAAGAGGCCTGGGAGAACATTCAATGAGACAATAGAGCATCTGAATTATCTTGTGAGAAATGTATACAGAGACATCTGCAGGAATATAACCGGGCAGGACCTCTGGGTTTACAGGCAGATGCCTGCAGGATGCGAGGTCGGAATAATAGCTGCCCAGGAGAACTGGCCATGCCCTGAAGATTACAAGAGCCTGAAGGGCATCAACTTCATCAAACAGATACTCATTGAGCCGCCTCTGATAATTGACCCCCCTATGAACACAAGGAGCGGACAGTTCCTCAAGGTTGACTCAAATCCTCTTGAGGATGCTGGGATAGAGCCTGAAAAGTGGTTGTGCTATCCTGCAAAAGTAGGTGATCTGATAATCCATCTTTTCTTCCATAAGAAGTTCATGGGACTCGGAACAGCATGTGTCAATCTCTTTGACATGTGCAGCAAGGAGGACATGAAGAGAAAACCTGATGCAATATATGCTTATGGTGTTGATGAGGGATCACTGGAGAAATATGACAGCAAGACAGTGTTCTATGATGATGAGGAGAATGGAATGCTTGTGGCAGCAGTGCCTAACTCAGATGAGTTTGCATACTTCGGCTATGTCAAGAAGATGATGCTCACAATGCATAATGTGATAATGATGAAGCGCGGCAGGCTTCCAATCCACGGCGCTATGGTCCGGATAAGCCTCAAGAATGGAAAGTCAGCAAACATCATAATACTAGGAGACACAGGAGCAGGAAAATCAGAGTCACTTGAGGCATTCAGGATTCTTGGAGACAAGTACATAAGGGATATGACTATAATATTTGATGACATGGGATCAATAGAGCTTGGAGATGATGGAAACATAAAGGCTTATGGAACAGAGACCGGAGCTTTTGTTAGATTGGATGACCTTCAGCCAGGATTTGCTTTCGGAAATATTGACAGGTCAATAATAATGAGTCCTCAGAAGGTGAATGCAAGAGCCCTTCTTCCTGTTACAACACTTCAGGAAGTGCTTCACGGCTATCCTGTTGATTACTTCCTCTATGCCAACAATTATGAGGAAGTTGATGACAACCATCCTTTCTTTGAACAACTCAAGAATCCTGAAGAGGCCCTTGATGTGTTCAGGGACGGAGCAAGGATGGCTAAGGGAACCACAACAGAGAAAGGTCTTGTGCATGCCTATTTCGCCAATATATTTGGGCCTCCTCAGTATAAGGAACTGCATGACAAGCTGGCTGTGAAATACTTTGATGCGCTCTTCAAAACAGGCACAAAGGTAGCACAGCTGAGGACAAGGCTCGGCATCCCAGGATTTGAGACAAAAGGTCCTGAGACTGCAGCAAAGGCTCTTTTTGAGGAGATTTCTAAATAGCGAGCGCATATATTCTCTTGTTCACTCCTTCTCTGTAGTTATTATAGTAAGATTTATAAACTGGTTCTTGAGTCATCATTGTATGAAAGGAATAGCGATGCCCAGTGAGTATCCTATAAAACAGATATCCAGCTATGAGGATTTTGATAGTTGTTCTGGACTTGAGGAGATCATGCATGATTTCCCTTACTCTTCAAGGAAAGATTTTGAGATGCTTAAATCAGGAATTGAAGATGGAAAATATCTTCTTTGGGTTGCGTTCAATCCAGAAGGCGTGCCAGCAGGATATGTGCTCTGCAAGCCAAAACAGGAGCATGAGAACAGTCTTCCAGGATATGGATTCTATGTTGCAGAGAGGTTTGTGAGAAAAGATGAAAGAGAAAAGCGCATCTGTTCACGACTAATAGGCCTGGCATCACAGGAGGCAAGAAGGATGGGAAGGTCAGTAATATATGAGGAAGTAGATATTGCAAACTTACCTGGAATCAAATCCTCATCTTCATTAGGCTTTGAGGAATTCAGCCAGGCAAGATACAGCAAAGATACTTATTCTCTTAGAAGAAAAAAACTAAAATGATAAATAAAATTTAGAACATCCTGCTTCTAAAGACTATCAGAATCTCTTCTTCTTGCTATAGCATTCCTTGCAGAATACATCCCTGCCTTCTGTTGGCTTGAAAGGAACCTCGCATTCTTCTCCGCACTCAGCGCAAGTAGCTTTGTGCATCTCTTTTGGTCCTCCAAAATCCCTTCTTGGACCCCTGTTAAATGAGCCTCCTCTTTGGGGGCCTCTTCCATGTCTTTCCATTTTTCTCCTCCTATTATATAAGAGATCTTCTGGATATCTTATATATAACTAAATCCTCAAAATTAAGGGGGTTTATAAAGATTTGTATTGCATAACCATTTAAATATCAGGCTCTTTTATGCCCCTAATGGCTGATAAGATAAAGAAATCTGACAAGGAATGGAAAAAGGAGCTAACAAAAGAACAGTACAGGATATTGAGGAAAAAAGGCACAGAGCCTGCTTTCACAGGAGAGCTGCTCAAGAACAAGAAGACAGGAGAGTATGTCTGCGGAGCCTGCGGGCACAGGCTGTTCTCTTCAGTGGACAAATTTGAGTCAGGCACAGGCTGGCCAAGCTTCTCAAGGCCAGCAAAAGATGATAGTGTTGCTATAAAGAATGATTTCAGCATCATAATACCTAGAAAAGAAGTTATCTGTCCTAAGTGCGGAAGCCATCTTGGCCATGTGTTCAGCGACGGCCCAGAACCCACAGGAAAGCGATACTGCATCAATTCTGCTGCTCTGGAGTTCAAGGAGAAGAAAAACAAGTCTAATAATACAGGTTCTAAGAAGTGAGATGCTTTTCCAGTTTCTTTTTCAAGTCTCCTTTGTCATTATAGAACAAGATTTTCTTCACAGCAGGGCAGCCTCTCACAAGGCCCGAAACTTTGCTTCCTTCCAGTGCAAGGATCACAACAGGCTTGTTGAGGTTTGCTGCCTCCATTATCTCCATACCCTGGCCTGTTGAAGGTTCTGAAAGCTCTCCTATTATGAGATCAGCTTCCCTGACTTTCTGGAATGCCCTTTCATATCTCTCTTTTTCTGTTCCTTTGAACCCTGCTGTCTCAATAGGCGTACTTATATTATCTGCATGCTCTTTGCATACTGAGGCAATGGATTTGTAGATCCCTATTCTCTCTTCATCCTTTGGCAATGCTCCAAGCACAAGTATGTTCTTCATCTTAATTTATCAACATTCTTCTTCACAGCAGCTGCGCTGTCATCAAGCTGATTCTTCTCCTCATCTGAGAGATCAAGCTCAATGATATCTTTCAGTCCTTTGCTGTCAAGCCTGCAAGGCACTCCAAGAAAGATATCCTTGTATCCATACTCTCCCTGAAGCATCACAGAGCATGGAAGTATCCTGTCATCCTGTTTTAGTATTGCATCAATCATCTCAGCTATTGATGCTCCTGGTGCGTAGAATGCAGATCCTGTCTTCAGATGCTTGACTATCTCTGCTCCGCCGTTCCTTGTCCTGTCAATGAGAGCCTCAACATCCTTGTCATCAAGGAAGTCAGTTATTGGCTTTCCCTTGACTGTTGTGTGCTTCCTGAGAGGCACCATAGAGTCTCCATGGCCTCCGAGCACCATTGCCTCTATATCATTCACTCCTGTCTCAAGCATGTCTGCTATGAATGTCCTGAATCTTGTTGAGTCAAGCACTCCAGCCATTCCCAGCACCTTTTTCCTGTCAAATCCTGTCTCTTTCAGCATGAGGTATGACATTATGTCAAGAGGGTTAGTGACGACAATGACAACAGAATAAGGGGCATTCTTCTTTATCTCTCCTGCTATTGACCTTATTATGTTTGAGTTGGTCTCAAGAAGATCATCCCTTGACATGCCTGGCTTTCTGGGAACGCCTGCTGTAACGACAACAACATCAGAATCCTTAATCTCAGAGTAATTATTAGTGCCTTTTATCTTCACATTGCTTCTGCTGAGGGGCATTGCCTCCTGGATGTCAAGGGCCTTTCCCTGGGGAATTCCTTCTGTAATGTCCACAAGCACGACCTCATCTGCGATTGCCTTGTCGCAGACCACCCATGCTGCTGATGAACCTACATTTCCTGCGCCTATTATGCTTACTTTCATATTATCCCTTATTATGTTTTATCCACTCAGTGACTCGCAGAACTTCTCAAGCCTCTCAAGTCCTTTCTTTATGTTCTCCATAGATATTGCATAGCTCAGCCTGATGTTATTGTCTGCTCCAAAGTCCTTTCCAGGCACAACAGCCACCTTTGCCTCATCAAGAAGCATCTCTGTGAACTCCATTGATTTCAGTCCTGTCCCACTTATGTCTGGGAATGCGTAAAAAGCTCCTTCTGGCTCAATGCAGTTTATGCCTTTCATCTGGTTGAGCTTCTCTACCATGTACTTTCTCCTCTCATCAAACTCTTTTCTCCATTGTGCGAGGAATTCCTGCGGTCCATTCAGGGCTTCTAAAGCAGCTTTCTGGGCTATTGAGCAGGGGTTTGATGTTGAGTGGCTCTGCAGGTTTGACATTGCCTTTATTATCTCCTCTGGGCCTGCGCAGTAACCTATTCTCCAGCCGGTCATTGAATATGTCTTTGAGACAGCGTTCATTGTTATTGTCTTCTTCTTTATGTCCTCTCCAAGAGAAGCTATGCTTATATGGCTGTTGTCTCCATAGATCAGATGCTCATACACCTCATCAGACACAATGTAAAAGTCATGCTCAACAGCAAGGTGCGCTATCTTCTTCAGCTCCTCTTCTTCAACAGTCATTCCAGTAGGATTGGAAGGAGTGTTAAGGATGAGAAGCTTTGTCCTGTCTGATATCACTCTCTTGATGCTCTCTGCTGTCAGCTTAAGGCCAGTCTCTGTCATATCAACAATCATCGGCTTTGCTCCAGCCATCTTTATCTGCTCTTCATAAGTCACCCAGTAAGGTGCAGGAAGTATTGCCTCATCTCCATGATCAAGAAGTACTTCCATGATATTATAAAGAGAATGTTTTCCTCCGCAGGAGATGATGACCTCACTCAGCTTATAGTCAAGATTGTTCTCGCGCTTGAGCTTGTCGCACACAGCCTGCTTCAATTCTGGAATGCCTGACGCTGGAGTGTATTTTGTGAATCCCTCATCAATAGCCTTCTTTGCAGCTTCTTTGATATTGTCTGGTGTGTCAAAGTCCGGCTCACCAGCTCCAAAACCCACAATATCTATACCTTCTTTTTTCATCTGCTTTGCTTTTGCAGTTATTGCAAGAGTCACACTTGGTGCGATTCCTGCTGCTCTTTTTGATATCACTGGCATTAATATCCCTTCCTCTTTGCTTCTATTTCCCTTCTGCTTTACTTTTATTATATCTTTTCTGGATGACATCTCATATAAAAAGATTGTTCCTAAATATTTATATAAAAGCACTCAATTGGCACATCTATGGATATAGATTATAAATCACTGGGCTTCAAGGCAGGCCTTGAGATACACCAGCAGCTGGAAGGATACAAGCTGTTCTGCTCCTGCAATACAATGATAAGGAGAGATGATCCTGACTTCACTGTTAACCGGGAATTAAGGGCTTCTGCAGGAGAGACAGGAGAGATTGATATCGCTGCTGCGCATGAACAAGCAAAGAAGAAGCAGTTCACATATCATGGTTACAAAGACACCACATGCCTTGTTGAGCTTGATAGCGAGCCTCCGCATCCAGTCAATCAGGAAGCCCTGAAGACAGCTCTTCAGGTCGCAAAGCTTCTCAACTGCGAGATTGTTGATGAGATACAGTTCATGAGAAAGACAGTCATAGACGGAAGCAACACATCAGGTTTCCAGAGAACTGCCCTGATAGGCATTGAAGGCTGGGTAGAGATTGATGGAAAGAGGATCACTGTTCCAAGCGTATGCCTTGAGGAAGAGGCATGCCAGATAATAGAGAGGACAAAGGACCATGACACCTACAATCTCTCAAGGCTTGGAATCCCATTGATTGAGATTGCGACAGGACCTGATATAAGCTCTCCAGAAGAATGCAGGGAAGCTGCTGCAAAGATAGTCATGATACTCAGGA
>WJJV01000114.1 GCA_014729495.1 Candidatus Woesearchaeota archaeon
ATCCACTGCTTCTTTAGCTGCCCTTCTCTGCTGATCCCTGATGAATCTTTTCTCAGCAGGTCCAATATCATTTCCTATGTTGCTTCCCATTGGTTTAGAATAAGGCATCATAATATATAAATCTTTCGACGAGTAACCACTACATAGTAATCATAAGCTAAATTACTTTTATTGCATCCTGTTTCACCGCAAGATTTATATATGTATAATTAAATGTATTAAAGAATATATAGTAAAATAGCATAAAAGATATATTAAAATATGTATAATTATATATGGGCTGGCTAGGTCTGAAGGAACAAGAGATTATCTGACAGACAGGCTGACAGGATAAATGGTAAAACTACAGTTTGACAGAAACAAGCAGTACAAGATAACGCTCCCAAAGGCGCTTGTAGAGGCAAAAGGATGGGAGAAAGGCGACAGGATAAATGTGAGTCTTGACAGCAAAGGGGATCTGGTGCTGAGTCTTAAGAGCAGAAAGAGAGGTGGGAATAGATGAACAAGAGACTGACAGACTTTGAAGAGACAAAAGAGATAGTAATAGGCCATGCAAGAGCCATGAACAAGAGGCCTGAACGGACAAAGCTTGCGTACGAGGAGGACTCTGTGCTTAACTCATTTTTTGAGGACAAATGAAGATGGATAAATCAAATGACTACAAAATGAATACAGATGATAAGTCCATGGAGAGAACATGAAATACATCACAAGCTCAATATTGAGGACAAAGCAAAGAAGAAAGGATGTTCATAAAGGGTTTTTTGGCAAAACCTTGTTAGTTGGCGGAAACGAAAGTCTTGTGGGAGCGCCTGCGATGGCGGCAATGGCTGCAGAATCTATACTGAGAAGCGGCTCAGATCTTGTTGCTGTCGCAGCTCCTGCAAAGACTGCCTGGGCAGTCAACTGCATCAGCCCTGACACAATCACATACAAGCTGAATGGAAAGCATCTCACAACAGGCCATTATGCAAGGATAATGAAGCTGGCTGAAGATTTTGATGCCGTGCTGATAGGCCCTGGTATGGGCAGGCAGAGATCAACCCTTGCGCTCGCAAGAAAGCTGGCAAAGAGTATAGACAAGCCAAAGGTGATAGATGCTGATGCCCTGAAAGCAGTAAGGATACAGGAGGTGAGCAACGCGATACTCACACCTCATCAGAAAGAGTTTGAGATAATGCTCAGGAACAGCAGGATAAAGAAGGATGATATGGATGGTCTGAGGAAGAAAATGGGCAGCAATGTAATCCTGCTCAAAGGCACAGTTGACAGGATAATCTCAAAGCAAAAAGTAGTTTATAATAAGACAGGAAACTCAGTCATGACAAAAGCAGGCACAGGTGATGTGCTTGCAGGTCTGTGCGCAGGATTCGCAGCCCAGGGCATTGACTTGTTCAGATCAGCATGCATGGGGGCATACCTCAACGGCAAGGTGGGCGATTATCTGCTGAAGAAAAAAGGAAGGACTTTCATTGCAAGCGACCTGGTAAAGAATATTGATAAGGTGTATAGATGAGACAAAGTAAATTAAGGCTGGCAAAGGCAACCATTCTTGCAGATGCTGAAGTAATCTTGCGGTCTTTAAGTCAGCAGCATTGGACTCATACACAGCAAGGGTATTGTTCATTTCAGGGGCTTTCTCCTGAAATCTCCAAAAATCCTGGATTTCTGATGCTTGATACTGCTTCAGGGAAGGCATTCCGCCTTTCAGTCAGAAGCCATCTGAATAACTGCTGCTGCCTGGAACAATCTGTTGCTGCCTGCATAATAAAAACAAAGAACAAAATAAATCAAAGGTGACTGGATGGATATATTTTCACAGATCGGACTGATGTTCATAATCGCTGCAGCAGGCGCTTTCTTCGCAAAGCTCTTCAGGCAGCCGCTGATCCCTGCATACATAATCGCAGGAATACTCATAGGGCCTGTGTTTGGGCTCATAGAAAGCTCAGAGGTCATAAGGACAATGAGCGAGATAGGCATCGCTTTCCTTCTGTTTGTTGTGGGCCTTGAGATGAATATCAAAAAGCTGAAGGACACAGGCTTTTTTGCAGGCATAGGCGGAACCATGCAGATGGCATTTGTCTTCCTCATAGGATTCGGCATTGCCCTGCTCCTGGGCTTCATGAGGATAGAGGCGGTCTATATAGGATTTATAGTGGCATTCAGCTCAACAATGGTTGTAGTCAAGCTGCTGTCAGACAGGAGGGAGATAGACACCCTGCACGGCAGGATAATAATAGGAATACTCCTTATGCAGGACATCATAGCATTGTTTGTTATCTCCATACTAGGCACACCTAATGGCTTCTCACTTACTATGATCCTGATATCAATAGCAGAGGGCATAGGGCTGATAATACTGGCATACCTCTGCAGCAGATTTGTATTTCCCAGCATGTTCAAGTTCGGAGCAAAATCTCAGGAGCTTCTGTTCCTGTTGTCTCTTGCAGTAGTGTTCATATTCTCCATAGCATTGTCCTATCTTGGTTTCTCTATAGTCATCGGAGCTTTCATAGCTGGACTCAGTCTCGCCAATCTTCCATATCATTTTGAGATAATGGGAAGGGTCAAATCATTAAAGGATTTCTTTGCTACCCTATTTTTTGTCTCGCTGGGCATAGAGCTTGTCCTGGTAGGCCTGCAGCATCTCATTCTTCCTCTTGTGATATTCACAATAGTGGTGCTTCTTATCAAGCCTTTTATACTGATGGTGATCTCTGCAGTGGCAAGGTACACAAAGAGGAATTCTTTCCTCACAGCAATATCTCTTGCACAGATATCAGAGTTCTCGCTGATCATAGTATCACAGGGGCTTATCGTGGGACATATATCAAGAGACCTTTTCTCCCTTACAATACTGCTTGCAATAGTCACTATAACAGCAACTTCATACCTGATGAACTTTGAGCTTAAGATATTCAATTTCTTCTCAAAGTATCTCACTCCTTTTGACATAGCTGCAACAACAGAGCAGCTTCAATACATACCAGAGGAGCTGGAGTATGATTTTATACTTGTAGGATATGACAGGATAGGATACAACATATTCAAGATGCTTGACAAGGCAAAGAAGTCATTCCTTGTAATAGATTTCAATCCTGACATTGTCAAGAGGCTTGCCAGCAAGAAGATTCCATGCTTTTATGGAGATATAGGTGATCCAGAGATACTTGACAGGCTTAACCTGAAGAAGACAGAGATTGTGGTATCGACTGTGCCTGGTGTAGAGGATAACATCCATCTTCTGAAGAGGGTGAAGGGAGAGAATCCAAAGATACTGGTGTTTGTCACAGCATCAGTGATAGAGGATGCGCTTAAGCTGTACAAGGAAGGGGCTGATTATGTCATACTTCCTCATTTTCTTGGAGGAGAAAGGGTATCAAACCTTCTGGAGGATGTCAAGGGTGATGCAAAGAAGCTGAATCTTGCAAAGCTTGAGCATATTGATGACCTCAAGAGCAGGATTGAGCTGGAGCATGAGCATCCAGGAGGAGCATGAAAAACAGAAATCATTATGTATGATAGATTGAGAGTGATATTATGGATGAGACAACAAAGGAACTGAGAAGAAAAGCAGCTTCAGCGAAGCCTTCAGTACAGATAGGCAAGAATGGAGTGAGCAGGGAGATGACAGAGGAGATAAAGAAGCAGCTCAAGAAGCACGGCCTGATAAAGGTGAAGATCCTGAAGTCAGCCCTTGCAGAGACTGACAGGAAGACACTGGCTGAGGAGATGGCGAACAATACAGGAGCAAGACTTGTAAGCCTTGTAGGCAATACAGCAGTGCTTTACAGGAGCAAAACAGCAAAAATTATTTAAATATAGATGGCCTTGATATGTAAAGGAGAACAGCTGTTCAGATGACAGCCAATATTTGATTACCATATAAATATTTTTCATATAAAAAAGATGGTGCATGTAAAGGATTTCGGATTTGATGAAGAGATTGATGAGGAGGTGCTCGGCAATCACATCCCTACAGGCTGGCCAAAGCCTATAAACAGGGTCAGGCTGGCCTATGAGGTATACAACCAGTCCATAGAGGAGCTTTATTTCTGGACTGTGGACAATCTGAATGAAGAAGAGGAATTCACAGAATTCCTCAAGATACAGGATGTATTCGCTGCATCAGAGCATTCTGCATTCTCTGGAGTGGCCATGCAGAGGCTCGGACTGTACCAGGACAAGGTCAGCCAGTTCCTCGCAACAATGGGAAAGATGATAAAGGAGCTGTTCCAGCTTGTCAGGGAGATAAGGATAATTGATGAGAGGCTTGAGCTTTACTATAAAGCAAATGAGAATGATGAGGCTGCTGAGGTCAGCCTGAAAGGATACTGGATAGACCTTGTTGAAGGCGGGGCAAAGAATCCAGCATCTGTCTATGGGATGTCAAGGGAGCTGGGTTTTGCGACACTGCCTGACCTGTTCTTTGCAGCGCCTCCCATACCTTCAGCAAAAGTAGATGGATACGTGGCATCACTGAGGTTCAACAGGAAAGTAAAAGAGGTCCTGTCCAGAAAGCTTAAGACCTACCTTATCTGGAGAGAGCATACATTCAAGGAGCACCAGACAAGAAGGACATTCACGATAAAATACCTAAGGCAGCATTATGATATCATAAGGATGTACATGGTATGGGTCAAGCCTTACCTCAGGACAATAAAGAGGATACAGATGGACCAGAAGAAGACAGAAGGCCACAGGCTTGTGTCTGCTTTTGAAGGATCTCTAGTTGAGATAGAGACCCTTGCCATGAAGCCATATCTTGGAGGCAAGGTGTATGCCATACTCAACTGCCATTTTGACTACAGGTCAAGGCCAGAGATGAAGTATGTGCAGGAAGGATACCAGCGAGGACCTATACATGTTGGCAGGACTGTCATGACATTCAGGGCTTACTGCTGGACAGAGGACCAGCTTAAGAAATACCAGCAGTTCAGGGCAAAGGAGGACTTTGAGCTCATGGGAATGATTGACTCATCAGTGCAGGCTGCTTATACAGCTCTTGGAGAGGAGCTTGAGGGTTACCTCGCAGAGGCAGGAGAGGTATTTGAGAAGAAAGAGACAGGACCTAAATCACAGCCAAAGCTTCCTTCAGTATTTGACCCTTTTGCAGCAGTGTTCAGGGGATTTGGAGAACTGGGAGGGGCTCTTGCAGGGGGCGTAAGCTTAGGGGGAAAGAAGCCTTCAAAGCAGGAGATGATGGAGATACAGGATGCAAAGGTGAAAGGCACTGACTTTGCAAAGACAAAGCTCTATCATTTCATGAAGAGGATAAAGGCAGCCCATGGATTTGTGTACTGAACTGATCAAGTATGTGCCATATGATCAAAAGTATTTGTCATATGGGCATAATCAATAAAGATGTTTGAAGATGGGAGATCTTGAAGAACTGAAGAAGCTGGGTCCTGAGGATAGGGTGAAGAAGCTCAAGGAAATAGAAGAGAATAACCGTAAAGAGATAGAGGAAGCTCAGAAGCTGATGACTGATTCTCTGAGGGAGATTGAGATAGAGGACAAGATAAAGAGAGACATACCTATACCTCAGCTCACATCTGTGGATGTTGATACTCTTTTTGGCCAGGAAGAGAAGGATATGTTCAGGACAAAGAGATATGATTCAGGCCCAAGCAGAGAGCAGAAGGCAGATGAGTCCCTCGAAGAGAGCATTGAGAAAGAGAAGATGAAGGAGCTCCCTCCTGAGGCAATGAAACAGTATACTCAGCAGCTTGAGCAGATAAGCAGCAGGCTTGAGGAGTTCAGGAACATGGGCGAGGAACACTTCAACCAGTACAAGCAGGATTATAATGAGGAGATAACCCAGATGTATGACAATGTCAAGCAGATGCAGCATTATGCAGGAGTAGGGGATCAGATAGAGAAGATGCATCTCACAGAGCAGATAGGGGAGCTGTCCAGCTCATTCGGTGAATACAAGAGAGGTGGTGTCTGATGATGTTCAATGAGCGGGATGCCTACTCAATATCCAATTCAATGGACAGGGAATATTCAGCTAACTCCACTCCTGAGTTCAACCAGGGATATACAGGAGCTGCAAATCTTGAGAAGCCCATAGGCCAGGCAAGAGATGAGCCTATCCTTGATACAGGTCAGATAGGACAGACTGTCGCAGAAGGAAGGGCTGGAGGAGGGACATTCATAGAGAGTATGCAGGCAGCTATAAGGAAAGGAGCTGGTTCTGTTGAGCTCTCAGCAATGCCTGTCGGTTCAGAGCCCGGTGTCGGTGTCGGTTCTTATGGTGTAGACAAGAGGCAGGAGCTTAGGGAGATAGCAAGGGCAAATGATGTGCAGATAGCTTCTGTCCATACTCCCACACAGGTCGGCAATCTCTCAGGTTTTGCAGGGCCAGAGAAAGGATTTGTTGATGAACAGAGAGAGGCATTCATCAATGAAGTAAAGCAGGCCATCAATTTTGCAGCAGACACCACCAAAGGAGGTGCTGTAGTGGTCCATACAGGAGAATTCCAGAGGCCCATGTCAGAGCAGACCTGGGCATATGATGAGTATGGCAGGCTTATGTTCAAGCATTATGAAGAGGAGCCTGAAAGGGCAGTCATGAGGCTTGTTGATGACAGGACAGGCCAGATCATAACACAGGTGAGGAAGAACCAGGAAGTGTTCAGGCCTGTATGGCTGACTGCAAAAGAGAACTATAACTATGTTGATGAGGAGACTGGTCAGAGAGTTGAGGTGAGAGAGGGAGATTACATTGATTATGAAGGCCATAAGGTCAGGATGGAGAACAGGATACCTGAGTTTGACAAGGAGCAGGGAAACTTCAGGGTAAGGATGATGATGTGGGAGGACTTTGTTGAGGAGGCAAAAGAGAGGAACAGGATAAAGCAGGAACAGCTCGGAAGGCCCCTGAAGCCTGATGAGGTGATAACAACAGAAGAGGCTTTCTTAAGGGCAACAGTCGAGAACCAGGCAGCGCAGGCAAGAGGATGGGCTCTGTATCATAACCAGAGGTTCAACGCAAAGCTCAGGGACATGCAGAAACTGAAAGAGGCACTGGGATACTGGAAGAAGATCGAGGAAGCCACTCCAGAAGATGAGAAATGGAAGATCATGAAGCAGGAAGGAGGAGGTTACTCATATGCTCTGAACCAGCTCGGTCTTGCTCCAAGAGAGAACAAGCTCCCTTCAGAGATAATTGAAGAGGAACTTTTTGATATAAAGAAGGATCTCAAACACATGTATGAAGGTTCTGCAACTTATGAGCAGCAGGCTGAAGAACAGCTGAACATGCTCAAGCACGCCAAGCCCATAGG
>WJJV01000115.1 GCA_014729495.1 Candidatus Woesearchaeota archaeon
ATCACATATCCATATCCAACATAAGCCAGACAACCAAGCTGATTCTTGAGAAGATAAGAAAAGAGTTCATATCACATGTTTCTATTGAGATAGAAGAGGTCACCACAGAAGAAGGAGTTGACATAATAAGGAAGAAGTTTGAGAAAGAGATAGAGGCGCTGATAGACAAGTATTTCACGAACATAGACAAGGCGACAAAAGATGTCCTCATAAGCTATGTGATCAGGCAGAATCTAGGTCTTGGAGATATCGAGATACTCCTGAAGGACGCGAATCTTGAGGAGCTTGTCATAAACAACAGCACAGAGCCTGTGTGGGTATACCACAAGAAGCACGGCTGGCTCAAGACAAATATATTCATCCCTTCTGAGGCGAGGATAAGGCATTACTCCACAATGATAGGAAGGGATGTGGGAAAAGAGATAACTCTTCTCAATCCCCTGATGGACGCGCATCTTAAGACAGGAGACAGGGTCAACGCGACACTCAATCCAATATCTGACTTTGGAAACACGATAACAATAAGGAAATTCGCTGAGAAGCCCTGGACAATAACAGACTTCATAAGCTCAGGGACAATATCATTTGATGCAGCTGCATTTATATGGCTGGGAATACAGAACGAGCTTTCAACCCTCATAGCAGGAGGAACAGGTTCTGGAAAGACATCCACACTTAACGTGATCTCAAATTTCTTCCCTCCTAATCAGAGGATAATCTCTATAGAGGACACAAGAGAGCTTACCCTGCCTAAGCAGCTCCACTGGGTGCCGATGGCGACAAGGATGCCCAACCCAGAAGGAAAAGGAGGGGTGAGCATGCTTGACCTTGTTGTCAATGCCTTGAGGCAGAGGCCTGACAGGATACTTGTAGGAGAGATAAGAAGGCAGAAAGAGGCAGAGGTCCTGTTTGAGGCAATGCATACAGGCCATTCAGTGTATGCTACAATCCATGCAAACAATGCTAAAGAGACTATTGACAGGCTTACAAACCCTCCTATCAATATCCCTAAGATGGTCATATCTGCTCTTGGAATACTCATGGTCCAGAACAGGAACAGGAGGACAGGAAAGAGGAGAACACTCCAGCTTGCTGAGGTGAACTCTGATGGCGATCCTGATGTTATAATGCAGCTTAATGTCCATGAGGACAAGCTCAAGAAGCTGAAGATGCCAAAGAAGACTTATGAGACTCTCAATCTTTACACAGGCATGTCAGACAAGGAGATCAACGGCGACATGGCAGAGAAGGTCAACATACTCAAGGCGCTTGTCAAGAAGAACATAAACAATGTGCATGATATAGGACACATCATGGCAAGATATTATACTGGAAAGCTTGACCTGAATAAGGATGTACTCAATAAGTGAGGGAAGATTGTCCGAAAGACTGCCCGATAATGTTCATGGATCCTGTCCCGGAAAGCTCTGCTGTTCCGGAAAAATCAGTAGGTGGTTATAATTGTCAATATCTGGAAGATATACATAAGGAGATTCCCGGCAATAAAGAGGAAGCTTGAGATAGCTCACATATCAACAAAGCCAGAGGAATTTATCAAGAGATCTGCAAAGGCTGCGCTGACCCTTTCAGCTGTTCTTGCTCTCACAGCGTTCTTTATGATCAGCGCTTTTGACGCCAATATCCTGTATGCAATCCTTGCATTTCCGGCATTGTTCCTAGCTTTCTTCTTCTTCATGATGCACACTCCTGATGTGAGGATAAGGAGAAGGCAGAAGGAGATAGAAAGGGAGGTCCTGTTTGCAGGGAGGTACATACTTGTTAAGCTTGAGTCAGGAATACCTTTCTTCAATGCGCTGAGCGATGCAGCACAGGCCCACGGCGTCGCAGGCAAGTATTTCCAGGAGATAGTTGATGACATCAATCTGGGGACTCCCATTGAGGATGCGCTTGAGAATGCCATAGAGAACAGCCCTTCAGAGAAGTTCAGGAGGATATTATATCAGATAACCAATTCACTCAAGACAGGAATTGATGTCACTGATACGCTGAGGGGAATACTTCAGCAGATCGCTGAGGAGCAGGTCATAGAGATCAAGGAATACGGAAAGAAGCTGAACTCAATGGCAATGTTCTACATGCTCATAGGGATAGTGGTGCCTGCGCTGGGAATGACCATGTTCATAATAGTATCATCATTCCTGTCAATTGCGATATCATTCAGGTATCTGCTCTTTGCTGCATTCCTGCTCGCATTCATGCAGTTCATTTTCATCTCAATGTTCAAAGCAATAAGACCGACGGTGGAGATATGAAGATAAAACAAAGGATATTCTTCCTTGAAGAATGGGGAAAGGCTCTGGTTCCTGAGAGAGTAAGGCCTCATCTCAGGGATTATCTAATGAAAGCAGGCATCTTCGAAGTCAGTTATAAGTTCTTCGGAGGATTGTTCTATGCCTGCCTTGCAATCGCGCTTGTTTTCTACTTTTATCTTCCTTACAGCTGGCTGAGAGACAAGTCAGTAGATGCTTTGAGTACGCTCTTGTATCTTGGAGTCGGGTCATTTGTTGTCGTCTTTGTTATACTCATACTGCTTTCCCTTTTGGTTATGGGGCTTATATACTTCTACCTGGACCTCAAGATATACAAGAGAACAAAGGAGATAGAAGAGATACTGCCTGAGTTCCTTCAGTTCGTGGCAGGAAACCTGAGAGGAGGCATGTCATTTGACAGGGCATTGTGGAATGCCATAAGGCCGCGCTTCGGCGTGCTTGCAAATGAGGTAGAGATAGCTGCAAAGAAGGTGATGACAGGAGAGGATGTTGATGAGGCATTGACAGAGTTCACAAAGAAGTATGACTCAGCAATGCTGAGAAGATCCTTTGACCTTATTGTGGAGGGAATGAAGAGCGGAGGAAAGATAGTGTATCTGATAGACAAGGTCATAGACAACATCAATGAGGCAAAGACACTCAAGAAGGAGATGTCAGCATCTGTGACATCGTATGTCATATTCATCACATTCATAGTATTAGTGATAGCTCCTGGACTCTTTGCTCTGTCATTCCAGCTGCTTCAGATAGTTAGCTCATTTGCAGGAAAGATAGGGGGTACAGGAGGGGGATCGACTGCGATGCCCATAAACCTCTCTGAGGTATCCATCAATCCGCAGGATTTCATTAATTTCTCAAGGCTTTCTCTCGGAGTCATAGCTGTGTTCTCATCAATGATAGTCTCCTTGATAAGCAAGGGAGACATAAAGAGCGGACTGAAGTACATACCTGTGTTCATAATAGTCACGCTCGTAAACTACAGGATATTCCTCTGGCTTCTTACATCCATGTTCTCATTCATAACCATATGAATATAGAGCGGAGTATTATCAGGTTACTGCAGGCAGAAACATTGGATAAGGCAATATTCTATTTATGTCGGCAACAATAATAATGGATTCGTATACCCTCAAGGAATTTATGTTATTTCAATCTCTACGGCAGCAACAACAACCCAGAACTCATACACTGCTGAAAATCTGAGATTTTCAGCATATTCGTAAAGGGAAAAACCACACTGCGTATGGTTTTTCCCTCTACACTCAGTATTCGTTCATGTTGCTGCTGCCTCAACTTTTGCTGCCTGGCTAAAGCCAAAAGACAGTGCCACCTCTCCGATGTCAGGGTAGCAGAGTCTGACCGGAGAGGCTAGGAAAAAAACTCCAGAATTATCCACAAAAAGCAATCGCCACCTCGCCAACATCAGATTGGCAGAGTCTTTTTGGTGAGACTAGGAATATTTTGCAAGAGAATAAACTA
Organism: Candidatus Woesearchaeota archaeon; assembly: GCA_014729495.1. Classification (GTDB taxonomy): domain Archaea; phylum Nanobdellota; class Nanobdellia; order Woesearchaeales; family UBA12501; genus WJJV01. Next base: position 3,771 of record WJJV01000115.1, read on the forward strand.
AAAGCAATAGCAGCATCTTATCAGCTAGGCTATGGGTTTATTCATAACAAATACAAAAAATCAGAAATCAAAATATACAAAAAAAGATATAAAAAAACAATAAATAAAAGAGAATTCTTATTCCTGCTTCTCTTCGTCAGACTCTTCCTCAGGCTCTTCTGAGGCTTCCTCTTCAGGCTCTTCTGAGGACTCTTCTTCTGCAGGCTCTTCTGAAGAACCAGCTGAAGCAAGCTCTACATTCTCTGCCTTTGGACCCCTGTCGCCTTCTGTCACATCAAAGGTAACATCATCATTATCCTTCAATGTAACGCCTTCTTTTAGGCCTGTCTGGTGTACGAAATACTCTTTTCCATCGTCTCCGGCAATAAAGCCGAATCCTTTCATGTCGTTAAAAAACTTTACTTTTCCTTTCATGTTGTTTCACTCCTTGTATAGTTCCGATATATTCCCAGAATTCACTGCAATATATACTAAAACTCCTATTTCAGCCATTATAGGCCTCTCTTTATAAATTTTACCTTTTATAGCAGGCAAAACAGATGTTTTTGGGATTAGGTGACCACAAAACAATCAATATGTAGTCACCTGCAGGCCAGGAAGAAATTGATGTTTTAAATCACATCCTAAAAGGCATCAACTGCTTGCAGAGCATTCAACCAGAGAATCTGCAAGATGATGGCGGCCAAGAGGGGTCGTTATCTGCTGTGTAAAGTTTTGCTTATGGCCCAGGATAGGGATTATCCGGTTCCTTATCCTGCTGGCAAAGTTGAGAGTTATTGTTATTACTTTGTCTTCTACCTTGGCTCTGAATTCGCCTTCAGTTATGTTCCTTAAAGAGTATCTGTCCATATTGAAGACTTTTGAGGCATCAAAGACCCTCATGCCAGTCACAAAGTTCTCCTTGTCGATGTCCACAACAAAGTTCTGGAACTCTATTGAATTCTTGTACTCTCTCCCTTTAGTCCTGAAAGTTAGTATATCATGCTTGTAATCATAGAGGAATTCTCCCTCTCCAGTCATATGCTTTTTGTTTCTCATCTTATTTTCGGCAGCTCAATGACATTCATGAAAGAGACAATGACTGCATTGTCATTCTCCAGCTCAATCACTATCTTTGTGTATCCCCCTGGTTTCCGGTAATACGCAGAATATCTCCCATTTTCCTGAAGATGGCATTTTCGTGGATTGTCTTTGCCTGCTATTCTTATCAGCTCTTCTTCTTTAAAAATCTTTCTTTCCTTTCTCTCGATATGATCCAAGGCATGCGAGGATACAGCAATCTCTCTTCCTTTCAGCAGTCTTCTGAATGCCTTACTGCCTATCTCTTTTATCGGCCGGGTTGTGTATATTCCCCCCATCATTCAGCCCCTCTCTTTTTGCCTTTTTCATAATATCAAAGGGCTGCAGTTTGTTTTTAAGCCTTACGCGCACATGTCCAGTGGTTGTGGAAGTATTTTCGGATTATTTATAGAATTTTCAGAAGTTGGAAATATTTAAAAAGAAAAGAACAATCTATGGTGTATATGATAAAAGCAATAACCTTTGACCTGGACAACACACTTATTGATTTTATTTCTTTCAAGAAAAAGGCCTCTGCTGCTGCAATGGATGCGATGATCAAGGCAGGGTTCAAGGGTGATAAGAGGAAGCTTAGGAAGGAGTTGTTTGACTTCTATCTTCAGAACGGAATAGAGAAGGATGACATATTCCAGAGATTCCTGAAAAAGCACAGGTCATTCTCTGACAGGATCCTTGCAGCAGGAATCAATGCATACCTGAGATCAAAGTATGACAATCTCAGGCCTTATCCAAAGGTCATGCCCACTCTTAGAAAGCTCAGGCAAAAGGGCTATAAGCTTGCGATAGTGTCAGATGCTCCCAGGCTGAAGG
>WJJV01000116.1 GCA_014729495.1 Candidatus Woesearchaeota archaeon
ACCAATAGCTCCCAGGACTCCCATTGATATGAATATAGAAGATACCTTTAAATTCTTCTTATTGAGGAAATTGATGTTCTCATAGAAATGATGCATGAAACCTGCCATGAATCCTGCTATTGCCTGAAGCAGAAGAACCACTGGCAAGACAACCATTGGGCTGTATCCCATCTCAATGAGAAGAGGAGTCATTATCGTTCCGAAACCCATGCCCAGAACAATATCAACAACCTGCGCAAGCAGGGCAACAACAAATAGCAGGCTTATTATGAAAATGTCCATGATATACGCAGTTGCAGTGCAAGTATAAATTAATTGTGGTCTGGATTCCAATGATATGCTGCATTAGGGAATTTTAATAGAATATATTCATAAAATATATTAATATCCTGCAGTCTTCTTATGCTATGATAACCTGTGATGACTGCAATGGCATGTGCTGCAGGAAACTTGCAGTGCATATAGACACTCCAAAGACAAAGGATGACTTTGAGGATATAAAATGGTATCTCTATCATGAGGGCATCTCAGTCTATATAGACAATGAGGATGACTGGCTTGTCATGTTCCCGTCAAAATGCAGGCATCTTGCAAAGGATGGAAGATGCGCAATCTATGACAACAGGCCTCCTGTATGCAGAGAGGCAGAAGTCAGTGAATGCGAGAGAAATATCAAAGAAATCAAGCATCTCTTCTCAGAGCCAGAGGATCTTAACAATTATCTGAAAAAGAGAAAGAGATCATAGAGAGCGCTTAATATCAATATCCTCCATAAGGATTGTTCTCATTCTTCTTTCCGAAGAACGGCCGGTCATAATCATATCTCTTATAGCTCTTTGGAACAGCCTGCTGCCTTTCATACTCGCTTCTAGGAAAATTCACTTCCTCTGCATTATACAGATTGACAGATCCTGTCATGTATGATCCTGAGGGGTTTATCTTATACACATTGGACATGTCAGTCTGAGATATTGTTGACTTCTCAAAAGAAGCTCCTTCAAGATTTGATCCTGACATGTTTGATCTGCTGATTGATGCTGATGAGAAATTGGCTTCTCTCAAGTCAAGTCCAGAAAGGTCGCCTGTTATGCTTGTTCCTGAGAAATCAGCTCCACGCAGAGAAGGTTCTTCAAGATGCATCCTCTGTATTGCATCCTCTATTTCTCCTGGTTTTTTCCTGTCATGACCCTGCTTGTCAATCCTTATTATGTTTATCCTTCCCTTGTTGTCTATCCTTATGTCAAGAGGGCCTTTTATCTCTCCTTTTCTCAGCCTCTCAATTATACTGTTAATGGAGTCTTTACTGATGTTTCCTTTCTCATCAGCCCTCATGTCAAGGGGTTTTTCCTTCCTTCTCTTCTCTATCTCCAGAGCAAGGTCTTTTGATTTTCCCTGCATCCTGGAATCTTCTTTTTCATCATTCATATGGGTTCCCTCAATATACTATGCTTGTTATGTTTTCATCATTTAAAAAACCTTTGGCATTATATTGTCTTGGATTTCAATAAGAAATGTTATAAATGACCTCTCAGACAGCTGCTTTATGGTAAAAGGGAAGGTTCTGAGATTTGCGAAAGACCCTAAGAAGGCATTGTTCACTCTTGCATGGCCCATACTTGTAGCCATGTTCGTGCAGGCCATGTATAATATTGTTGACACTGCTTTTGTCGGAAGGCTGGGAGCTGAGGCAATTGCAGCACTGACATTTGCTTTCCCTCTATTCTTCATTTTCATAGCAATAAACTCAGGAATAGGCGCAGGCATAAGCTCTAAGATATCCAGGCTTGTGGGATCAGACAAGTACAAGGCTGCTGAGAATGCTTCTGTCCATGGCATAGGAATATCACTCTTTCTTGGGGTGATATTATTTGTTATTGGTTATCCATTCATTGATCCTGTATTCTCTCTGCTTGGAGCATCAGAAGCTGTCCTTGAACTCTCAATAGATTACATGTCAATAATACTCCTTGGAGTGTTCTTCATATTCCCCTTGTTCGCTATAAATAATATATTCATAGGCCAGGGAGACACAAAGACTCCCATGAAGATACAGGTGGCCACATTGCTCCTTAATATAATCCTTGACCCTATATTCATATATATCCTTGGATTTGGAGTAAAGGGAGCTGCGATAGCGACTGTTTCATCATTTGCAGCAGGAGTAATTATGTCTGTATACTATCTCAGGCATGCCCAGATCAGGCCAAGGATGGAGTCTTTCAAGTTCTCATGCAGGGTATGCTGGGATATAATGAAAGTTGGAGCTCCTGCAAGCCTCACAATGCTAGTTATGTCATTCTATTTCATGGCAATAAACAGGATAATGGTTTATTTCGGAACAGACTATGTTGCTGCATTCGGCGTAGCATCAAGGCTTGAGAGCCTTGCTGTCATGCCTGTTGTGGCTTTCTCGATCTCCCTTCTGACTCTTACAGGCATGTTCTATGGAGCAAAGAAGCATTATCTCCTGAAGAGCACAATAAAATATGCTGTGAAAGTGGGTGTTCTGATAACATCTCTTGTAGGGGCCCTCTTCTTCATAGCACCTTCGCTTTTCATGAGGATATTCACTGCTGACATATCACTGATTTATATTGGAGCATCATACATAAGGGTCAATGTTTTCTCATTCCCTCTGATTGCTGTAGGGATGATGATTGGAAGGGCATTGCAGGGAATGGGATATGGAGTGCCCAGCCTTGTGATAAACCTTGTAAGGGTATTCATTGTAGCCATACCTCTTGCATCATTATTTGTTTTCTACCTTGGATTAGGGTATCTGTCAATAGCAGCAGCCATGATTCTTGGAGGGCTGGCCTCATCTTCTCTTGCTGTTGCTTGGATAACTCTCACTCTCAGAAGGCTCAACAGCAAGCATTCCCGGCAAAAGGCGCGATGAAGGATGATTGATGAACAAATTATTGAAAATGGCAGCAAGCCATTCTCAAGACTAAAAATTTGACCATCTAAAGATAATGCCGAATCGCAAGCTCGTCTGGCATTATCAGACTTGCAAATTCTTTCGAATTTGCAAGTAAAATGCAGTCCATTAATACTTTGAGCTCTGCTCAAAGGGGAAGACCTCCTTTAGATGTTGACACCCTGCTTTCGGGTGGGGTTAGGATTTGCTTACAAGATAATGGTCAAATTTTTATTATCCATCCAGATCATACAAAGACTTTTCCTATGAATTCTCCCACAAAATGGGTTATGATTATCACAATGATTGCAATTGCCATATGCTCCAGCACTGCTTTCCATTTGTTCTCATTGGTTGTGAAATAACTGAGTATTCCAAGAAGACCTAATCCCCAGATAATTCCAGCTATTATTGCAGAGTTCAGGTCAAGCAGCAGGACAGGAACCGCGAATGTGAGCGCAAAGACAAATTTTGAGACCCATGTTGAGATTGTCGCTTTCCATATGTCTGCTGGCGTGTTCTTTTTCTGGGATTCCTCTGATATATGGATTCCCAATGCATCTGAGAAAGCATCTGCAATAGCTATAGTCAGGATTCCTCCAATAACAACCATTTTTGAATGCGTTCCGGAATTCAGGCCGACCATAAGGCCTAGAGTGGTTATGATTCCAGAAGTAAGCCCAAAGCAGAAACCGATCTTCACTGAACGCTTCATAATGGTATTGGTGGTCTTAATATTTATATATTTTGTGATTAATTGGAAGATCATGCTGGCTTCCTCCACCCTAAGTTTGTTCTCTTATTAGAATAACTTACTCTTTGTCTCGCCGATAAGCACAAAGAACCTGAACACTGAGGGTGGTGATGGCTTACTCAGAAAGTATAGCTTTAGTATTTCTCCTGGCCTCTCCGATCAGACGCTGCTAATCCGAAATCGGAGAGGTGGCTATGCCTGTGACTTGTTTGTATTGCACTTTCCTCCTAGCCTCTCCGATCAGATGCTGCTAACCTGATATCGGAGAGGTGGCACTGAATCTTGGATTCAGCACAGCAGCAATAGTTGAGGCAACAGCAACACGAACGAATACTGAGTGCAGAGGAAATTCCCGTTACGCAAGTTCGGGAATTTCCTTTGCGAATACGGTAAAAATTTGTGAAGCAAATTTTTAACGGTGTATGAGTTCTGGGTTGTTGCTGTTGCCGCAAAAACCAAAACCTCTCTCTGACTACATCTGAATCACTTATTGTTCTTACGAATGCAAAGCATTTTCTGTTGTTGCCGGCATAAAGTTAAGAAACTCTCCAATCTTTTATGAACTCATTATCATTTCAAGATTCTTTGCTCTGTTCAGGTATTAGAATAAATGCTTAATATCTCATCTACTGTCTGAGAGCGCATTAATTTATCTCTTAAGCTTCTTGCTCCTCTAAGCCCTTTTGTGAACCACATTGCCTGCTGCCTGAGCTCTGTGAATGCCCTCACCTTCTCGTGCTTTTTGTAGTACTTCAGGAATCTCATGAAAGAATCAATCTTCTCCTGTTCTGTGGGTTCTGGAAGTCCCTGGCCTGTCTCAAGCAGTGCCTTGATCCCTCTGAATATCAATGGATTTCCTATGGCACCCCTTCCTACCATGATAGCGTCGCATCTTGTCTGCTCCATCATGGCTTTTGCTGTTCCTGGCACAAAGATATCACCATTTCCTATGATTGGGACATTGGCCTGTTCTTTTGCCTTCATTATCTCATCCCAGTCTGCTTTGCCTGAATACTTCTGCTTCTTTGTCCTTGCATGTATAGTGATTGCATCAATCCCCAGATCTTCAAGTATCCGGACTATCTCCAGTGTCTTAATTGACTTCTCATCCCAGCCTGTTCTTATCTTAGCAGTCACTGGCTTGTTTGTTGCAGAGATGACCGGAGCGATTGCTTTCTCTATTTGCTCTGGATGTTTTGCAAAGAAAGCTCCAGCCTGTATTGCAAGAGCATCCTTTTCCGGACAGCCCAGATTGATGTCAATGACATCAGAGAATTCATCTATAATCCTTGTGGCCTCTTCCATAAGCTTCCGGTCAGATCCTAGAAGCTGAGTGCTTATCGGCTTCTCTTCCTTCAGATAGCATGTCCTGCTTATTATCTTCTCTGGATTGGCAACTACCTGATTGCATACAAGCATTGGTGTTGTAACCATTCCTGCTCCTGCTTCCCTGCAAAGAAGCCTGAATGATGCGCAGTTAACTGCAGCCATGGGTGCCAGTATAACAGGTGTTTCTATCTTTACCTTGCCTATACTTAGAGGTTCCATATCAATTCAAGAAATAAGGGGTTATATAAAGATTTACTCATCAATTATCCTGATAGCATTTTCAGGGCACTGGCTTTCGCATGCCCTGCAGCCAATGCACTGGTCAGGTCTTTTCACAACTGCTTTAGTCCCTTCAAGAACAAATACTTCCATAGGACAGATCTCGATGCAGGTATTGCATCCTGTGCATTTCTTATCATCAACAACAGGATAAGGTTTTTTTGGCTCTTTGTTGTCTTCTGCCATCTTAATCTTCTTAGTTTTCAGTCTTGGTTGTATTGCCTTCTTCCTTTTTAGGCTCTTTCTCAGAATTATCCTGATCTGGTTTTTCCTCAGCTTTCTTCTTTGCAGCAGGCTTCTTTTCTTTGTCTGCTTCTTTCACTTCTTTTGCAGGAGCTTCTTTCTTGACAGAATCCTCAGTCACTTCTGCCTGATTATCTTCAGTCTTCTTCTCTGCTTGCGCATCCTGCTGCTCAGAAGTATCTTCACTTTCCTGCTCTGTTGATTCCTCTTTCTCAAAGCTGAGGATCCTTATCTCACATGTCCTGAGAGGATAGGTCTTGCTGAGAATATCCTTGAGATCCTTCTGTATCCTGTGGTTCACAGTATCCTGTAGAAGCTTATCGCTTGGATTCTTCTTTATCCTGACAACAAGGTACTCTTTTGCTTTCTTTCTCAAAGCTGTTGATACAGAACCAGTCACATTGTTCCTTGTTATTATGAGCGGCTTGACCCTCACTTTCTTGTTGTCAGCAGTCAGGCAGAGGAATGAATCATCTACTCTCTGCCTTCCTCTCCTTACGAATCTCTTTATTGATGATGGTATAAGCTCGAACTTCTTTACACTTGTATATGCAGTATCTCCCATGACCCTGCTTACCTCAAAGGTCATATTGATATTCTGCTTTTTCATGTCCCTTGTGAGATGCATGAGATTTACAGTGACAGTCCTATCCTTAGCCATGCCAGGCTCTAAAGCAGGTGTCTCTCCCAGAAGCTGTTCATTGAACATCTTAGGGGCAATTATCTTATGCCATCGCTTCTTCTTCCAGACATCAACCACTCCGGACTTTTGTTTAGCTTTTGCCATTAGAATATATACGGGAAAAAAGGGGGTTTATAAAGATTTCGCAATGAAACCCTGAACTTACTGCTTTAAAGTGTGAAAACCATGCCTTTCAAAATATAGGTGCAGTCCGCACCATCCATAAGGCATTCTAACAGTCTCATAAAGGGTATCCTTGTCATATTCTGCTGTTATCCTGTTGTCAAGATCGCTTTTTCCTAGGGTTTCAGCATATAAAATGATCTTTCTGAGTCTTCCATTGTTTTCTTCAATATCTAGAGCAAGAGGTATCCTTGGCTTTTCTGAATGTGGGAAAGGCCTCTTAACTCCTCCTTTGCTGTTTAATCTTGCCACGCACTCCTCAAGGTGTGTTATATCATCATTCTGGTCATGTTTATAAGAAAGTTCTATTCTCTTCATTATATATCCAGATTCACTGCCTTCTTTGCATTGTCCATAATGAACTTCCTTCTGGGCTCTACCTCATCGCCCATGAGTATTGTGAATATCTTGTCTGCCTTGACAGCGTCCTCTACTGTTATCTGCTTGACTATCCTTGACTCAGGATCCATTGTTGTCTCCCACAGCTGGACAGGATTCATCTCTCCAAGTCCCTTGTATCTCTGGATGCTTGCCCCTTCCTCGCCTTTTTCTCTCAGTATTATCTCCCTATCTGCTTCTGTATATGCATACTCTGATGACTTTCCTTTGGATATCTTATATAATGGAGGTATCGCGATATAGATATATCCTTTCTCTATCAGCTCAGGCATGTACCTGTAGAAGAATGTCAGGAGAAGAGTGGTTATATGATTGCCGTCAACATCAGCATCTGTCATTATGATTATCCTGTGGTATCTTGCCTTCTCAATATTGAACTCATCGCCTATGCCTGTGCCTATGGCAGTTATCATGGTTATTATCTCATTGTTCGCGAATATCTTGTTTAGCCTTGCCTTCTCTACATTGAGGATCTTTCCTCTCAGAGGAAGTATGGCCTGGAATTCTCTTGCTCTTCCCTGCTTCGCGCTACCACCTGCGCTATCTCCCTCAACAATGAACAGCTCTGTCTTTGAAGGATCCCTGCTTGAGCAGTCAGCGAGCTTTCCAGGAAGGGTGCTTGACTCAAGAACCGATTTTCTCCTTGTAAGTTCTCTTGCCTTCCTTGCAGCCTCTCTTGCCTTTGCTGCAGTCGAGCTCTTTTCTATTATTGTCCTTGCTATTGTGGGATTCTCCTCAAGGAATGTACTGAGTCCTGAGCTGACAAGCGAGTCAACTATCCCTTTCACTTCAGAATTGCCTAGTTTTGTCTTTGTCTGTCCCTCAAACTGGGGCTCTGGTATCTTCACAGATATCACTGCAGAAATGCCTTCTCTTGTGTCCTCGCTGGTAAGCTTGACATCCTTCAGCAGCTTCTTGTCCTCACCATACCTGTTAAGCACTCTGGTAAGGGCGGTCCTGAAACCTACAAGATGCGTTCCTCCTTCTTTTGTATTTATGTTGTTGGCAAAGCTGTATATGTTCTCCTGATAGCTGTCATTGTATGCAAATGCTATCTCCAGCATAATTCCATCTTTCTCTTTCTGGAAGTATATTACATTATGGAGAGGCTTCTTGTTCTTGTTCATGAACTCTATGAATGATTTTATCCCCCCTTCATAAATGAATTCATCCCTCTTTGCGTTCCTTTCATCAATAAGTATTATCTTGAGTCCCTTGTTGAGAAAGGCAAGCTCTCTCAGTCTTGCTGATAAGATATCATGATGGAATTCTGTATCCTCAAAGATATCCTCATCAGGCCAGAATGTTATCTCAGTTCCTGTATTTGTGGTGCTTTCTCCTGCCTGCAGTGATGTCTTTGGCTTTCCTCTTGAGTACTCCTGCTCATAGACATGTTCATCCCTCTTGACTTTTACTACAAGCTTCTTTGACAGGGAGTTTACCACTGATATTCCCACTCCATGGAGTCCTCCTGCGACCTTGTATGTCTTTCTTGAGAACTTGCCTCCTGCATGGAGCTTTGTCATCACAACCTCCAATGCTGACATGTCAAACTTTGGGTGCTTCTCTACTGGTATTCCCCTTCCATTGTCTGTGACTGTTAGTGAATTATCCTTGTTTATCCTTACATTGACCTCTGTGCAGTATCCTGCAAGAGCTTCATCTACTGAATTATCAACTACCTCATACACAAGATGATGTAGTCCTGAGAGACCTGTTGAGCCTATATACATTGCAGGCCGTTTCCTTACAGCCTCTGCTCCGCCGAGGACCTGTATTGATTCTGCACCGTAAATCTGGCTCTGTTCGTCTTCCTGGTTTTCCTTTGCATCAGCTTTTTCTGGCTCATTTTCAGCTGATTTCTGCTGTTCTTCTGTATCTTCTGCCATATTTTTAGCCCTGTATCTAAATGCTTTTTTCTGACCCTGTATAAGGCTTAGATTTCACCTCTAGAAGCTCTCTGAGGGGTCTTTTCTATAAACAAAAAAGCCAGTTTTATTTATAAATTTTGTGTTTGTAGAATACTTTGAGAAGCGCTGATAAGCTAGCTTTCTGGGTTCTGAGAGGGTCCATGCTGCTGAAGTCCAGATTGAAGTTCAGAGTTAGAATATTCATCTAAATTGTAATATTTCCAGTCTAATCATCAGGGTCTGATGTTCTTCCAAATTATGCGTAAAACTTTCAGGATAGCCATTATTTCTTCCGGAAATAGCGTAAAAACTCACTTAATAATCAGACTTCATATGGTTCTTAGTGAAAAGAACTCTGAAGAGTTCTTCTGATCTGTGCAGGATCTAATCAATGATTGATTCAGGTTAGCGAGAGCTATGAAAAGGTGTCTGAAATGAAACAAACTAAAGATGTAGTGCTGATAAATGCTCCAAGTCAATTCTACAGTGTGGACTCAATGGGAAATGAGATGCAGACTGATAAGACCTATTCTGTCGGGCTTGCTTATGTCTCATCTTCTGTAAAGAGAGCAGGATTTGATGCAGGTTTTATTGATGGAAACTTTTACAGGATTCCTGTTGATGATATTGTTGAACAGGTTGCTGAGCAGAGGCCTGAAGCAGTAGGAATGAATGTAACTCTGCCTAATCTCAGTGTTGTGCTTGAGACTGCCAGAAAGATCAAAGACTCTTATGACCCTTTGATAATCATTGGAGGTCCTGGAGCTACATTGCTCCATGATAAGATAATCAGCCACGACAGCATTGATGTTGTTGTGAGGAATGAAGGAGAGATCACAGTACCAAAAGTGCTTTCTGGTGCAGAACTTGAATACATTCCTGGAATAACCTACAAGAAGAACAGCGTTGCAGTTGTTAACTCAAGATCAGAACCTATTACTGACTTGGATTCCCTTGCATTTCCTGACACCTCCATAATCCCTGATGAGCTGAAGGAGACTGGCATTGTGTCAATGTTCACTACAAGAGGATGCTCTAATCAATGCACCTACTGTTCAACTCCGCAGATCTGGGACAGGAAGATAAAATTCAGGAGTCCTGAGAGCATGATAGAGGAGATTGATAATTACAGGAGGGATTTTGAACTTAAGGAGATACATTTTCTTGATGATACATTCACAGTGAGCAGGAAGAGACTCAATGCTTTCCTGGATGCTTATGTTGCATCAGGTATGCATAAAGATGTCAAATGGAGATGCCTTTCAAGAATCAACACAGTGGATGAGGAAACATTGATAAGGATGAAAGATGCAGGATGCTATCATATCAGCTATGGCATTGAGTCTGCTAATGAGGATGTGCTGAAAAGGATAAGAAAGAACATCACTCCAGAGAAAGCCAAGGATGTCTGTGAAATGACAAGCAGTATAGGGATAAAGACCAAGGCTTTTTTTATGATCGGCTTTCCATGGGAGACTGAAAAAGAGATAAAAGAGACTCTTGATTATGCAGCAGCTCTTGATGTTGATAGGGTAGGGATAAACATCGTGAAAGCATACCCTGGCACTGTATTGTATGAAGAAGTGAACAGGATGTTTCCTTATACATCAGGATTCAGTTCAGGTATAGATTATAAGGGTCCGGAAAAGATTCAGCAATGCCTGAATAAGTATGCAGCCATTCCTGAAAGATCCTGCAATCCATACTTTTCAACACAAGAACTGCTCGGTTTTGCAGAGCAGGGATTCCAGAGATTTATGGAGAACCGAGGTGAGATACAATGAACTTATTTGTAGCAATAAAGTTTGAGCAGAGGCACAATAAAGAATTGATGGACGGACTGGAGAAAGTGCTTAAGCAGGGAGGATACAATCCTTATTTCTTTGTGAAGAATGAGGGATATTCCCAGCATGGCAGGCCAGACTTTACTGACATGATCAGTAATGTGGTTGATAAGATCAGGGAGAATGACGCTCTTCTGATAGAGTGCTCTCAGAATGGCACAGGGCTTGGCATTGAGGCTGGCATTGCTTATATGATGGGCAAGCCAGTATATGTTGTGCACAGGTATGGGACAAGGGTTTCAACAACCCTCAGAGGTCTGAGCAGGAGAGTGCTTGAGTACAAGGATATAAATGAGATTCCTGGGGTTTTTGAATGATCTGTTGGTTAATCTGTTAAATTTTTTATTACTTTCATATATTAGTTCTTTATTGTATTTTGTGCTGTTTAGCCACTAATTAGTGATAAAAAACAAAAGATTTAAATATAAGTAATACTTTTTATTACAAAGAGGTGGTGAAAATGTCAGAAGATGATATTCCAGATGATTTTGAAATTAATCCAGATGATCTACCGCCAGGAGTCTTCTATATACCGAATCCTGGCAAGCCAGGAAATGACAAATTTCCTGAAATGCCTGAAGACCTTCCATGGATACCTCCAAAACCTGATTATGACAGGAAAAAGCCAGGCAGAGAGATACCTCTTGAGCTTCCTCTTGAAAGGCCTCCAGAAGTAAGGGATATTTATGATGACAGGAATGAGAGCGGCAAAGATCCAGGCAAACCTCAGAGAGGAATTGATATAATGATTATTCTGTAGGAGGTCATTATTCAAGATGAAAGACCCTGAATTTGAGCTGGAAATCATGGAACTGATGAAGAAAGCAGTGACCAGATATTATTCTGGGAATAGAGAATATGAAAATGGATGATTCTAAGAATAAAGCAATCAGGGAATGGGTGCAGGAGCAGGCTACAAAGAACTGTCCAAAGTGCATTGACAACTGCTGCAGTGGAGTCAGGCACAAGATAAGTTTCAAGGAAGGAGAGGATATCAGCCTGTTGACTGATACTGGTGTAAATGTATATCAACCAGAGGATCTCAATCAGGATTCTGTCAAAGAGTGGCTGTCAAGTTTCTATACAGATGACACAATACTTAATGTAATCAGGAAGAGCGGCGAGCCTATAGAGCAGCCTGCATTAATAAAACATCTAAAACCCTCACAAGGACTTACAAGGATATGCTTTGACATACCTTTTGAGCATTCATTATATGGAGATAAATGTCCTTTGTATGACTCTAAGTCTGGATGCACAGCCTATGATGATCCCCGCAGGTTTGAGGTATGCAAGAGTTATCCTGTCTATGCAAGACCCTCTAAAGACTCATTGATTGTCGACTTCTATGATTCATGCAAGATTTTTGGAAGCCAGTCAATGAGAGAGAAATTCAGGAGACAATTTCCTGAGCCTGAAGTAAGACTCGGATTCTTCAAGGACGATAAATTTATCTATGGGCCAGGCAATGACAAGACGCTTAATGAATTAGAGTATGGCAGGAAAGCAGACTGCTTAAAGGCCAGACTAAGGATAAAATAGGATGAAAATGAAACACAGAATGAGCATAAGCCTGGACGAGGAAACAATTGCCCTGATACAGGCCAGGCTCCGTAAAGAAAGGGATATTTTCAGGAACAAGTCGCATTTTGTTGAGTGTGCAATAAAGAATATGTTTGAATCAGAAAAAAGATGATCACTTCTTCATCTCGCCGAAATTCTGCCAGAGAATCGCTTTCTCGCTTTCCAAAAACCCAAAGCTTTATATATTATTTAGTAAATATAGCTTACTAGTTAGTAACTTTTTATGACTAAGATGTACAAGCAGATGGCTGAAACAAGATTAGAGCACTCCCCCACTCTTAATACAGTACTTATGGTAGAAGACACTCTAAAGAACATGGATGAAAGTGTGATAACCATAGCAGAGCTGAAAAAGAGGCTTCCAAAGCAGGTAAACCATAATACACTGAAGGTGATACTTGAATATCTTGAGGAAAGCAACAAGATTGCAGTGAGCCTGAAAGGAATAACCTGGATACATAACTCCAACAAGAATATGAGGAAGGCTGTCTCTGAAGGCCTCTTAATCTAACGGAAATCTTCCGTAAATTTTTAGAAACCCATATAAAAGCATCATTCTCTTTCTTATCAATGGAAAAAGAAGTAAAAGTGACTTTCTCACCAGAAGCAGAAGAGGTATACAATTATTTGAGAGAGCAGTCACCATCATCAAAGACTGAACGGACAATTCTTGATGCGCTCCATAACAAGATAGAGCTTATAAAGATTGATATGCACTATGGCAATCCAATCGCAAAGAATCTGATTCCAGATGAATACAGATCAAAGTATGGTATCTCAAACCTATTCAGGGTAGAGCTTCCGATGTTCTGGAGAATGCTCTACACTTTGACAGCAGGAGAAACAAAGATAGAGATAGTTGCATTCATTCTTGAAATAATGGATCATAAAGATTATAACAAGAGGTTAGGATATAAAAATAGATAACTCACTTCTTCATCTCGCCGAACTTCCTTATAATCACTTCGCCTTTCTTTACTTTCACTGAGACCTCATGCTTCTCGCTGAAGTCTGCTATGTCATTGATGACTTCTGGCAGAAGTATCCTGTTGCCCCTGAAGTCAAGGTTTGTCAGTATCTCTTTGGACTGACTCGCGGCCTTTGATGTTCCCTGTATGCCAAGCTCCTCGAGCACATTTGAAGCTCCGTAGATCTGCTCTACCTTCTTCCTTGACTTTGTTGTCTCATATAGCCATTTTGCTATCTTGTCAGCTATGTCCATCTTTGTGGCTTTTGTTATGCCCTGCAGGCCAGGGCTGAGATTGACCTCAAGAACTAAAGGGCCTTTGGCGCTCTCAAGCATGTCTATTCCGCATATGCCTGCGCCAATCGCTTCAGCTGCCCTGACTGCGATCTTCTTGGAATGGTTGTCAAGATCAAAAGGCTCTCCGGTTCCTCCTGCATGTATGTTGGATCTCTTCTCTCCTTCAACAGCCTTTCTCTTCATAGCGCCGACGACCTTGTTTCCCACAACAATAGCTCTTACATCAACGCCTCCTGTCTCAACATACTCCTGTATAAGGAAAGGCTGCTTGAGCGCTGTCAGCGCATCAAGCATGGATGATGCTGAAGAGTATGACTCGGCGAACATGACACCCTTTCCCTGGGTTCCTTTTGGGAATTTTATAACAATAGGATAATTCACTTTCTCGAATATGGCTTTTGCTGCCTCTGCAGTGGCTGCAAGGTATGTTGTAGGTGTAGGCACAGCATGCTGCTGCATCCTGAGCTGTGTCAGCAGCTTGTCCTGGCCTATGGAAAAAGCAGACGGGGCTATGGGCATGAAGCATTTCTTTGCAAGAGCAGAGCTTATTGACCTGAGCATCTCAGTGTATCTGAATGATCCTTTTGCATAGATGCAGTCATAATCATTCAGTGGCTTGTCCCTGTAAAGGACATTTATTCCATCTTTTCCTACATCTACCTCTATCTCCTTGAGCTGTACTTCATCAACCTCATCAAAGTATTTTCTCATAGCTTCTGCTACCCACTTTGAAGATACGCTTCCAAGACTTATCACTGCCCCCTTCATTCTATAACCTTATTCAACTTTTGTAGGATCAACAAGGAACCTGTTGTCCTTCAGAATATTCTGCCCTATAAGCACACTGTATTTCATATGGCTCCTGTCAGCAAGAGTGAACTCTGACTTTATCCTCTTGTTGGCGATTGATATCTCAGTCTCTATCACTGGCCTGAGTGTATTGCCTGATGCAGACTTGACCATCTTTGACCTGAGTATCGGCCCTAACCTAAGCTCTGCAGCAAGCTTGACATCAATTGAGCTTTTTGTAGCTCCTGTGTCTATCCTTGCCACTACTTCTTTCCTGCCTTTTGGGCCGTAGACAGTGATCCTTTCGTTCAGGCCCACTACTGTCCTGTCATTGTACTGGACAACTATGTTTCTGCTTGCTACTGGCATAGTTCTCTTTAATATACTGTGGTTTATAAAATTAACTGTTTGTTTAAGTTAACCACTCTGTTATAGTAAAGATAGAAACTTTTTTATAATACCTCTTTGTTTGTATCTGTTATGGTATCCATAGACCAGACAATACAGGACGCATGGAATGGTTTTGAAGAGGTTTTCTTCAAACACAGGATTCTTCATCCAGACAAGGATAGGGCAATTGAAGGATATGATGCAGTGGCCCAAAAGCATCTTTCTGATGATAGTCTTGACAGAGATATAAGAGATTCTGTGGAAGCTTTGAAGAAAGCCTATAGCGCAGATTCAATAAGAGTTTCTATCAGCCCTGAGGATGATGAGAATAAAACAGCTCAAGCATTATCATATTTCAGGGAATCTATGGAACTTATAGATTCTCAGCATGATATTGTTGAAGCTATTGTGAGAGAATTTAGAGGAATATTCTTTAACCAGTTCAGGATAGACCATGATCTGGGAATAGAGGATCTTAAGAAGGCAGAAGAAATATATGAAAAGCATGGCCATATGGAAAAGATGGCAAGATCATCTTCTGTCAAAGGAGCAAACTACCTTGGAAGAGCATTGAGAAAAGAGGTTACTCTTGGTAAAGATGATTTCAGAGAATCAGAAGGCTGTTTCATGAAAGCGATATCCCTTTCTGATGAACTGCTTTCTGAAGGTACTGTTAATGATGGGCTGATAACATATAAAGGAATAGATTACCTGTCAAGAAATATAATAAGCATCAAAGCAGATGCTAACCATGGACTTGGAAGGGCCCATTATTTAAGAGCAGAAGCAGACGAGAATAATTCAGAACATCATCTGATGAGGTCTGTTGAGATACTCAATGAATCTGAGAAGCTTTATTCAGAAGTTGAAGGTGGAGAAGGACCTACTGCAATCATTAATCTTGAGAAAGCTTATGTCTTATCTCTTCTTAATATGAAAGACGAATGCAGAATAGCAATGGAAAGATATAATGAAGGAGTCAGCACAGGCACTGTTCAGGATGCTTCAAAGACAGTGCTTAAACATGAGGTTGACCATGTTGAGCAGTACCTGGATGGCTAGACATTCCTGAACAATTCCAGTGCCCTTTCTCCTAATGTTAATATGAACGATGCGAGCTTTGGGCCTCTTTCTCTCTTGAGCAGCACCATGTATGCTCCTTTGAAGAAATCCTTTATAGGAATGTCAAGCTCTTCGCATATCCTGTAGAATTCATTATGCAGTTCCTCTTCTGTGTAATCATTGTCCCTTGCCTTGTCTGCCGCAAGATGCAGGGCTTTCTTCTGCTTGTCAGACAGATTATTTCTCATTTCCTCGCTCACGTCTGACTGCAGCTCATAGATGGCATCCTCTGGAGCATATTTCCTGAGCCATGCATTGGCCTTGTCAAGCCTGTCTATTATCTCCTTTTTCTTGTCCTCTTCCCAATGGCCTGTCTTCTTCAATGCATCTATCATGTCCTGCTCTTTCTCAAAGAGCTGTGATACAAGCACTGCATGGCTGAACCTCATCTTGAGAGGTTTTCTCGCTTTCTTGCCATGGCTTATGTCAAAGAGCCTATGGATGTGCTCCTCTTTCTTTACATTATCCATCTTCTTATTTCCTGAGAAAAGCTCTGCCAGATGGTCGAACTCATCATACAGCTTCGGCAGGTCTGTCCATGAGAAACTTCTTGTCTTCATCAGCCTCTTATTGTAGAAAAGCCTCAAAAGCTCAGGTGTAGCAACCTCAAGCCATTCGCTTGGATAGACAACATTCCCTAATGATGCAGACATCTTCTTGTTGTCAATCATCAGGTGTTCATAGAATATAGGGACTGGATGAGGGAATTCCAGGACTTTCTCGCATATCTCTGCATTGACCCAGAATGCTGAGTTCGGGACCTGATATTCCTTTCCTGCGCCTTCTGAGCATACATTCCATCGGTCCCACTGGCTGGCCCATTCTGACTTCCACATAAGCTTTCCTGGATCCTTCAATGGATCAGCAACACCTTTGTGCCCGCAGCCTTTTGCTGTGGTTGTCTGGAACTTGTAGTCCTGGCATAAATAATGCACTTTTCCATCCTCAAACTTTGTTATGCTCGGAGTTGCAATCTTTCCGCAGTTCTCACATATAGGCGTGAAAGGGCTCCATCCTTTAGGCAGCTCTGAATCCCTGTACTTCCTCAGGATATCCTTCACATTCTCAGCATTATCTATTATCTTCTTTATCTGCTCTCTGAAATTGCCTTTCTTATATTCCTCTCTCATTGAGAACTTATCCATATTAGAATCAACAAACTGGTCAATGACCCGCAGATATTCCTCTCTGTGATGATCTGCGTATGACTTGTGACAGCCGTCAGGATCAGGCACTTCTGTAACAGGTGTTCCGAGGTACTTCTCATATTCTGGAGGGATTCCTTTTGGCACTTTCCTCAATGGATCCATATCCTCAGAGACCCAGATTAATCTTGATTTCACTCCTGCATCAAGCAGTGCCTTGTGGACAGAAGCAGACCTTATTGTGTCAGAAAGACGGCCTATATGCAATACTCCGGACAGGCTTGCAGATGTCTTCACAACAAATTCCTTGAATTCTGGAACCTTTTTGGATTTGTCATAATGGAAATCCTTTCTGTTGATTATCTCATCTGCAATCTGGTCTGCCCAGAATAGTGATGAATCTGGTTTATCTTGCTTTGCAGATCCCTTGCCATTTTTTGCCATAATAATAAAAAAGAAATAAGGTTATTTAAAGCTTTGCCTGGTCTTCATGCACCTGCCGCATGGCATACTTTCCAAGAATTGTTGTGACAAGGGCATCTGTAGCTGTCTTTTGTGATTCTGGAGTCTGGCCATTCATCCCGATCCTGAGATGATACTCATCAGAGCCAGTATAATGCTCTACCTGCATTGCAGGAGCATCTCCTCTCTGCTTTCTCTGATAGAGTCTTCCCCAGTCAATCTCTCCTCTGATCCTTCTCATTGAGCTGTCTGATGTAAGTCCAGATAGGGTGGCCACTACGTACGCAGCATCTCTTTGGAACTGCTGCTTCTCATAGGGTTCTGGATTGAAAGCGTATTGCATCATTGTCTCACCTGTTGACTACTTGTATCCCTATATTCTCCAGGGCGGTCTCTATTGTTGTTCTCTTGTTTCCTGTTGCAAGAGATATCGGTTTTCTTGCATGAGGCTGTATCATTCCCATTGCATGCAGAGCTGTCTTTACTGACTTAGGATTGCCTGCGATGAACATCGCAGAGTTAAGCTCAGCTATCCTTTCCTGCAGGCTCTCTGCTCCTTCATTGTCTCCAGCTGCATAAAGGTTCCACACCTCTGAGACAAGGTCAGGGACTGCATTTGCTGTGACTGAGATCGCTCCTTTTCCTCCCATCTTATAGAAGATAAGATTTTCTGCATCCTCTCCTGAGTACAGCTCTAATCCTGGATTCTCGCATATGAATCTTGCTGTTTCAAGATCAGTTGGATCTGCCCACTTCACACCAATGAATTCAGGTATCTTAGCAAGCTCTCTTGCAGAGTATTCTGTGAAACTTGCTCCTGTCCTGCCAGGCACATGGTATGCGATCATCGGCAGGTCTTCATTCTCAGTTGCAATTATAGTGTAATATTCTGATATGATATCCTCTTCTTCTGGCTTGTTGTAATATGGCTCAACAAGAAGCACTGCATCAACGCCTGCCTCTTTTGCGTGCCTTGTCCTCTTCAGTGCTTCGCAGGTGCTGTTGCTTCCTGTGCCTCCCACAACAGGGACTCTTCCATCAGCATATTCCACAACCCTCTCAACAACAAGATCATGCTGCCTGTTAGACAGTGTAGCGCTCTCTCCTGTTGTTCCACAGGGAACAAGAAAACCTATTCCTTTGTCAATCTGGAATTCTACAAGATGCTTCAATGCACCATAGTCAACACTTCCATTGCTGTTCATGGGTGTGACAAGTGCAGTGCCTGCACCATGTATGTTATGATCCACATATCCTATTTCATCTGAATGTTCATTCTCCATTTTTCTTATCCCCCTTGACAATGAATGCCTTGCAAAAGCAAGGCAAAAACTTTGGCAATAAACAATAATTTTATATATTAGTATATTAACTTAATGTTATTATAATAACACAATGTGTTATTCCGTGTTATTTACAGAGGTTATGAAAGAAATAAAATGCCTACAGTAGCGCATATAGTTGAACATATTGTAAAGGAGAGGCCTCTTTTGCAGGAGGCAATAATAGAGGACATTGTTAATTATGCATCTGTTGCAGAAAACATAAAGCCTGACATTGAGAGGATGCTTGAGAAAAAAGTCAAGATCAGCGCAATAGTCATGGCATTGAGAAGGACAGCAGAGAAGATAAGGAGCAAAGCTCCAAGAGCGAAATTTGACTATAATTCTGAGATATTCATGAAGACAAATGTCTGCGACATCGGAGTGCTGAAGTCCCCTTCATTCTTCAGCAAGCTCAGTAAGATATACTCTATTGTTGATTATGAAAAAGGAGATTCACTGAATATAATCCAGGGAAACTATGAGGTGTCCATCATAGCAAATGAGAAGTTTGCTGACAGAATAGAGAAGACGCTTGAAGGAGAGAAGATTGTGAGGAAAGACAAAGGCCTTGTGATTGTCGGCCTGAACTTCCCAAAAGAGTATGTTGACCAGCCAGGTGTGATTGCGACAATAACAAGAAAGCTGGCCTGGAATGGTGTTAACATTCTTGAAGTCATTTCCACATTCAAGGAGCTGAACTTTGTTGTCAGCAAGAAGGACGCTACAAAGGCATACGATGCACTGAACGAACTGATAGATGGGAAATGATTACGAATTCGTATCCATTCTGGGGTAATCTAGAAAAGAAAGTTTTATAAGGAAAATATCTATTGCTTTCTCTATGGGTGGCGGAGAAGAAGAAAGCAGATGCCTTCTTGGATTAGGCACAAACATGACTTCTGATTATCATACTCTTGAGGATCTTAGTGGGGTAGCAGGCTCGCTTATAGTTTTATCAGAAACTTCTTTAGGTGGAAACAAGAAAGGTGTCTATTGCAGAGGCCACAAATGCCTTACCATTGAGACACTTACAGAGATGGATCCTCACTATGCACAGAGAGGGATGGAGATAAATGATGAGGGAATTCTCTTGAATCTGCATCACTCACCAATATGCTATGGATGCTCTTTTGATAGGGAAACGCAGAGGAATGAGGAGGTTTGAATAATGGAACCAATAAATGTCTTATTATCAGGAACTGGAAGCATGGGTGCTGAGATTGCAAAGACAATCAATGCAAGAGATGACATGCATGTTCTGCCAGTTGCTTTTACAGGAGAGGATATTGAAGATTTGATGTGGTATCCTCATCAAAATAAGGGATTCAGTTACGTGCTTCTAAAGCCAGACAAATTTGATGGAGCACTGAATAATCTTGTCAATAAGCAGGGGATTAAGAATATTGTAGCAGTAGAATTTGGAACACCAGGAACAAACAATACAGAGCTTTATGCAAAACACAATATTCCCTGGGTGAGCGGAACAACAGGAGTTGACAAGAGCGCCCTGAAAGGCAATGGGGTGTATGATGTGAATATGGCTCTGCCTTTGATCGCTATTACTCATGGTCTTGAGGCGCTTGCAGAAGACGCAAGTTTCAAAGATTATCTTAAAGGGTTCACAGGTGATTTTCCTGAAAGCCACCAGCTCTACAAGAAAGATCCAAGCGGAACAAGAAAGAAATGGGCAGCTTCCCTTGAGAAACTTGGCGCATCCTTGACTTTATCAACACCAGAAAGGCTTGAACCAAGAGGCCATGGTTATCATAAGGTTTTCATGCAGTCTGAAGAACACACAGTAAAGCCTCTTGAACTCTGGGCTGCTTTGATTGAATATGCAGCAGACAACCTCAAAGAGGCATTCTCTGGATTCAATGCCAGTGTAAAGTCAACATCAAATATAGATGGAAGACCTTTATATAGGGTATTGGCAGAAAAACAGTTTGATCTGGGCATCCTTAATGTGGGGCCTCATGCAGAAGATGTTTCATATGCAGATACACAGGATGCACGTTTAGCAAACCTTTACTTGACCATACTCGGAGGAGGAGCAGATATTGAATTCAAATCCAACACCCACAAGGACAGAGGTACAAATATGGGATTTGAGACAAGAGTTGACGGCAGAGGAATCTACATGCCAGGTATAATGGCTGCAGTGAAACATGTCCACGAGCAGGTATATGAGAAAGGAAACAATGATATGAGAGTCCAGAGCATGATGCCTGTTGTGAAGAAATAATTTTATTATATCTTTTCTTTTATATTATTATTATTATTATTGCAGAAATAGAAGATGCTCATCCCTTTTCTCCGCCTTTCATTATCCACCATGCGAGCAGGCCAAAGACTCCAAAGACTATTATCAGGTCAATGATCGGCCCTGCCCTGACATTTATCATCGGAGTGCAGCCCGGTCCTCTTGCTGTGGCGAATGTATAGGCCACAAACGCAAATACAAGAAGGGCAATCCATGACATGAACTTTCCAAAGAAATCTATGTTGAGTCCTATGATGCCAAGCACTGTCATAAATAGTATGATGCCCACAATTGCGAGGGCTATCCTCGGCAGTGCATTGTTTATTATAACTACAATATCCCAGCAGGGAGGATATCTTCCCATAACATGAGGTATGACTGTTGCCAGGCCCATGAGGAATCCTATGACCACTGTTGTTGCCTTGTTGAACATCTTAAATCCGCTTAGCACAGCGAACACAAGAGCAAATATAAGGAATATCGGCAGGATCACATCAAGGAAACCTGATGCATCCAGCCATATCATGATCTGGTTGAAGTCCATAATGCTTATGTGTACCTCTTTGTTATTAAATGTTATGTAAATTATAGATTATAATGTTAATATTCCTAGCCTCGCCAAAAAGACTCTGCCATTCTGATATAGGCGAGGTGGTGCATGCTTTAAGTAGAATTAGTTTGTGCTTTTTCTTCCTAGCCTCTCCGACAAGCGCAAAGAACCCGGCCACAGAGAGGTGGCGATGGATTGAGTTGTTTGTATTGCAATCTTCTCCTAGCCTCGCCAATAAGATGCTGCTAATGCTATGTTGGCGAGGTGGTGCATTCTCTTAGCTTTAGCTAGGCAGCAACAACAAAGTTAAGGCAGCAGCAAGGATGAGTACTGAGTGCAGAGGGAATTCCCGTTACGCAAGTTCGGGAATTTCCTTTGCGAATACGGTAAAAATTTGCAAAGCAAATTTTTAACGGTGTACGAATCCAATGTTGCTGCTGCCATATAAATTATAAATTTTCCTCATGTTGTTGCCGACATTAACATATTGCATGTCCCTTGTTGTTGCTGAAGTTAACATATCAATGCCCCAAACTTTCCATAATCTTTTTAAGTAACTACTCATTTATGGGTAGCATGGGGGTCAATGAGTCTCTTAGATCAAGGTATATGGATATTCTCATAGAGATAGCCAGGCACGGCCTGGGTGATGAGATAAAGCTCTCAACCTCAAGGCTTGCATCAGGCATAGGCCTGAGCCAGCAGTCAGCCTCCAGGCTCATGAAGGACATGGAATCTAAAGGCATGGTGTCAAGGAAGGTATTCATTGACGGCCAGGTCGTGAAGCTGGAGAAGAAAGGTGTTGATCTGCTGCAGAAAAGGTATTCTGAGCTGAACAGCATATTCTCAAGAAAGAAGCTGAAGATAAAAGGAGAGCTTGTTTCAGGCCTTGGAGAGGGAAGGTATTACATCGGCCTGAAAGGATACAAGAAGCAGTTCAATAACAAACTGAATTTTATTCCTTATGCAGGAACACTGAACATAAGAATAGATAAGAAGACAGGAACAAGACTGCAGAGCATACCTAATTTCATATTCATTGAGGGATTCAGCACAAAGAAGCGGAGTTTCGGAGGCCTGAAGTGCGCAAAGGCAAAGATAGAGCATAATGGCAGGCAGATACTTGCAGCAGTGATAAAGCCTTTCAGGACAGTGCATGGAGATGATGTATTAGAAGTCATTGCCCCTTATTTTCTTAGAGAGAAACTAAAATTAAAAGATGGTGACAGGATAAGGATTGTAGTATAACTCTTAATCTTGCTTGCCTGACCTGCCAATCACAGCTCTTTTCTGTTCTTTTTTCTCATAATAAGTGTGTGCTACATGTATTTTCTTCTTTGTCTTTGGATCCATTCCAGTATAATACATGCATGTTGACATTGTCATTGGTGTTGGTGTAAAGACCTGCACTGTATCAGTATTCCTGAACTTGGATATCTCTTTACCAAGCTCTTTTGCTTCTTTCAGAGAAGAACCTGGATGCGCTGTCATGAAGTAAAAAGATAATTTATTCTTTGATGCAAGCTTGTTGAATTCCTTGATAAATTTATCAAGGTCTCCTTTGTTCTTGTTCATCAAAGCAAGAACTTTCTTGTTCACATGTTCAGGAGCAATCCTCAGTGTGTCAAACAAGTGGTGCTCAACAAGCTCTTTTAGGAGTTCTGGTGTTGCAAGCTCAAATCTTACTCCGCTTCTTATGAATATCTTCTTTACTCCTTTTATCTCTCTTGCTTTTCTAAGCAATGAAATCAGTCTTTTGTTTGATCTGTCAAGCTTATTGCAGTCCATGCAGCAATTAGTATTGCAGATATCGCAGTCCATTCCATACATATTAAAGCTGGGTGCTGTGAAATCATCAATATTTCCAGTAAAATCAGGATGTTTTGTGATTCTCTTTATCTCATCAAGTATTGACTTCTCTGATCTTGAGATTATCCTGTTGCCTGCTGTGTGTTTCAGTGAACAGAAGTTGCAGTCTCCAATACATCCTCTGTGTGTAACTACACTGAACTGGAATCCCTGCATCCCTTCAGGAACATCTCTCTTGAATGGAAGCGAGTAATAATCATCAAGGTCTTTTGTTGTATATGCAGGCATCCGGTATTGCAGAATATGCCTTTCTCCTAATTTCTGTGCAAGATTCTTTTCATTGCTGAGCATATTCTGCATATCACAGAACTTTTCTTTTGATCCATCAACATCTTCATGGCTTGGCAGTTCTTTGAAATCTTTAGGAAGATCTCTTGAAACAATGCATGTTCCTTTGATATCATCTAATCCTTTTTTCTCTTTTAATCTGTCAGCAATCTCTACTATCTGCTTTTCTGCACAGCCATAGACCAGAATATCTGCTCTTGATTCAAATAATATTGATCTTCTTAATCTGTTCTGCCAGTAATCATAATGAGTGAATCTTCTCAGTGTTGCTTCAGTGCCTCCCAGCACTATCACAGAATCCTTGAAATTCTTCTTTACCCAGTTTGAATATACAAGAACTGCTCTGTCAGGCACTTCTTCATTATAATCAAGATTCTTGTCATCTTTTCTCAGCTTCTTCAGTGGAGTATAGTTCCTGACCATTGAATCAATGCTTCCAGAACTGATTCCAAAGAAAAGCTTTGGTTTTCCTAGTTTTAGGATATCCTTCTCTTTTGTAGGTTTCTCAATCACACCTACTTTATAGCCTTGTCTTTCAAGAAGTCTCTTGAGCACAGCTGTTCCGCATAATGGGTGGTCAAAGTACACTTCTCCAACAATGAATATTATATCATATATCATGCTCTTTAGAGAATATCTTTGGTTTAAAAGGCTTTCTAGAACTATTTTAATATACTTTAAGCTCTCCAGTGATCTCATCAATCTTACTTTCCTCATCAGGCCCGATTCCCAGGCATGTCACTGTCCCTCTCTTTATGACTGTATGGCCTGCATCTGATATGAGGACAGCGGAAAGGCCTGCTTCCTCAGCCCTTTTCCTGAATTCCTTCAGTACTTTCAGATCATCTGCTCTGAGGACAACCTTTTTCATGCCCTCTTTCTTCCAGGCATCAATGATGTCTTTTTTCTTATCTTCTTCTGACTTCATTACTGCTCCGACTGAAGCGTGAGCTACCTGAGCTGACATCTTTCCTTTTGGCAGGTGGAGATCCTCTCTCACAAGGATGACCTGCTTGTACTTTGATTTCCTGCTTGCCACTTTGTCTACAAAATCCAGGATCTTGTTCATGACCTGTTCCATGTTATTTCTCCATGTATCTTGGAAGGTATTTTGGCTCTGCAAGATCAGGTATCCTATCAAGCACCTTTGCATAGTGCATGCTGACCTTGCCGTAATAGAGCCTGTTTATACTGTATCTCTTTAAATAGTTTTTTACCTTGTAATAGCCATTAAGGTAAAGGTAGTCTTTTGTAAGCCCTCCTGGCTGTGAAGTGTCTGAGATGCCCCTCTTTGCCCTGACTGTTATCTTCCAAGCATCCTCTGGCTTGAAGAACTGCCTCAGATACCTGTATATCTCCCTGAAGCCTTTATCCTTTGCCATTGATACTGCAACTGCTCTTGCAGCATATATCCTGAGTATCCTTTTCTGCAGGACTCCTGCTCTCTCTTCATTCACGACAGCAAGGCCTTCCTCGGTCTCAAAGTATTTTGGCAGTCCTGTTGCAAAGATCTTGTATGGCTGGAGAAGCCCGTTCTCGTACCTTATCACATGCGTTCCTATCTCATGGGTTATAAGCCTCTTTATGAAATCTATTGAGAATTTCATTCCTTTCTTGACAAGTACCTGCTTCTTTGCCTGGTTTACTGCAGCCTTTGCAGTCATTACCTTCTGCTTGACTTCCCAATTGAATCCGTAGAAGGCAAGCGCTGTCTTCAGGGTCTCAGTCACTTCCTTTGGATCAAGCTTTGGATTGGGCTTCTCTTCTTCAATCCTCAGAAGCCTTCTGGCTTTCTTCACAAGAAGCTTGTTTGGCTTGCTGAATACCTTTGAAGAGTATGATGTGAAATCAGATGTTCCCCTGTTCTTTAGCATCAGGAACCTGTTTATATGCTCATCCCTCTTGTGCTTGAGGATGTACCCCATCCTTGACCTGTTGAACCTAATGGCCTGAAGCTGCTCTATAGCCTTGTCAATGTTTGTCCTGTAATTCTCGTATGTGAATTGGGGTTCGTAGGTCTTGCTTGCAAAGAACTTCTTTCTCTCCTTTGTCTCATTATTGGGATTTACAGCCAGGAAACTTATCCTCTTCCCTATCCTGTGCAGTTCTGCATCAGCCTCTTTTAGGATATCTTTTGGCATCTGATTGTCATATATTGTATTATATATTTAAATGTTGCTTTGGAAAAACTTAATAAAGAACATTATACAAACAGATTATTATGGTAGAATTGCTGGAAGTTTATGATTTGAAAGGTAAACTTTTGCGTGTTCAGGATAGGGATGACTTCTATAAAGAGATAAAAAAAGAGTTTGCAAAAAAAGATAATATTTCAAAGAAAGTTAAGACAATAAGACTTCTTTTGATGAATTCCAATGGAAGAATATATCTGCAGAAAAGAAGTAATATTAAACAGGAGAATGCAGGCCTATATGACAAGACGGTGGGAGGTCATGTAAGTGCAGGAGATTCTTATGATATGACTGTAGTACGTGAGTGCGCAGAAGAACTTGGGTTTCCAGCAGCGATATTATCCAAAAGAGAGTTTGACAGGGCAGTTAAAGTTACTGATTTAAGCATTATTGGGATATTCAAGAAAGTAGATTACACATCTCACTTTCTATCTGTAAGGAAAACAAAGCAGGGCAAGTTTATTCAGCCAGTTATGGGATCTTTTTATGTGGGTTATTATGATGGTGCAATAAGATTTGTTGATGGTGAAAGTTCTGGGATTGAAGTGTTCTCTATAAAAGAGCTTGAAAATGATATCAAGAAAAATCCTGATAAGTTCACAGATGACCTTAAAGTTATGATTAAACGGTATAAGAAATTCCTGAAGCCAATCAAGTGATATCTCCTATCCCGCAACCTTTATAAACCAAAACCTATTATTTCTGTATATGTTGAGGGTATTTGAAAAAAGAGGTGCTAGTGGCCAGGTTAAGGAGATAAGCCTTGATAAGATATCTCATGCAGGCACTGTCTGGATAGATGCTCACAGCCCTACAAAGCAGGAGCTTGAGGAGATATCAAAGAAGGTGGATATACCTGTCTCTGAGCTTGCAGAGTATGATGATCCTGATGAGCGGCCGAGAGTGTACGAGAAAGACATGTATTCTGAGATTGTATTCGCTTACCCGCTACAATCCCATGGTGTCAGGGTGGCTCCTGTATTCGTTTTCTTCTTCGGCAGGCAGGGAATACTCACTCTGCACAGAAAAGAGGTAAGCTCCACTGACCGGATAATAAAATACATAAATGATCATCCTGCTCTGATGAACTCTTCTTCAGACTTTCTGCACTATTATCTTGATACTCTCACTTCAGAATACTTCCATATCTTTGACTCTTTGAGCGAGAGTGTGGACCGGCTTGAGGCAAATATGATCCGGAGCAGTCAGAAGAAGGCGATGTCGACTGAGCAGATATTCAGCATAAAGAGGATACTCATCATGTTCCATAAGTCCCTTGTGGCAAACAGGGATGTGATCTCAGGAATAGAGAAAGGCTACATCAAGAAGATGACAAAGAAAGAGACAGAGAGGTTCAGGGATATCTACAATGATACTGTCCAGCTGATCGATGTTGTGGACATGCACAGGGACATACTCACAGGAGTTCTTGAGACCTACATGACAACCCTGTCAAACAACATGAATGAAGTCATGAAGAAGCTGACAGCCTATGCTTCCCTGATCCTTGTTCCAACACTCATCTCAGGAATATATGGGATGAACTTCAGATATATGCCAGAGCTTGACTGGAGAATAGGCTATCCTTTTGCTCTCGGCCTGATGGTAATATCAGTCATACTGCTCTACATCTATTTCAAGAGAAAGGATTGGATGTGAATCATTCTTATTGATAATGTTTTTATGTTACTTTTTATTTGCTTATTATGCATTCTCTCCATAGCCTCTCCGACCAGATGATGCTACTCTGACATCAGAGAGTTGGCAATGGCTTTAAGAGGATTGTATTGCACTTTTCTCCTAGCCTCGCTGACAAGCGCAGCAAATCCGGTCACGGAGAGGTGGCTATGGATTTTTTGGGATAACATTGTAACTTATTCCTAGCCTCGCCAATAAGATGCTGCTAATGCTATGTTGGCGAGGTGGCGCATTCTCTTAGCTTTAGCTAGGCAGCAACAACAAGGATTTCCAAGGCAACAACAATGGCGCAGACGAGGCGGGGGTTGTCCCTTACGGGGTGCCGAGTAGGACATGCGAACGTAGTGAGCATGGCCGTCTGCTGCCATTATTGTTGTTGCCTGCATTAACTTATATTTACTTATCCAATGTTGCTGCTGCCTCCCTATAAGTTATAAGATTTCCTTTTTGGCCGTCTGCTGCCAATATTAAAACAGAATTACTCATTATCCAATCGT
>WJJV01000117.1 GCA_014729495.1 Candidatus Woesearchaeota archaeon
ATGATGAAGATGTAAAGGCAATGCTTGACAGCATGGGATATACAGGGCCGAATGCTGTGAGGAATTTCCAGAGAGACAGCGGAATAGGTGTTGATGGTATTGTGGGAATACAGACAAGCGCAGCACTACTGAAAATATGCAGTCAGAATCCTGGGTGCGATGCAGAATCAATGACTAATTATGAGAACAAGGTCGGAACAAATGTTGAGTCCGCAGCAACCAGAGCAGAGGAAAGTCCTGGTGAGAGCGCTGTAAGAAAACATACTCCTTCTGAAAGAAAAGGAACAGATGGAGTTTCAATACCTAATAAACCAATGGAGGGGGACATAAAGTTTGAATGTCAATCAAAGAATGAAGATGGAGTATGTATACCAGAGACTGCAAAATCATATTGTGATGAAAGATGGATGGCTGCTGCCAACTGCCCTTCAGCATATGTAACGAATGAAGGAACAGAAAGAATCAAATGTAATGGAAAATGGATAACAGGAGAAGAATGTCCTAAAGATAAAGAAGACTCAAGTGATGAAAGTGAAGGAAACTCTGAAGATGCTTCTGATGATAGTGATGATGAAGTAAATGCAGAAGGAGCGCAGGATAGTGAAAGTGATACTGCCCCAGAAGAAAAAAGTCCTGAACAAACAGAAAGAGATAAGAATTTAGATACATGGAAAGACAAAGGTCTTGATCCAGAAAATCCTGAAACAGGCATTACTGTTGGTTTAGAGTTCTTCCCCCCTGATAAAATAAAAGGAATGGATGACGATGGATATCTTATATTAGAACGTGAGAATAAAGAAATGTATCATATGCCTATTAATTGGCACCAAAGCACATATTCAATTACTGATAATACCGATTCGTCTAAAGATACTCAGGGAGATGATGAAGATAAAACATCAGAATCTCCTGAATAGCAAATAATCCACCGCAATCCTTAAAAACAACAATCTTTTTCTGATATAGAATGGTATTGAAACTGTATAATACATTGTCAAGGAAGATTGAGGCTTTCAGGCCTATGCAGGACAGGAAGGCCCTTATCTACTCATGCGGGCCGACAGTTTATGACTTTGCCCATATCGGCAATTTCAGGGCTTACATATGCTCTGACATACTTGTCAGATGGCTTGAGTATAAAGGATTCAAGGTCACGCAGATAATGAATCTGACTGATGTAGATGACAAAACAATAAATGGATCTATAAAAGAAGGGGTCAGCCTTGATAAGTACACAAAGAAATACAAGAAAGCATTCTTTGATGATCTTGAGGCATTGAATATAAGGAAAGCTGATGTGTATCCAGAGGCCACAAAGACAATAAAAGAGATGGTGGATATTGTCAAGACATTGATGGACAAGGGCTATGCTTACAAGGGAGATGACGGCTCAATATATTTCTCTGTCAAGAAATTCAAGGATTACGGCAAGCTCGCCCATATCAAGACAGATGACCTCAAGGCTGGGGCAAGAGTCAAGCAGGATGAGTATGAGAAAGAACAGGCAAATGACTTTGCGCTCTGGAAGGCATGGGACAAGGATGATGGCGATGTTTTCTGGGAGACAGAGCTAGGCAAGGGCAGGCCTGGCTGGCATATTGAGTGCAGTGCAATGTCAATGAAAAGCTTAGGAGCAAGCTTTGACATCCACACAGGAGGAATAGACCTTGTGTTCCCGCATCATGAGAATGAGATTGCCCAGTCAGAAGCAGCAACAGGAAAGAAGTTCGTGAATTACTGGGTGCATAATGAATGGCTTTTAGTGGACGGCAAGAAGATGAGCAAGAGCCTCGGCAATTTCTTTACATTAAGGGACCTTCTTGACAAAGGCCATAATCCCCTTGCAATAAGATATCTTCTGATATCTGCCCATTACAGGACACAGCTCAATTTCACAGAAAAGGGAATAAGTGCAGCGCAGAACTCGCTTGAGAGGCTGCATGATTTCATGCTTAAGCTTGAAGAGCAGGATGGAGAGAAGAATCCCAAGATAAAATATCTGATTGTCCTGACAAAAGAGAAGTTTGAGAGCGCAATGGACAATGACCTGAACATGCCTGATGCTCTTGCAGCAGTGTTTGAGCTTGTAAAAGAGGTCAACAAGCTCATGGCAGAAGGAAAAGTTGGGAAAAAGGATGCAGATGATATTAAGGAGTTCATGCTCAACATTGACAAAGTGCTTGGAGTTCTTGAGCAGGAAGAGGATATTCCTGCAGAAATACAGGAGCTTGCTGAGAAAAGGGAGCAGGCCAGGAAGGACAAGGACTTCAAGACAGCTGATTCTATACGAGATGAGCTGAAAGAGAAAAGCTATGTTGTTGAAGACACTCCTAATGGGCCGAGGGTTAAGAGAATCTAAACTAGTTTCATGATTTCTTCTGTAGAATAAACTTTGACTTCTTCCTGTTCTTTAAGCTTCTTGTCATTAGACCATATAGGAATATTAAGTTTCAAGGCAAGCGCAAAATATACCATATCATCCGGATCAGGAGATGTCTCTTCTGCGTTTCTGACAAATGGAACCAATTCCTCAAAAGGAACAAGGTTGAGTCTTCTCTTCAGGATATCAAGAAGTCTTCTGAAATCATCAGGTGTTCTTTCTGTCTTCTTAAGTATCTCTGCTCTGTGCTTCTCAATCTCCTTAAAGATAAACTCAGGAGCATAGAGATGGAAGTGCTCAACAAAAAGAAGATCATAGCTTGCGCTTTCCTTGATAAGAGCAGCAAACAGGATATTAGCATCTACTATCAAATCCATTTTTACTGAACCTTTTTCCTGAGCTTGTTTGAAAGCTCACTGCTTACTTCCTTGCCCATCCTCAGGGCATCTTTCTCAGTCAAAGTGCTTTTTGACTTGAACTGCTTCAGGAATTCAAGGTCATGCACCTTCTGCTTGAAAGCCTGCCTTGCTACTTCAGACCAGTTTATCTCAGCAAAAGAATCCATCTTGTGCTTCAGCTCCTCAGGGACTGCAAGAGTCATGGTTGTCATATTCTGCACCTCCATATATGATTATTATGTGCAAATATATATAATATGTGCAAATATATAAATGTTTGGTTTGTTCCATAAAATATTTATAAAACTAGATATATAATTTAAGAGTATGAAAGGAGTTTCTGTTATAATAAAAAAAGATGATAAATACCTTCTTCTCCAGCAGGCCAGAGGCAGGCCTTTTGAGCTCAAGTGGATGCCTCCTTCAGGAGCAGTTGAGGAAGGAGAGGAACTGGCTGATGCTGCAAAAAGAGAGGTTAAAGAGGAGACCGGCCTAGAGATAGAGAATCTGGAAGAGGCTGCTATGCTGAAAGCAGACTATAAGGCTGATGAACTGCATTTCTTCACAGCAGACTGGAAGTCAGGAGATATGAACCCCGACATCAGAGAGCTCAACAAGTATGGCTGGTTCACAAAAGAGGAGATAAAGAAGCTTGATCTGATGAAGGCAACAAAGGAGTTCTTTGAAAGATATTCAGAAGAAATGTAGTTGATACATTCCTAATAAAGTCTGTTAATGCTTTTTCCTCCCATTCAAGCAACAACATGGATGAATACTGAGTGTAGAGGAAAAATCAGTTACGCAAGTCCTGATTTTTCCTTTACGAAAAGGGCAAAGCCAAAGGCTTTGACCGTGTATGAATCCTATGATGTTGTTGCTGTCAGAAGCAGAAAATATCAATTTTGACCGTCTGCTGACATTAAGGTAGTCTATCCTTTCTTGGAGAGGCAAGGAAAAACCGCAATCATACTTATAATCAAATGCAGAAATAATATTTTAAATCTCTACATTAACTCCCAACTCAAACTCTTCAGAAACAATATCTGTGCCTTCTCCAAAGTCAACCTCATTGGCCTTTGTCACAGCCTTCAGATCATCAATCACAAACTCAATCAGCTTCTTCTGCTCTTCATCACACTTAATTGTCAGTTTCTTCACTTCTGTCTTCAAAGCCAGTTCCTTGTCTGACTTGAACTTCCTTACAGCAGATGAGATGTCAACAAGAAGGTCTCCTGCTTTTTCTGCATCCTCATTAACAAGTTTTTGATTGTATTCTGGCCATGAATCATTGTGTATGCTCTTCTTTCCCTCTCTTTCCTTGAAGTACATCTGGTAGATTGCTTCTGTTATGTAAGGCATTATAGGTGCCATGAGCTTAAGAACATCAAGCACTGCAATATACAAAGAGTACTTAACTGACTCAACATCCTCTTTTGAGTACTTGTCCTGATTGTAGAGCCTGTCCTTTATTATCTCAAGGTAATTGTCGCAGAGTATCTGCCAGAAGAACTTCTCTGTCTCCATCTTGTTCTTTGAATATTCATATTTCTCAAAGCTCTCTGTGGCAAGCTTTATTATCCTGTTCAGCTTTGTCAGTATCCATAGGTCTATTGTCTTGAGTTTAGCTGGATCAACTTTATTTGGCTTGTAGTCTCCCAAGAGCATTATGGCGAATTTTGATGCATTCCAGAGCTTTGTGATCATCTTCTTTCCTGTCAGCAGGTCCTTTTCCTGGAATGGCATGTCTTCTCCAAGCTTTGACCCTGCTGCCCAGAATCTCAAACAGTCTGCTCCGTACTTTGATATGACTTCCTGAGGCTCAACAACATTGCCTCTTGACTTGCTCATCTTCTTTCCCTTTGGGTCAAGAGCCCATCCTGATATCATTACATCGCTCCATGGATTGATGCTATTATGCATCTGGCTCTTCACAAGGGTATTGAAAAGCCAGAAAGTGATTATGTCATGGGCCTGAGGCCTGAGATCCATAGGATAAAGCTTGTCATAGATGTCAGGGAAAAGTGAAGCAGCAATCTGAGGTGTGAGTGAAGAGGTAGCCCATGTATCAAGAGTATCTTTCTCTCCTCTGACTTCTTTGCTTCCGCATTTGCATGACTTGCCTGGCAGGTCATTCACAGGATCAACAGGAAGCTCTCCCTCATCAGGAAGCAAGACCTCTCCGCATTTCTCACAGTACCATACAGGGATGGGTATTCCGAAGTGCCTCTGACGCGAGATGCACCAGTCCCACTGCAGTCCTTTTATCCAGTTGTCAAAACGATTCTTCATGAACTCAGGATGCCAGTTCAGCTCTTCTCCTGCCTTGAGGAACTTGTCCTTGAGATCAAGGTATCTTATGAACCATTGGGGTGTCTCAAGTATCTCAACATCTGTTCCGCACCTGTCGTGAGTGTTGACTGGATGCTTTATAGGAGTCTGGGTCAGGAGGAGCTTGTTGTTCTTCAGGTCCTCTATTATCCTCTTTCTTGCCTCTTTGATGGTCATCTCCTCATAGCCAGGAGCATTCTCATTCATCCTTCCATCTTTTGTTATGGCAACCCTCAGAGGAAGGTCGTGCTTGAAATACCATTCCATATCTGCCTGGTCTCCGAAAGTGCAGCACATCACTATTCCTG
>WJJV01000118.1 GCA_014729495.1 Candidatus Woesearchaeota archaeon
ATTGCAGACAGCATCAATGCAGCGATATATGCAGGAACCGAATCTGATTATAATGGATCCTCACAGAGGCAATCTAGGCTGCAGAACTCAATGGCTGATGCATTCAACCCCAATCTTTTCCTGAACAGGGACAGGCCTGCATCACCATTCATAGGATCATCTGAGGACATAAAGCACTACATCAAGGAGGCATTTGAGAAGACAACAGGAAAGAGCCTTCCTGATGATGCTGTTGTGAGGGTTGTATCCCATCATGAGCTGAGGGAGCTTCATGAGGAATTCGGCGGGCAGTGGAATCCAGGAGTGCAGGGATTTGCGATCAACAAGAAAGGATTCGGCCAGTCATTGATAATCTGCAAAGAGAATGACCTTGACAGGCTGCTTGTCACAATAGGCCATGAGATAGGCCACATCTTGAACTTCCCCCTCTCAGACAAGCTCAATGAGGAGGCAAAGGCATTTGCTTTTGAGATGGAATGGCTGAAGAATATCCAGGAACATAATATTGCAGGACTGAGAGGCTCGGTGAATCCTGATCCAAGCCCTGCAAGGAACGGACTGCATGATGTAGCATTCAATTTTGTGAAAAAGCAGATCAAAGATGGCAAAGAATGCTTCGAGATAATGGATGATCTTATGAAGAATAAAGTGAATGTAAGAGGTAAAGACAATGTATTGTGGTAAAGGTGGTTGCGGACCTGCATATCACAGGCCAAAGCCATTGTTCAAGCCAGAGTATGTCAGCCCTGACAAAGCAGCTCCAATGTATGCCAAAGCTCATGATATAAGAAAGATGTATCAAAAAGTCACAGGCATGGAGATGGATCAAGCAGGAGGCTCTTATCAGAGAAAAGTCGGTCCTGATCTTTTGGCAGGATATACAAATGGCACTGCCAACAGCGGAAATTATCAGGCAACAATAGATTATTCATCTCAGGTAGCAGCAGCACGCCAGAAGCATGATTTCACAAGATTATTCGGATAATGCTATATCTTCCAGAAGACCAGTATCTTGAAAAGAGACAGTACAACTATTTCCATATTGAGAAACCCTTAGAGGATAAGCCAGACATGGAGAAGTATGGGACTCAAATAGGTTATGATGGACTGCAGAAAATATTATCAGACAGCATAAGACCAAAAGATAAGGATTATTCTATAAACCATGATACTGATTATAAAAGAACCTGGCCAGAGACAGAAGTGCTTCCATTCCTTGATGCTTTTGTGAAAACAGAGCTGCCTCCTGGGCTGAGAGGCTACTGCTTCCCTGCTCTGAGGCAGGTCTTCATAAGGCACGGTGATACAGATCCTTACATGGTCATAAGGCATGAGAACAAGCATGTGCAGATCTATGGCCAGGATCCCAACCACAGCGAGTGGGAGATAAGAAGGCTTGATGAGATAAGGAAAGGCAGGGAGAATGAGAATTAAGTCTGATAAACTCCAAACTGCATTCCATCCACTTTGTACTCATTCTCAAGTTTCATATTCAGGGGCTTGTACAGTTTTCCTGCAATTATAAGCCTTGCCTCTTTCTTCATCTCTCTCCTGAGTTTCTTCTCAAGCTCATACATTGGATTGTCCGGGTTCACGAACAGGATATCATAACCAGATAGGTCAATATCAAGATAATCCCCCTCAATAAAACATGCTTTTGTCTTGTCAATCTTGAGCTTGTCTCTTATCTTCTCCCCTGTCCTGATAAGCTCCTGATCAATCTCAATACCCGCCGCTTTGGTGAACAGGGAAGCAATGAGAACTATCTTTCCATCACCAGAACCGAGATCAGCAAAACTCTTGAAATCATCCAGCTTTATCTTCCTGAACAGATCATGCGCTGCATCAGAGCTTGCTGCACCATAATAGCCTACTTTTGTCGGCCTGGCCAGCTTCCGGTCTGCGATGAATTCCCCGTAAAGTCTGATGTATTCCTGCTTTATCCTGCTGAACATATGTTGAATGTAACATAGACATTTAAAAAAGCTTTGCTTGGATATGGTAAAATTTAAATATACCCTGGTTTGGCTCCATAGAATAAAGAGGGAATAAGCCAGTTTTCTGGGTGTTTTGATATGGATTTAGAATCAAGAATAGAAAGCCTGAAGAGAGACCAGACAAGGACAAAACTATTGGACTGCATAATCAGCAGAAGGGATATTGAATCAGATGATCTTGATTATTTCGCGATTATCGGCTTTGATCCAGTTCTGGAAAGATTCGCAAACAAGCCAGACAATGAACTGAAAGATAATGTTATAATCTCATCAGCCTATTACAGTTTTGATATAACACCCTACTTCAGGGTATCAAGGAGTAGCCATGATGTTGTCTACAGCAAGAAGCTGTTCAATAAAGAATACAGTCTTTCATGCCACAAGAGCAATGGCGCAGAACCTCCACCCATACCTGCAAGAACTCATCTCAGGGTAAATGTGTATAAGAGAGATATGGAAGCAAGACTATGCACTGACATAAACTTCTGGTGGATGGATCCTGACAGGACTCCAAAATCAAAATCTTTCAGGCATGATGGTTTCATCTACTGCTCAGATATAAGCCCTGAGAAGATGCATAGCACTTCAGGCATCGCTCTCAAGAAGACAACACAACTGGGAAGGTTCAGTCTTGGAGGAACAAAGTACAGGATTGATCCTGCAATAGAAGCATATCCTCTTATAGTGCTCTTCAATGATGGACAGCTTTATCCTTATGATATGTACGGAAGAAAAGTGGGTCTTATAGAGGTAAAAGAGAGACATCATTCCAGCGGAACCTGAGTCCACAATGACCAGTCATTTGAAGGAGAGTATGTTCCGAAAACATAGTAAGGCGGCTGGTTCCTTCCGAAATATGAGTGCTGGACATCAGACCATCTCTCTGGTGCTCCTGGCCTGATAGGCCCCATTGCTCCGTAGATGGGGCTGCCGAATGTCTTCCATGCCTCTCTAAGTATCCTTGTCGCATCTCCATATCCTTCTGAAAGATATGCTCCTTTGTATCCCTTTTTCTTCAGATATGCTACTGCATCAACAACAGGCATGTCACCATGTCCTGCAGGAAGGTTTGCGTGGCCGTAGCCGAATCCGTCAGCTATGTGCAGATGGCCTATTATACCTGCTTTTTCCATCTTCTTGATCTGGTCCATGTACCAATTGTTGAATCTCTTGTTGAACTGCTCCTCGTTCTCTCCAGGATTCTTCTGGAAATATCTCTTCCACATTCCCACGTGCTCTGTGTCAAGGGTCATCTTGAGATGGTCTGCCGCTACTTTCTTCGCTTTATCAGCAGAGTATCCTCTCTGATTCATTAGCTTCTGGGCCATCCTCTCCCTTGATTTCTGTATGAGTTCTATCATCTCATCAGGATGTGAGCCATACCCCATCTCAGGGAAAACCTGCTCTGCTGCTATGAACACAGGCTTTGGAAGCTGTCTTGCCTTTGTCTGGTCCATTGCATATATGCCTGCCTCTGCATAAGAGTCAGTTGATTTGTCAATAGCATACTTTCCTATGGGCTTGGCGTGCTTGAGCATGTTCAGCTGTTCTTCAGCCTGCTGCTCATAAGTTGCAGAACCTTCATACATGTGTTTGAGATCCTTCTTTATATCAAAAAGTTCCTCTTCAATTATCTCTGAAGGAAGCTTGTTCTCTCTTGGAGCAAGACCGAGCTGGTTCAGTGCATATGAATATCCTCCTCCTTCCTGCTTCATGATCTTCCATCTCTCCTCTTCTGGAACAGCAGCCTCTATCTTCTTCCAGTATCCCAGTGCCTCTTTCAGTTTCTGCATGTCCCTGAGCCTTGTATTGAATCTCTGACTATGGTAAAGAGCCCAGCCGCGGGCCTGAGCTGCCTGGTTCTCAACTGTTGCCCTGAGAAAAGCCTCTTCTGTTGTTATGACCTCATCAGGCTTCAGTTGCCTGCCAAGCTGTTCCTGCTTTATCCTGTTCCTCTCTTTTGCCTCTTCTATGAAATCATCCCAGAACATCATCTTTACCTTGAAGCTGCCCTGCTCCTTGTCAAACTCAGGTATCCTGTTCTCCATCATTACCTTGTGGCCTTCATAATCAATGTAATCTCCCTCTCTCACCTCAACTCTCTGACCAGTCTCCTCATCAACATAGTTATAGTTCTCTTTTGCAGTCAGCCATACAGGCCTGAACACTTCCTGATTCTTCCTCACCTGTGTTATGATCTGGCCTGTCC
>WJJV01000119.1 GCA_014729495.1 Candidatus Woesearchaeota archaeon
ATCTATGACAATGCATCTATTGCGCTGTACCCAGAGAACGCAATAATAGGCCCTGACAGTTTCAGGCAGATGGCTGAACATCCTAATATCCATGGGATAAAAGCAAGCTCTGGAGACCTCAGACTGTTCCATGAATATGAAAGAATCGCAAGAGAAACAGGAGGCAAAGCATTCATAGGCAATGAGAAGCTCATGTCAAAATCAATAAGCAGGCATGCAGTGCCCAGCATGGCAAACATATTCCCTCAATTCTGCAGGGAGTTCATGGATGTCATCGCAGAAGGAAGCAGGGAACAGAGGAGAGAATACCAGAGATGCATGGACGAAAGAGGCATGAGAATCTATTCTGATTACACAAAAATCCATGGAGGGATCATGTATGCACTAAAGATAAGAGGCATCTGCTGTTCAGAGCCTCTTGGTCCTGATCAGGAGCTGACATGCAAAGAGAAGAAAGACATAGCATTGTATGTGTCTGGACTGGAAGACAGGATGACTAGGTTCTCAGATCAAACCATGTAGCATCTTCTATCTCAACATCAACCATATCTCCCAGATTTATCTTGTCTTGGCCTTTTTTCTGCTTTACAACAACAGGCCTGTATGACTTATTCCTGGCTATCAATGTTCCAGTCCCTTTCTTGCCTCTCTCATCAACAAGCGCCTTTCCCTTCCAGCCTATCCATTTCTGATTCTTTTCCAGGCTTACTTTCTCATGAAGCTCCTGCATCATGCAAGACCTCTGTTTTGTTATCCTTCCATGCACCTGATCACCCATATCCTCTGCAGGTGTGCCAGGCCTTGGCCAGAATCTGGAGATGTTCATGACATCAGGCTTTATCTCCTTTATTAGCTTCAGGGAATCATTGAACTGATCCTCTGTCTCTCCTGGAAAACCGCAGATGATGTCAGTGCTGACTGTTATATCTGGAATGGCTTGCCTGAATCTCCTTATTATTCTCCTGAAATCATCAACAGAATATCTCCTGTTCATCCTCTTCAGCACTTGATCATTTCCTGACTGCACAGGAATATGCAAAAACCTGAATATCTTATCCTGCTTGAATGCATCAATCAGCTCATCCAGCATGGGCAGGACTTTGTCAGGATTCATCATGCCCACTCTCACAAAGAATCTTCCTGGAATCTGGCTGATGTCCTGCAGAAGATCATGAAGCCCGTGCTCGTAGGATGCGCAGTCCTGGCTTGTGAGCCATATCTCCCTGCATCCAGCGTCAACAGCAGACCTTATCTCAGAGATTATCTTCTCAGCAGGATATGAGAACAGCTTTCCCTTTGCAAACCTTGTTATGCAGTATGCGCATGCTCCGTCGCAGCCCTCTGAGATCTGCACAATATCAATAACCTCATTGTATCTGTGCTTTGGAAGGCATAATTTTATCTCGTGCTGCTCTCCCACAAAATCCTTTTTCTTCTTCCTGTTCAGAAGGATATCAACTGCCTTCACAACATCCCTCACATGCTGAGGTCCTATCAG
This sequence comes from Candidatus Woesearchaeota archaeon, assembly GCA_014729495.1. GTDB lineage: Archaea > Nanobdellota > Nanobdellia > Woesearchaeales > UBA12501 > WJJV01. The sequence goes on from WJJV01000119.1 coordinate 1,499, forward strand.
TATCGCCTCAGGAGCTGCATTCTTGACTGTCTCATACTCTGCCTCTGGCATGCAGCCTGAAACAATCAATGGCCTGCCTGAGCTGCTTGTCTCCCTGAACCTCTTCAGAGCTTTGGTCTCTGTAGGGCCTTTGACAATACAGGTGTTGATTATGATGATATCTGCGCTGCCCTCATCAGACACAATTATACAGCCTGCTTTCTCAAGCAGTCCTGCCATGATCTCTGCATTGCTCCTGTTCGCTGAGCAGCCGTAATTCTCTATATAGATATTGGCCATAATAATCACAGAACACAACTCAATTATATATTTTGCTGGAATCAGTCAAGAGGGCTCTTTATCCCTGATATATCTTTACTGGATATGCGGGTGTATATCAAAGTCGTGTGCATATCTGAATGGCCAAGGAGATCCCTTATATATCTGATATCAATCCCTCTCTCAAGCAGATGCGTGGCAAATGAGTGCCTCAATGTATGGGGTGTAACTTTCTTATTAATGCCTGCATTTCTGGCTGCTCCCTTTATGATCACCTGTATGCTTCTTGGAGTATATCCTGTGCCCCGGTTACTCCTGAATATTATGCCCTCATTCTCTTTTCCAAGAGATTTTAGCCCTTTCTTTACTTTCGGAGAGAGCATGACAATGCGATCCTTCTTGCCTTTAGCTCTTTTCACATGGATTATGTTCCTGCCAAAATCTACATCCCCCCATCTGAGATTGATTATCTCACTTAGCCTAAGGCCTGCAGAATAAGCTGTCTGGATCATCACCCTGTGATTAAGGTTATTTGTTGAGAGGATCATCTTCTCGATCTCCTGCCTTGAAAGAATCACAGGAAGCTTCTTCTCTCTTTTCACATTAGGCATATCCTTAAGAACAAGTTCTTCTCCTTTTAGCCTTAAAAAGAATTTTATTGCAAAACCTGCGCCTCTTACAGACTCATCCTTGAATCCCTTATCAATCAGGCTGAAGATATACTCCTTTGGCCCAAGGCCAGAATCAATAAACTTGCCAACATGAAAAAGATATGTTTTGATTGTCTTAGGAGAATAACCCCTCAGCTTAGCCTCTGTATCAATTAGTTTTTTCCAATCTCCGCAATCAACCCTTTTCTCCATGAAACAAGGCCAAAATGCCTTTCTTTTATAAGCCTTTACCCCGCTTTTCCGGAGATATTCCGCTATTAAACGCAAGATAACAGCGCTTAATAGGTGTTATACGAAATTCACCCCAACCCCTAAGATTTATATATTACTTTCTAATCTATTAAAATATGGATGAAAAAATTGAAAAAATCAAAGAAATAGTTGAGAAAGAACTTGCTTTTTGTTCTGCCCATAATTTTGACCATGTCATGAGAGTATATAATTTAGCTTTACATCTTGCTGAAAATGAAGAAGTTGATTTAGATGTAATAAAAGCTGCTGCACTACTTCATGACATTGGAGGTAAAAAAGAAGTTGATGATCCTACTGGAAAAACAGACCATGCTATTGAAAGTGCAAAAATGGCAGAACCAATTCTGAATAATTTAGGATATTCTGAAGATGAAATTAAGCATATTCAAGATTGCATTATTTCACATAGGTACAGAACTGAAAACAAACCTCAAACAAAAGAAGCAAAAATTGTTTTTGACGCTGATAAGCTAGAAACTGTTGGTGCTATTGGTATAGCAAGAGCATTTGTTTGGGTTGGTAGAAATAATGCTCATATTTACA
>WJJV01000120.1 GCA_014729495.1 Candidatus Woesearchaeota archaeon
GATCATCATACATTCTCAGGACTGGAATACACCCAATAATCCTCGCCATGCTTTTCATAATGATTATGCATATCATAATTATCATCAAGGTAGGATTGTGTATCCTTCCTGGTCTTCAGGCATCGCAAATCATCCTGCCTGCAGGGAAACCATGAATATGTGTAGAAGACATGATCATATCTCCTATCCAAAAGCATCTCAAGAAAGTAGTCAGCATTGTAGTATCCCACAACTATCTCTGCTCTTGTCTCTATCATTGGTGTTGCTGTCAGCACAGACTCATGTTCTGGAGCATCCTCAAGCAAAAGCAGATACTCATCATAGAATGTCTGAGGAGCCCTGTAATGTCCTGAGGCCATGACAAAAGAATTCACCATGAGATGAGCAAACAGCAGTATCAGTAAGATGATTCCAGAATATCTTATCATCTTTCTTTCTCTGCTGCCAGGATTCGCCTTTTTCAGCCATTCTCCTGACCTGCGTAAAGACTCTGTCAGGCCAAAGCATATCATGTATATGATCCAGGGAGAAGCAAGCATGAGATATCTTACCTCTTTGTGAGGTGTTATCATAAGATAAAGTGCTGGAAAGAGCATAAGCGCAAAAGCAAGGATATTGAATCTCTCTGAAAGACTGCTCTTTTTGGCTGAGCTTATCATTCTCTTAAGCATCACTGATGCAATCACAACTCCTGCAATCAAGAAAAGGCTCAGAGGAGTCCATCCAAGGAAGTAATTTGGATAGAATGATGCTCCTTTGTCATAGAACCACACATAGCCTGAGACAGTGTGGTCAAGAAGCTGGTTTATCAGAGGATAGAATGCAGCAAAAACAAGGTTTCCTGTCTTTGGAAAGAAAAGCCAGGTGTTCAGGATGAACAAAGGCAGTCCTGCAACCACTCCAAGAAAGAATCTTGCCATGCTCCTGAAAGATCTCTCAATAAAGAATGCTCCTATAAAGAGTATTGGTATGTAGATGCCAAAAGGGAATCTTATGAAGAACGCCAGGAAAGCGCTCAGTCCTGAAAGAACATACCTCTTCCTGATAAGAAGATACACGCTCAGCCCATGGAACAGCAGCGAAGGGATCTCTGTCATCACAGAAGCAGAGCTTATGATGTAGAAAGGGAATGCTGCGAGCATCACAGGGAATATCCAGCTCATGCGCTTTTCAATGCCTTGTGAACCTATCCTGAAGAACACCCACAGCCCGGCCAGGGACATAAACAGCACAAAGACTCTTGATGCTATCATACTTGCTGAGAAAGGCATCAGAAGGACAGGAAACATGACAGGCCTTAGGTTCTCCATCAATCCCTCAGAGCCTCCTGAGATGATGCTTCTGCTCATGTGAAGGTATACACTCTCATCCCAGCCATAAGCATAGAATCCCACAAGCCCTACGGCCTGGACAAGCGCATAGACTGCTATGAACATCAGTACTATCCTTGCTGAATGATCATTCATTATCCTAAGAAGACCATGGCTGATATGATCAGTGATTCCTGTTATCTTCTCTTCTCTGTTTCTTTTTTTCATACTTTCCAGCCCAGCTGTTTATCCTTATCCTGATAAGATCAGAGAACATTGATAAGCTATCCTTCATTATCCTTACTTTGCTTCCTTCCTTGTCCACCCACTTCACAGGAACCTCAGCCACCCTCATGCCTCTCTTCTCTGCTATATGCATTATCTCAGCATCAAATGCAAAGCCATCTATTGTCTGGAGCCTGGCCAGCTGCCTTGCAGCATCTCTTGTGAAGAGCTTGAGACCGCATTGAGTATCCTTAAGCCTGCTTAATCCAAGAAGATTCACAAGCAATGGGAAACCTTTGCCGAGCAGTCTCCTGTATAAGGGCTGCCTGACAACTATCTCAGACCCTTCAAGATTCCTTGAAGCCACTGCAATGTCATAGCCGTCCTCAATATATCCCATGAGCTTATCCAGCTCTTCTATTGGAGCGGCAAGATCGCTGTCAGTGAACATGATATGATCCTTTTCAGCTGCAAGCATGCCTCTCCTTACAGAATACCCTTTGCCTCTGTTGCTGCTGTTCCTCAATATATTAATATGATTATTAGGCAAGCCCTTGATATGCGTGATAGGATTCTTTGAGCTGTCATCTACTATTATGATCTCATGATCAATCTTTTGCCTATCCATATACTGGACTATGCTTTTCAGAGAAGGAATAAGCCTTGTATCCTCATCATATGCAGGAATTATTACTGAGACCCCCATAGAAGCCTGATTGCTGTAATAGGTATATAAATATTGCTGTGCAGGCATCAATGATCAATAAATGCAGAAAAAGAAAAAAAAAGAAAAAAAGTTATGGAAACTTTTAGCTGCTAGGTGCCATGACCTGGATGTCAGACATGGTTCCTTCAACAGAGACTTTGTCACCAGTGAGCTCGTCCTGATACAAGTTGTGGTTAGCAACTACAGTTGTAGCTCTCCTTGTGTCTTCAGCACTATAGCCTGCAATAAGCATAGCCATGTTGCCGTTGTTCTCGTAAAGCTCTATCATAGCCTTACCAGGTTCAAATCCAGCTGTGCAGTCATCGCCCTCTTCGAGGCCCATGATAACAGCAGCTGCATCGTTAGCACAAGGTCCACCAACCAGGATCATGTTCTGTGACATTTCCTGGCCAGCAACTTCACTGGCGAGCTTTGCAGCACCTACATTGATAGGATTCAATGTAACTGTTGAAGACTCTCCGCCTGCTCCGCTCACAACTGCACCGACAGGAGCTATGAAGGCATTACCAACAACCTGCTCATCTGGATACCAGACAACCAGATCATTCTTGTTATCTGAGTCATACTCAAACATAGTACCCCACTCAGTGACATAATACCTTGTGTCCTTGTCGTCATCACTTGCAGCTACATCTGATGAAAGATAGTCTGCATTAGCTCCTGATGCTCTGAAGGTAGGCGCTTTTATCCTGATCTCGTCGTCTGTTGCATAATAGTACAGGCTCATGTTGAACTGGTACTCATTAAGCTCGTCGTTCTCCTCTGAGACCCTGATAGTACCATTGTCTACCAGACCTACTGGTTTTGAACTATTGCTTGATGAATTCCAAGTTGAATCAAAGCTCAGGTTTGCGCCGTACTTTGTCTCTATCTTTTTGCTTGTGTGCAGATTGACATCTGTTGCGTTCACATAACCTTCAGCAAAATCAAAGGTTAGGTTTATTGATCCGAGTGAACCAAGAGAAATCAATGAAC
>WJJV01000121.1 GCA_014729495.1 Candidatus Woesearchaeota archaeon
AAGCTGAAGAGACAACAGAGAAGAAAGAAGAAAAGAAACCTGAAGCAAAGGAAGAGAAGAAAGAGTCAAAGCCTGCTGAGCAGAAGCAGGAAAAGAAAGCAGAGAAGCCAGAGTCTGAGAAGAAGACTGAGGCAAAGAAAGAAGATAAGAAAGGCTCTTCTGCACCCAAGAAAGAGACCAAATCATCTGAAAAGAAACCTGCCAAGAAATAATCAGGGTTCCTCATAAATCCTTAATTCTATATTATCATGATCTTCAAAACATTTTCTGAGATATTCCTTGGCAAGATAGACCTGTTCAGGAGAATTCACATCAACAATCAACTCACCTAGCTCAGATTTGCATATGAACACCTCATGCCAGTTAGCGATCTTCTTCCTGCTTTGCCTGTCAAATCTTGCAAGCTCTTTTCCATCCTTTCTTACAGCAGTGACCAGAGCACCATAGATATTATATTTTAAGGCTTCTTGTTCAACAGTCATTGCTATGCTTGAGCAGGTTCCATTGATCTCTGTCTTATTAGCTATCTCTCATAATGTCTCGTACCTTCCCATGTAATGCATTTGAGCAGGGTAAATAATAAATTTTGCTATAATCACAACATTTATTAATGCCTCTGAATCCTTTAATAATACCCATATAGAGTGTGATCACAATGAAACTTCCGTTTGAGGATATCAATAGACCGGTTCTTGTAAAGAAAGAATCAGAGACAAGCCCCAGATTCGGGTGCAATCCTGATAAGAGGCCCATAGAAACATACCTGCAATTCGGCATAGTCAATATAGACAAGCCAAAAGGCCCTACTTCTCACCAGGTGAGCGCATATGTCCAGCAAATGATGGGAATAAGCAAGTCAGGTCATTCAGGAACACTTGACCCTAATGTCACTGGAGTTCTTCCTGTAGCATTGTCAAAAGCAACAAAAGCAGTCCATGCCCTGCTTGTCGCTGGAAAGGAGTATGTCGGAATAATGCACCTGCATAAGGACGCTGATGAGGATCTGATCAGGAAAACGTGCAGTAAGTTTGTGGGAGTGATTGACCAGCTTCCGCCTGTGAGATCTGCTGTAAAGAGAAGGCCAAGAAAAAGGACTGTCTACTATCTTGATGTGCTTGAGGTTGACGGCCGTGATGTACTGTTCAGGACAGGCACAGAAGCAGGAACCTACATAAGGAAGCTGTTGCATGACATAGGAAAGAGGATGAAGACCGGAGCGCACATGACAGAGCTCAGGAGGACAAAGGTAGGGCTGTTCAATGAATCAACACTGGTCACTCTGCAGGACCTGCAGGATGCTTTCTGGCTCTGGAAGAATAAGAAGGATGATACTCTTCTGAGAAAGGCTGTCCAGCCGATGGAAGCAGCTGTTGAGCATCTTCCAAAGATATGGATCATAGACACAACAGTTGATTCAATGTGCCATGGTGCGCAATTGAAAGTGCCTGGAATCTCCAAGCTCAATGCAGACATAAAGAGCGGGAATCTTGTCGCTGTGATGACGCTGAAGGATGAGCTGGTTGCCCTTGCCAGGGCAAGGCTTGACGCAAGGGATATAAAGAAGAAATTCAAGGGTGCAGCTGCAAAGACAGAAAGAGTTCTCATGGAACCGGGTGTCTATCCGAGGGTTGAGAAATGAAGTATCTGATCATTTATCATCCACAGTAAAAAGCACATTATCTTTTCCAACATCAAAAAGATCTATTCTCGCGCCTGCATCCAGCCAGCCATGAGCATAATTCAGAGCAGCAAAGGCCAGCACCCATTCTCCTTTCTCCATGAAATGCCTTGCATCATCATAGTATCTCTGGGCCATGTCAAGGAAGTCCTCTGCTTTCTTTATTGATTCCTTTATATCCGGATTCTCAGCTATCTTTATTTTCTTCAGGGCTCTGCCTGTCACATCAAAGTACTTATCAAGCTTTTCCTTGGTGATCTCCTTTTCCATAGAAGCTGTTATTATGGCATTGTTATTAAAGTTTTGTGTAGTATACTAGTATACAATTATGTAAACTCTGTATACAAGATAATACTTAAAACTCTATTAATCACTGATAAGTGGTTAATAATAGAAAGATTTATATAAGAGTAGTACAACCTGCTACTTATGAAACACAAACTCTCTATATCAATCAATGAAGATGTTCTTATGAAGATACAGGAAAGGCTCAAGACAAGGGATTTCAGGAACCAGAGCCATCTCTTTGAGGTAGCAGCTGCAAGGATGCTGGAGGATGAAGATGGCCAATAAGACAGGAAGAAGGGAATTCCTGAAAGCTCTGGGGGCAGCAGGCCTTACAGCTGCAGCAGGATCAGTGCTCGGAAAATCACATAATGGAAATCCCTCATTCAATGAGTTGTGGGATCTCATGATACAATATAATACTGCAAGAAACACAAGATATACTGCAGACGGAAGCACAGCATTCAATGCAATGCAGGAACAGAGAAGACTATGGAAAGAGATAAAGGATATGGGCAGGGATTATTTTCCTGAATCACATCTGAATGGAATAACTCTAGATGATTACGCGCAACAGGTTGATTTCTTCCTTGACCAAGGGAAAGCGTACATCAAGATGAATAGCTATAATGATCCTGGGATTGACACAATCATTATAGGGGACACTTACAGTCCTGAAAGACTTAAAGAACTCATTGGCACTGATGGCAATGAATCATTTGAATGGAAAGGCCAGAAGGCTGATTATAAAGTGGTTGCTTTTGAACAGGAAGCTCTTTCATTGGATGATGTTATCTGTGAAGGAGATGTTGGAGATAACTCTTACAGGGCTGCATTTACATTTGTGAATGACACTGTATTCTTGAACATAACAAAACTCAGAAAAGAAGCAAAAGACATGTATCACATAGGAAGAATCATTGAAGAAGCAGATGATGGATCATTATCATCTGAGATGAAACTGGCAAAAGAGGTGTACAGCAAGTTGATGGATGACATAAGGCAGAATCCAGGATACACGCCAATGTCAGAACAGGATAAGTACAAAGCATTTGAAGATCAATTCGTGAAAGTAATGGCCAGATCATGGATAAACCATGAGAGAATACACAGATTCTACAGAGAAGACAATGAGACCTGGCTGTATCAGGCAAGCATGGATCCAAGATACAATGCAATGGTGTTCCTTGCAGCCGGAAACGAGTATCAGGACTTTAGAAACACGCTCAATAAAGCAGGAATCACTATGGAAGATATTGCTGATATGAGTTCTGAAGAGAGAGCAGAGAAGATGGGTTATGTGCTGGAGAATATCACAAATTAGAGATATGCAAAGATAACAGATCAGCTTATTTTATATGTAATTAACAAGGTATTCAAGACTAAACTCTGATAAGCATACATCCATGCAATCCTTATAGGAGACCGATGTGCCCCCTATTGTTTCTATGCAACTACCAGCACAAGAGTAAACATTATCTTTGCCATCATCATCCAGGCCTATGTCATTGTCTTCAGCTGCATCAATAAGCTTATCTGCAGCATTTATTGTCTCTTCACTCCAACTGGAAGTTCCTCCTCCAGCAGCTTCACCAGGACCTTCATCTGCTGGAGCGGTGATGCTTGCAACACTTGTCGTAGACTTAACAAGAGAGTCAAGAGTCCTTGTCTCTCCAGAGGATACAACATATCCTCTTAGTTCATACTCACTAAATTCAGTATATTCATTTTCTGTATTCAACAAATAGACATTTACGTCTTCATCTCCTGTAGCCTTTATCTCAAGACCGTCATCAATAAAATCCATAGTATCAGAAGAGAATCCAAAGATATGCACATCACCTGCATCATCAATGACCACTGCATCATCAAGAACAGAATATTTAGAGTAATCAGAGCTTGGATCGACTAAAAGATAGTCCATCTGTCTGTTCCATATCTCAGGACTCTTTCCTTTTCCACTCATGAATCCAGTATCATATCCTAGATTGATGAGACCATCAGAACCTATAAGTATGCTTGTAGGCATATTTCCTTCTTTCTGAGGAAGCTGACTGTCAAAAAGCAGTTCATCTCCTGAGCCACCATAAGGCACTCTCTCCTGCCCCAGCTGATGTTTCTCAGTTCTTGAGATACTCCATCCTCCGCCTTCAACAGATTCAAGGGTGAAATCAATTCCAGTTATTCCTGTGTCAAGGTCATCAAGCTCGATATCCAGTTTCCTGCCATCCTGGTAAATATAGCCGCCTTTGACAGTTATTTCTCCATGACAATCATTGAGACCCACCCCATAATCCTCCTGGAATGCCTCTCTTGCTGCAGGATATGAATTCAGATCAGGACAGAAATTATCAGTGCACTCAAGGTTTCCGATCCATTGATCTTTTGTAAGGCTCGAGACCTGTTCAGCTGAGAGATAGCCTTGCTGGATTGCCTTGTCAAGTTCATCCTTTGGCACATGCTGCAGCATGTCTGAAGGTATGTTCTGCCATGTCTCTGGAGTGAGACTCTCATAAGGCACCTCAGCCATCATCTCAGGAGATATCTTGCCCCATTCTTCTGGTCCAAGAGCTGCATACTGTTCTGAAGAAAGGCTTGTGAGGCATGTTTCCATATCTGTTGAACCCTCATCATTGGCATAATCACTGCAGTAATTCTCAATAGTCGGCTCCTCTTCAGATGCTATGATAAAGATCACAGAATACATCAATATGATGATAGCAAATAACAATATAATCCCATTTCTCATCAAGCTTTTCTTAACCATCTTAGTATAGTCTCCTTGGTAATGCATCAAATATATAAATATTCTTAATCTAACCGCTCATATCAGCATAGACAGTCCCATTCTGTATCCTTAAGCTGATATCCTCCCTGCTTATGACATACTCTGGATCAACTTTAGCAGCATAAACAAAAGTGTAAGGCTCATTATCGATCTTGGATTCAGAATCAATAATCACATATACTATTGAGTTATTCTCATATGCAACAGTTGTTGAGTTAAGATTCCTGGACTCAAGATAATCAAAATCTATAAGATATGGAGCGACATCAACAGATCTCTGCAGCAATCCCCTCACTGTGTCATAGATATAAGAGAATCTTATATCAAGTTCTCCGCTGAAATCAGACACTGTCTGTACTGAAGAGCCTTTCCTGATCTCAAAAGGATACATTACATGATACACAACCTCTTCTTCTGCAAAAATAAGATCCAGACTCTCAATATTGCCTGTTATCTCATAATCAGGAAAATCACTGAAATTATTAAAGCATGAACCAATCTGATCTGATAGAAATAAGGTAAGGTCATCTTCTATAGTCTGATAAGCAGGGAGGAATGTGTTTCCTTCATAATATAGATAAGATGTACTGTAATCTCCCAGGCCAAGGTTCATTGAGTCAAGATAAAGATATCCTCCATGGAATCCTATCCAATAAAATCCCTCTTCAAGAGTCTGCTCAATGCATTGCTGTGCAAAGACACTCACTGGAACAACCCCAATCTCCTGCTCTTGAGACTCCCCTATTACTGATTCTATATCACTGGCTTCACTGCCTCTCAATGCAAAATAAATGCCCACAATCAGAATTAAGATGACACCGCCTATAATGAATATGCTCACCTGTCCTCTTTTATGTTTCATGAGATATGAGAATCATTAGGAGTATATAAAAGTTTTTATCAGAACCAGAATGCCCGCATAAATAATGAATATAATAATAAAAATTTGACCATTATCTTATAAGCAAATCCTAACCCCACCCTAAAGGGTGCGGTATTAACGGATTTGCATTTTAGATGGTCAAATTTTTAGTCTTGAAAATGGCACCTCTCGCAC
>WJJV01000122.1 GCA_014729495.1 Candidatus Woesearchaeota archaeon
AATGAAAGATCTTCCTTCTCCAGAGGATTATGAGAAAGAGATGAAATATCTTCCATGCGGAGCTACAATAAAGCATGTAATAGAGGTGGTGTGCGCAGAAGCCCATAAATGCGCTCAAGTTGCTGACCTGATGTGCGGCACAGGATATCTGCTTGGAAGAATAAGATCTCAAAGGCCTGACCTGAAACTGCATGGAATTGATATTGACAATAGCATGATAGAATATGCAAGCGCTAACCATCCTGAAATAGAGTTTACACTTGCAGATGTTCTTGACTGGGATCCAGAAAGAAAATATGACATCATAACATGCACAGGGGCACTGCACCATCTTGCTTATGCTGATCAAGGGCCATTGATTGAAAGGATTCCTGATATGACGAAGCCAGAAGGAATTTTCATACTGTCAGATTCATACATATCTGATTACTACAGTGAAAGAGAAAGGAGACTAAATTCACTTGAACTAGGCTGTGAATATATCAAAGAAGCCATTAATAATGAAGCTCCTGCAGAAGTCATCAGGGCCTGCATTGACATAATGTATAATGATATTATGAGATTTGAATATAAGACCTCAAAGAATAATACATATAAGTATTTAGCCAGAATATTTGGAAAAATAGATTTGCATGAGGTGTGGCCTGAAAAGAATGATGGATTTGGCGATGCTTATTTCATCTGCACAGAATAAAAAAGATTTTCTCACTCCTCATCAGCAGCCTCAATCTCTTCCAGCTCTTTGGCCAGCTCCTTGTCCACCTGCTTCTCTGAGTTGAGCCTTACCTCAACCTCTCCGAAAGGAGCTTCCTGTATGAGATCCAGTTTCCTCTGGTTAGTAAGATGGAGAAGAGGTATGAATGTCTGTATCTTGTCAAGCTTCTGATCGCTTGGCACAAGCTGGCTGAAAGTCAGCTTTCCTGCAGAATCTCCTGTGAAGAAATCAAAAACCTTCCTGTATACTGCTTTCATCGCTGATGAGATGTCAAACTTTGGCTCAGGTATCTCCATCTCAATAGGCATGGTATTCCTGGTTATCCTTTTCCTGTCTGTATCAAGTGCCAGCCTCAAAGCATCAACAAGCTCAAATATGGACACCTTCCTCTTTCTCGGCTGTGGTGTCTTTGGTATAAGACTCACTCCGTCAATCTTTATCCTTCCTCTGCCAGGCTCTGCAAGTGATTCCTCCTCATACAATGCCTCCTCATCCTGGCCTGATATAAGGTTATCAAATGCCTCAAGGTCATCAGTAAGAAGCTTCTTTGATTTTATCTTGAGCATTATAGCAGCAGCAAGCACTACCTTTCCTGAAAGAGATAGATCATGCTCCTTCAGTTTCTTGATTGTATCTATATACCTCTTTGAGAGAAGCGAAACATCAACATCCCATGGATCCATCTGCTCTGTCTTGACAAGCTCATAAAGCACAGACTGCCATGTGATCTCATCCTTATTTGACAGAATATTCAGGATATGCTCATGATGTGGTCCAGAAATTGGCTGGTTAGCTGCAATTGATTCCATTGTTGGGGTCACAATAGGTTTGAAAGCTAATTTGTATATAAATCTTATGTTACCACTTATATATAGGATTGGAGAACATCTGTAGAATCCATAAGAGTTGACAGAACAACATACCGTTAGATTTATATAGAACCGCTTATTCATTTTTCAAAGCATTTCTTGATGAAAAACAATCAAGCAAACAAGCAAACGGGGGTAGATACAAATGACAAACCAGTACCAGCCAATATTCATTCTGCCTGAAGGCACTCAGAGAACTACAGGAAAGAATGCACAAAGGAACAACATAATGGCAGCCAAGATGGTTGCAGAGACAGTAAGGACAACACTAGGGCCAAAAGGCATGGATAAGATGATTGTCGATTCTTTAGGTGATGTGATTGTCACAAATGATGGTGTCACCATCCTCAATGAGATGAACATTGAGCATCCTTCTGCAAAGATGATAGTAGAAGTAGCAAAGACACAGGAGGATGAGGTAGGAGACGGCACAACAACAGCTGTAGTCATCGCAGGTGAACTCCTCAAGAAAGCAGAGGAGCTGCTTGATCAGGAGATACATCCGACTGTTGTGGCAAAAGGTTACAGGATAGCTGCAGAAAAATCACAGACAATACTCAGGAACCTCTCAGCAGATGTAACAAAGAACGATACTGATACTCTGAAGAAGCTTGCTATGACTGCAATGACTGGCAAGGGAGCAGAGGCAGCAAAAGAGAAACTTGCTGATCTGACAGTCAAGGCTGTAAATTCTATCATGGACAATGAAGGAGAGAAGATATACATTGACAGGGAAGACATAAAGCTTGAGAAGAAAGTAGGCGGCAGTGTAGAAGACTCTGAATTTGTCGAAGGAATAGTTCTTGACAAGGAAAAAGTCCATACTGGAATGCCCAGATCTGTAAAGGAAGCAAAGATTGCTCTGATTGACTCTGCGCTTGAGATAAAGAACACAGAGATAGACGCAAAGATACAGATAACAGACCCTAATCAGATGCAGGCATTCATTGACATGGAAGAGAAGATGCTGAGAGAGATGGTTGAGAAGATATCCAAATCAGGAGCTAATACCATCTTCTGCCAGAAAGGAATTGATGATCTTGCACAGCACTTTCTTTCAAAGAAAGGTATATATGCAGCAAGAAGGGTAAAGAAATCAGACATGGAAGCTCTTGCAAGGGCGACTGGTGGGAAGATTGTAAGCAATCTTGATGACCTTAGCTCAGATGACCTTGGAAAGTCAGGCATTGTTGAGGAGAAGAAAGTAGGGGATGAAGACATGACCTATGTCCAGAACTGCAGGAATGCCAAGTCTGTGACAATCCTCATAAGAGGGGGCACAGAGCATGTTGTGGATGAAGTCAAGAGAGCCATGGAAGACGCAGTAGGTGATGTAGCCTCAGCTCTTGTTTCAGGAAAGGTTGTAGCAGGAGCAGGCGCTCCAGAGATAGAGCTGGCAAGGAACCTAAGGCTTTTTTCTGATTCATTGTCAGGAAGGGAGCAGCTTGCAGTCAGGGCATTTGCTGAAGCTGTAGAGATAATTCCAAGGACACTTGCTGAAAACTCAGGGCTTGATCCCATAGACATAATGACTGAACTGAAGGCAAAGCATGACAAAGGCGATAAATGGGCTGGAGTTGATGTCTTCACAGGAAAAGTCATAGACTCATGGAAAACAGGAGTCATAGAGCCTCTCAAGATAAAGACCCAGGCAATAAGCTCTGCAGCTGAGGTTGCTATGATGATATTGAGGATTGATGATGTCATCGCAGGCAGCTCAGACAGGGGCGGAGGAGGAATGCCTCCTGGTGGTATGCCGCCAGGCATGGGCGGAATGCCTGAGATGTGAAGATAGATTTAATTTTTTCTCTTTTTCTTTTGTATTTTAATCCAAGCGAGGTGGCTAAAGCTTATTTGGAAATTTTATCTTCAGTATTCCTAGCCTCTCTGATAAGGTGCTGCTATCCCTATGTCGGAGAGGTGGCTATTGCTTCTTGTGTTTGTAAACTCAGCATTCTCCTCCTAGCCTCTCCGATCAGACGCTGCTAATTCGAAATCGGAGAGGTGGCGCAGTCCCTTGGCTTTAGCTAGGCAGCAACAACAAAGTTAAGGCAGCAACAAGGATGAGTACTGAGTGCAGATGTTAAAACCATACGCAGTGTGGTTTTAACATTTGCGAATACGGTAAAAATTTGCTTCGCAAATTTTTAACGGTGTACGAATCCAAGGTTGCTGCTGTTATGATATATAT
>WJJV01000123.1 GCA_014729495.1 Candidatus Woesearchaeota archaeon
ACCCTCAGAAGCAGTCATGTACTGTATTCACTCACTCTGCTCGTGAAACAGCACGAAATAGAATAATAAAGTGGGGTTGAGAGGATTCAAACGAGCGTCGCTACCCTCAGAAGCAGTCATGTACTGTATTCACTCACTCTGCTCGTGAAACAGCACGAAATAGAATAATAAAGTGGGGTTGGGAGGATTTGAACCCCCGATCACCACCGTTGCAGACACCTGGAACAATCTCAGGCATTCCCCGGGGTGGTATCATACCAATCTAGACCACAACCCCATGAAAAAGATGTGATGCAATTGATAGCTTGGCATCAGGATGCATCAATGTAATAGCCGAGAAGGGTGTCTTTTATAAGAGTTCCTTTTACAGTCACTTCTGATCCTTCTGCTGGCAGTGCCTCACTGCTGACACCTATTGTTCCTGTCTCATCCTTGACCTGATATCCTGAAAGCTTTCCCAGCTTTATAGTGTTCTGCACAGTGCCTTTTACAGTCACCGTATCCCCTACATTATCCTGCTGCTTGACCTCGCTTATGTCCTGCGCACACCCTGCAATAATCAGCATGCTGGACATGATAATGCAGATCAGCAGGCACTTCATAATCCCTCTTGCTTTTTCTTCCATCATGCTCCCTCCATCACTGAGCTTACATGCCCTCTCTTCTCTATCCTCAATATGCTGTCCACAAAGCTCTCTATCTTTGGCTCGTGGCTGACAAGGATTATCTGCTGCATCTCAAGCTGCTCTATGACTTCTCTTACCTTGTCAAGCTGTTCTGATGAGAATCCATCTGTGGGCTCATCAAGTATGATTATATCCTTTGTGCTTATCGCTCCTATCACATCATTGATTACCTTGTTTAAAGACAGCCTGTACGCAAGAGCCACTGATGTCTTCTCTCCTCCGCTGAGATGCTCTATTGAGGTCTCATAGCCGTCCTGCTGCACTACAGGCGTGAAATCGTGGTCTAGACTGACAGACAATGCCTCATCCTCTATCATTGTGCTGAACCACTGCTGGAATAGCTCGTTGAACTCTTCATAGACCTTTGCCATTATATGCTTCTCAATTATTGTCATGAGGCTGACGAACTTTCCCTCAAGCCATTCCTGCATGCCCTTGAGATTTGTTATCTTCTGTCTGGCCTGCTCTTTCTCAGCTATCTCCTTCTGCAATGACTCTGTTATCTTCCTTATCCCCTCTGCCTCTTTCTCCCAGGAGAGTTTCTTCATCTCAAGCTGCTTCTGCTTCTCCATTGCCTGATCAAGAAGTTTCCTGTGAGCAAGGTAGTTCTTCTCGCTGTCAGCGAACTCTGCTATCCTTTTGTTCAGGTCTATCTTCTCTGTGTTTATCTCTGCTATCTCCTTCTTTATTGATTCCTGTATTGACAAAAGCTCATCTCTCCTCTGCATCTTCTCATTGAGCATCCTTGATGATGATTCTGCCTCTGCATGAAATCTCTCATATTTCTTCTCAAGCTCATAGAATGATTCTATTGTTCTGTTCAGCTCTTTCAGCGCTTCCTCTTTTTCAGGAAGTGCCTTCCTGAGCGCTTCAATATCCTGCCTGAGCCTGGACTGTCTCTCCTGCTCCCTTGTTGTTATCTGATTCCTGTATTCTTCAGGCACATCCTGCAAGCATGTCGGACAGCTGCTGAGCTGTGATATCTTATCTATGACAGACTGGGAGTTCTTCATGTTTATCTCAAGCTCATTAATCTTCAGCCTTGCCTGATTGAGCTCCTTGTCGATCTGCTCTTTTCTTGACAATGCCTGTTTCCTCTTCTCAGGATCAGGCTTCTCTATCTTGGGAGCATCCTTTGCCTTCTTCTGCAGATCTGACAGTATTGCATTTAGCTGCTCAAGCTCCCTGCTGTTCCTCTGATGGTAATCAAGCTTCTCTTTGAGCCTGGCATCGCTTGCTCCAAGCCTGCTCTTGAGCTCATTCAGCTGGCTCATCTCTTTCTCATATCTTGCTGCTGATTCCTTTGCATCTGCCACTTCATTCTTTGCTTTCTCAAGATAAGGCATTAGAGATGCTGCCTCCTTCTCTGCTTTCTCAAGCTCTTTCCTGTTCTCAGACAGGCTTGCTTTCTTCTGCTCAAGATCATGGATGCTTCCTGCAAGCTCCTTTGTCCTGAGCTTGAGCTGCTTTGTGATTATGCTGGTGTTCTCTATAACCCTCTTGTACTTGTCTATGCCAAATACTCTCCTGAGCGTATTGAGCCTTTCCTCCTTGTCATCAAATAGGATCTCTTTCATCTGCTCCTGGGGAGTGTAGACTGTATACCTGTACACAAGCTGCTTTGATTTTGAGACAAGTTCTTTTGGATAGCCCAGAACATCTATGATATGGGTCTTAAGCTCAACAGCAGTAAGGTCTTTCCTGACTCCATCTATTATGAGATATCCTGTGTCCTGCTGGACACTCTTGTTGGTCCTTTTGAGGCCTCTCCTGATAATGATGTCTTTTCCTGATATGTTCATGTGAAGCTCTACAGAACCCGTTTCTTTGCCATGCCTCAGGAGGCTCTCTCCTCTTAGGTCGCTTCTGAGTCCGAACAGGGCAAACTCAGCTGCCAGGAGTATTGTTGACTTTCCAGATCCTATGTCTCCTGAAAGCATGAGACTTCCCTGTGGAAAGATCACGTTCTCGCTCACATAGCTTCTTATGTTGTCAAGCTTTATGCTGTTAAGAATCATTGATTATACCCTCCCTGATATGATATTGGTGGGGAATAAAGAATATATAAATATTATTAATGTCTAAGCTCTAATAAGCATGCTTGCTCCGACTATGCCGTAGTCCTTTAGCTTGTGGAGCCTGACAGGAGTGTTGTGCGCCTCTTTGAAAAAGAGGTTATTCCTCATTGCAGATATCATGGATTTCCTGAAGAACCTGAAATTATTAGATACTCCTCCTCCAACCACCACTATGTCTGGGTTTATCACACAGATTATTATGGCAAGCAGTTCTCCAACATTTTTTCCGAACTCTTCATATATCCTCATCGCTTTCCTGTTTCCTTTCAGGGCCATGTCAGATATAAGGTAAGGGTCAGGCTTGATTCCGTGCTTCCTTGCTGCTCTTTTTATGAATCTTCCTGAGCAGAACTCTTCAGCATGCTTCCCTTTGAAAGGTATTGCTCCGATCTCTCCTGCAAGGAAGTCCCTGCCCGATATTATCCTGTTATTGATCACAATGCCTCCTCCAGTTCCTGTACCGAGTATCAGGCCAAAAACAGTTTTCATCTTTTTTCCTGTGCCTGCTGCAGACTCTCCAAGAGCAAAGCAGTTGGCATCATTGTTAACCTCAACTTTTTTCCTGAATCTTTTATGTATCATCTTCTTGAGAGGTATGTTCCTGACGCATCTGATGTTCGGAGATTCCAGCCAGTTTCCTTTCTCATCCACAGATCCTGCAGCGCCGATGCCTATTCCTGATACCTCATACTCAGAGAATGATTCAATGGCTTTGAATATGGTATCCATAAGCGCTTTCTTTTCCATAGGCGTAGAGAATGATGCTTTCTTGAGAACCTTGTTGCCTTTGACAAGCCCTGCAGCTATCTTTGATCCGCCTATGTCAATGCCTATCAGATAGCTCATTTTATTATTGAACCTTATTGGACATTATTGAAATAATTACATATTATTACATCTGCTGGCAGAAAGGCCAGGCTTTCAGCTTATGTAAGGGCCCATCTGTTTCTTGAGATCCTCTACAAGATCCACAGGGCTTGGATCTATTCCATACTCAAGCGCGAGATAATATCCTGCATACATTCCCATGAGTATTGATGAGAACATCCTCGCAAGCCTGTTGGGTCCGGTGAGCTTTATTATAAGCACAGGAAGACCTATATTCTGGAGTATCTCCTTTGTAATCTTCATCCTCTTCTTTATTCTCATGTGATCCTCTGCATCCTCAATGAAGATGAAATAATACCTGCTGTTCTTTGCCTGCTTGAAGCCTATCATGTCATTGTGGTTCATCTCAGGAAACACATTGAAGAAAGCAGGATGCTTGGAATTCTCATTGACAGCAGCTTTCCACAGTCTTGCCACTGCAATCATCCTGTCAGATGAGTATATTAGAGGTATCTTGTCTTTTATTCTTCCAACAATGTCTTTTGCGCTCTCTTTCATGTCCTTCTTCAGTGCTTTGACAACATCATCCATCTCTGATGTCTGGTCAGGAATCACTCCTGAGTTGGATAGTATATTAAGGATAGGAAGTGTCTGATAGCCTGTTGATGCTCTTGGCTGCAGCCCTTTTGGAACAAGCACAATAGGGCTTCTGCTGGATTCGCATAGCTCTCTCAGCTTTCCGCCTGAAGAGATGCACACGACCTTAGCTCCTTTTGACCTTGCTGACTTGAGGCATGCAAGAGCCTCTTCTGTATTTCCTGAATAGGATACGACAAATACAAGAGTTCCATGATTCACCCATTTGGGAACACTGTAATCTCTGATTACATCTACAGGAATGTCCACATCAATATAACCCTTGACAATCTCTCCTGGAAGCGCTGATCCCCCCATTCCGCAGGCCACAACTCCTGTCACAGGACCTTCTATGGAGATGTCACTGCCGAGCTTTAAAGCCTCCTGGCATTGCTTCCAGAAACCATCAAGATACTCTATCATGTTCTCTGAGTCAACATCAGAGCTTATTTCATCATTTGCATCATGGTCATCAGAATCTGGCATCTGCTCACCTCATATGTAAGCATATGCCATGCATATATAAATTTTTATGTTGAGAGCGATCCCAGTATGTTCAAAATATTTATAAATGACCTCTCAAAACCACTGATACAGGCTAAGAGATGTGGGCGTAGCTTGCCTGAATCTTTGCTTATATATCATACCAAGAATGGAGGCTTTAGAATGGGATACTTAAAATATATGAGAGAGGCCTGGAAAAGGCCAAAACAGAATTCTGAGATGTGGAGACAGAGGCTTATCTCCTGGAGGAGAGAGCCCTCAACAGTAAGGATTGAGAAACCCACAAGGATTGACAGAGCCAGATCACTCGGCTACAAGGCAAAACAGGGATATATGATAGTGCGCCAGAAGGTGCTGAGAGGAGGGCACAGAAGACCAGGACAGCACGGCGGAAGAAGGCCAAAGACACAGAGGAGATACCTTGCCCTGGATATCAACTACAAGGCAATAGCAGAGAGAAGGGCTTCAGCAAAATTCCCTAACTGTGAGGTCCTGAACTCTTATTGGGTTGCAAAGGACGGCAAGAACTACTGGTATGAGATCATACTTATAGACAGGAGCCATCCTGCAGTAAAAGCAGACAATAGTATCAGCTGGATATCAAAGCAGAAAGGAAGGGTTAACAGAGGGCTCACATCAGCTGGAAAGAAGTCCAGAGGATTGAGGAAAAAGGGAAAAGGATCTGAAAAGACAAGACCCAGCAGGAATGCCACATATATGAGAAAGGCTGGCAGGCAGAGAAAAGTCAGGCCAATGCGCTGATCTGTTCCCAAAACATTTAAATAAGACCTCTGAGGGTTGTTCTGTTAGGATTATGGAGGTTTGATATATTATGGAAGTCAAGAAAGGAAGTAAAGTAAAGGTTAGCTATACAGGAACACTTGATGATGGGCAGGTATTTGACACATCAGAAGGAAAAGAGCCGCTTGAGTTTGAGGTAGGCGCAGGCATGATCATCCCTGGATTTGAGCAGGGCGTAATGGGCATGAAAGAAGGAGAAGAGAAGGAGATAAAGATAGAAGCAAAGGATGCCTATGGAGAAAGGGACGAGAACAATGTCCAGGCAATACCAAAGGACCAGGTAGATGTAGGCCAGGAAGTGAAAGAAGGAATGACCCTTGCTGTCCAGGCACCTAATGGCCAGAAGGTTCCTGTAAAGGTTACAAAAGTGGATGACCAGAATGTCTTCATTGATATGAACCATCCTCTTGCTGGAAAGAATCTCTCTTTCAAGGTGAAAGTAGAAGGTATTGAATAGAACCAATTATATTTTTATTTTATATTATATTTCTGGAGTACTTGCATGAGATGGAGTTCTTATTGGAGAATTTAGAGTCTTCTCCTAGCCTCTCTGATAAGCGCAATGAACCTGACCACGGAGAGGTGGCAATGTCTTTAAGAAGATTGTATTGTACTCTTCTCATAGCCTCTCCGACATGCGCTGCAAATCCGACCGCGGAGAGGTGGCGCTGCTTTTTGGTTCTGCTAGGCAGCAACAAGGACGAATACTGAGTGTAGAGGAAAAATCCGTTACGCAAGTTCGGATTTTTCCTTTACGAATAGGGCAGATTGAGCAAAGCGAAATCTGACTGTGTATGAGTCCAATGTTGTTGCTGCCATATAAGTTAAAGACTCTCTTTCTTTGACCATGTATGAATCCTATGTTGTTGTTGTCTGCATTGGTATATTGCATTGTTCATTGTTGCTGCCGTAAAGACAATAAAATATCACTGACCTTGTACGAATCCAATGTTGTTGCTGCATAAATCATAAACTTCCCCCTTTGACTGTGTATGAATCCATTATTCTTGTTACAAATGCAGAGCATTCTGTTGCCTACCTCCATATATTGCTTGATTATGTACTTGTCCTTTTATTGCTTTTGATACCAGCAATACTGAGATATTCTTATCAGAGTATATGCGCAAACTTTTTATATCTGCAAAACAAGAATACACTCATGGTAAGGTTCAGGTGCAACAACTGCAATTATGTATTCACGCCAAAGGCAAAGGCAAGGATTCCTGAAAGGTGCCCTTACTGCGCTGACAGGGAATGCCTCATGGAAGAGAAGTCAATTCTTGATAGCCTGGACATTGATGACGAGCTTGTTGACTGATTCTATTGAGAATGATTCTATAATCTATATCTGAGCATAAGAATATTTTTAAAACAACCCCAGACACCCATGAATAGGCCAGGAGATGAGGTTCTGGCTGAAGGTCGAAAAGAGTTGAATTTAGTGACAGTGAAACAGGGTTGTGAGCTCTGCGGCAGTGACGTGACGGGCAACAGAAGCATAAAATATTTATGTAGACGATGCAATGTTCTCTATGATTTCAAGATGATAGGACTTTTTATAGGAAGATTCCAGCCATTCCACAAAGGCCATCTCCAGGTCATAAGGAATGCTCTTGAGGAAGTTGAAGCAATAACAATTGTAGTGGCAATCCCATTGAGGGATACTGGCAGGGATCCATTCACTGCTGAAGAGAGGATAGGGATGATACAGTCAGCGCTTGAAAAGGAAAGTATCAGGAATTATGATATTGTGGCGATAAAGGATATCCCTTCTGATGAAGAGTATGTCAATCATGTCAGGGCTTTCACAAAGCCATTCAATGTTGTGTTTGTAGGAGACAACAAGCTGAATGAGAAGCTTTTCAGGGAAGCTGGATTCAGGGTCATAACAAGCCAGAGATTCTTCAATCTTGACGCAACCCAGATAAGGGATAGGATGAGAAAAGGAGAGGAATGGGAGCATCTTGTTCCTGCTGGAACAGTTGACTACATAAAGGAGCATGATCTTGTTGATAAGGTAAAAGATAGAGAATGAGACTGATCATAGTAAGGCACGGCGAGACTGTTGAGAATGTTACAGGAATCTCGCAGGGACAGACTCATGGCACTCTTTCAGATAAAGGCATTGAACAGGCCAGAAAAGTAGCTCAAAGGCTGAAGGATGAGAAGATTGACCATGCCTATTCAAGCGATCTAGGAAGGGCAAGGCACACAACAGAGGAGATAATGAAATACCATCAGGATGTTCCTGTTGAATACACAGCACAGCTCAGGGAGCTGGGAAAAGGAGAGCTTGACGGAAAGCCAAGGAAACTACGTGAAGAAGCAGTGAAGAAATCAGAGGTTCCTTTCCATGAGTATAAGTTTGAAGGAGGAGAAAGCCTGATTGAGGTCAGGGAGAGGATGATTGATTTCTTTGAAAACCTGAAAAAGAAGCATCACAACCAGACTGTGCTTATAGTGGGCCATGGGGGATCGCTCAGCTGCCTGTTTCTTCACCTGGAGAACAAAGGACTTGAGCACAGGAAAGAATATTACACAA
>WJJV01000017.1 GCA_014729495.1 Candidatus Woesearchaeota archaeon
AATATTCACAGCAAGATACCTCAGCAATACGAGCAGAAGGAACAGGCTTAATGACAGCGCCAGGAACCTCAATGTGAGGTCAATCTGGATTATCAGGCCTATAAGAACAAACACAAGGATCTCAAGAGCGTATGAGAAGAATGAAGAGAACTCCTGCATCTCCCCTTTATGAGTGACATACACAGAGCCAAAGAACAGGCCGAGTGTTGTGACAGCAAGAACACCGCTTCCCTGCAGTACCTCTGCAAGCACATAAGTGAGCAGTGCTGCCACAATCAGTGCCAAAGGTGAAAGCATCTCTGAATAAGCTTTCTTCATGACCTTGAAGATGAGGATTCCCACAAGTATTCCTGATCCTATCCCCACTACAAGCTGCTGTATGAACGGCAGGATCTGGTTCAGGAACTGGGTAGCAAATGTCTCAGTGCTTATGCCTGCCTCTATGAACTCAAGTATCAGGAAAGGTATGATGACTATGAGAGGTGTGTTTATTATTGCCTCTACTTCCAGAAGCTCAAGCACTTTGTTCTTCACATCCTTCATCAGCGAGAGTACAACATCAGGAGCTGTACCCACCATTATGGCAGAGAAAAGCAGCGCAATTGATAATGGAACATCATAGAAGAAGTAAGTTGCAAGTGTAAGAGGGATGATTGTCAGTATGAGAGACACGACTGTGAGCTCTATTGCAGGCACTGATTCCTTGTCAAACTCCTTGAGCTTGAGCCTGGATGTTGAGTCAAAGACTATCATCACAAGAGCAAGGATTCCTACGCTGACAATGAATACATCAGGGAATGACACAAGATATCCTCCCCCATACTCTATCTGTCCCATCACAATGCCGAGAACAACAAGCAGAAGCACATTAGGCAGCCTTATCTTCTTTGAGAGGATGGTTGTGAGTATGCCTAAGAAGAGTATTACTGCAATGTATCCGAGGTATATCATGGGCTCATTCATTCATATACACCATCCGTATGTAGAGTTTTGTTGCCTTAATCCTGTACCAGAAAAGGAAAGATATCAAAGATCCTGCAAATGCTGTCACTAATGAAAGCAGCATAAGATTTATTACAGGAACAATCATGCGGGAGACTATCTCAAGAGAATACAGCAGACCCATTATTACAGGGATGAGTCCAGCTGATATTGTTGCGGCAATGATTGTATTCATGCGGATGTTTTTCTTGTATTCTATGCTTAATAAAAAGAAGATTATCTCAAAGACCACTCCAGTCGCAAGCAGCAGAATCAACCTGTTTATGCCGGCAGATCCTATGTCAT
Organism: Candidatus Woesearchaeota archaeon; assembly: GCA_014729495.1. Lineage (GTDB taxonomy): Archaea > Nanobdellota > Nanobdellia > Woesearchaeales > UBA12501 > WJJV01. The sequence continues at coordinate 1,288 of WJJV01000017.1, forward strand.
TGAGAGTATAAGTGAAGAGTCCGCCCAAAATCAAAAATAGCAGGCCTGTGCCCTGTTTTGGTGAGATGTTTACTGCAAAAGTCAGAAAGAATGAGAGGGTAAGTATAGAGAATATGTAGGCAGACTGAAATCCAAAAAGTCTATTGGTGATTGACGAGGCAACTGTCCATAGAAGAGCCAGAGCCATTATCCATATGATGTCCCTGATGTTTATTAAGCCTAATCTTCTGAATATCATAATTCGCCTCTCAGGTTTTATTTCGCTTTCTGTTTCTCTCTGGTTCTGATGAAGATTTGCACCGCATTCTTATCCCATCAGATAGGTTCAGAGTATATTCCTTCTTCTTATTCGGTCTTCCCTGAGTATTCTCAACAAGCCTAGCTCTTTTTTCGGGAACCTTTCTTTTTACCGCTTCTGTACTGTCTGACTTTACCGAGAAAAATGCCCTTGAAGATATTGACAGAATGCTCTTTAAATGATCTTAAACCCTTATTTATCTTCTGCAGCGAACCAGAAACTCTCTTTCTGATTCCTTTTCTTGGCTTATTCTGCTCCTGAAGTATAGCTTCAAGCACAGGAATTGTATGCTTTATCTCGGTCATCCTATCCATGTACTTTTCAGACCTTGCGTGATAGGACTTATCTGTCAGCGTGAACTTGACAAATCTCTCTTCCTGCGCTTTCTTCAGCGAATCCTTAAGAGAATCCAGCTCTATTTTAAGTCTCTTAATCTTGTTCGCTGCAAGCACTGCTCTTGTTCTCCTGACTGCAGGAGGTGTGATAATCGCAATTATGACAAGAATCACTATGATCTGCCACCAGTACTTCAGAATGAAATTCTTGGTCAGGTTTGTTATTGCTGTTGCTCTCCTGTGCTCAAAAAAAGCATCATCAAGAATATTATTGGCTTTTTCAAGCAGGGCCTCTGCCTCATCATATCTTTCCTCCCTGAATGCTGTCCTTGCCTTTATCAGCACTTCAAGACCTTGTGTTGTGTTTGCTCCTTTTTGCCTGTAAAGCTCCTCTTTTTCCTCTACAACAGGAAGATAATCAAGAATCCTGAATGCCTGCTCAGTCCTGTATTCTATAAGTTGTGTCAGGAGCAGCACTTTTGAATGGTTTATTTCCCTGACCTCATAGTCAGGTGTTGCTCTTGAAATATTCTGCAGTTTGATCAAGTAAGCGCTCTTCCTCCTGTCCTTCTCTTCTGCCAGGTCATCCTCAATATAGGAGAACTTCTCACCGATGTAGGATCTTTGAGCTATCAGCAGAACATCATCTGCATATGAATGTGAAAGATTGTATTCCTTCATCTCCTCGATACTGCCCTCTGCCTCAATAAGAGCATCCAGAGCGTCCTCTCTTGTGACATTTTCAGGGGATGTGTATGTGAAATTGCTTTTGATAGGACTTCCTTCAATAGAAAACTGTGCTGTTACTGAGCATGCAAACAAAGCCAGGACTACCAAAAGAACCGGCAGTCCATATCTCTTTTTTAAATAAGAGCCCATCATATAATCTCCTCCTTTTTGCATATATTCTTTAAACAGGCGCGGGCATAAGGCCTAACTGTTCACTTTCTTTTAAATAATTTATGCTTGCTGTCTCCAAAAATAAGGGTCTATTTACCATCTTTTCTTATTAGTCTCTTTATTCTTAGGTAGATTCTTTCTGCTATTTTCAACAAACCAGAGTCTTTCTTTGCTTTCTCCTTTGCAAGCTTCTCTTCAAGCAGTGCCTTTTCTTCCTCAAGCTCTATCATTCTCTGTTTGTCTGACTTGTATATGTCCATGAATTTTCCTCTGGTCAAGCTTCCTTTCTCAAGATAATCTCTCTGCGTCTTCTTCATCAGATCCAATGTCTCCTGCTTCTCTCTCCTAAGATTATTCATCTCATGTTCTGTTCTCAGCAGGCCGACTCTCTTATTCCTTAACCTTGTCCTTGTCCTTCTTATCTTGATAAGTCTTCTCTCATACTTGGATATCATCTTGTTGTACTGTGAAGATGATATTGATTCCTCCTTGAAGTACTTTCTCTGAGCCTCTTCTTTAAGAGAGCTTATTCCTTTCTCCTCTCTTGCAAGGTTTTTTATCCTAAGGTTTGTCACAAGTATGGCAAGTCTGCTGTAAAGTAGTATTGAAACCGCAAGCACTGAGAGGGTTCCGATAAGAAGAGCCCACCAGTAGGTTCTAAGGAACCATAGTATGTTTATCTTTCCTCTTGTCTCGAGTATGAAGACAAGCTGTGCATCCCTTGCTCTCTTGAGGGAGGTATCAAAGTCCTCTCTCTCAAATGATTTTACCGCGAGCATCAGTGCCTTCTCTGTTTCAGGAACTTCAAGCCATCTTTCTCTAGCATCTTTTATGCCTTTATGTATCTCTTTTATTATCTTGTCTGAGGCAAATGCATCTGATCTTATGGAGGATATCTCATCTGTGAGATCAACCACGCCCTCATACTCAGTCTGCCAGAACAGCAGTTCAGCATTCTGGAGCAGGCCTTCTGCTTTTATGGTAGGGAAGCCTGCTTCTATCATGTCTCTTAAATCTTCTCTTGCCTCCTCAAGAGCAGACTCAGCTTCATCTCTGCTAACTTCCTGTATCCTGAAAATGAGTGTCCTGTACTCAACCAGTCTCCTTGTGGTGAAACCTGCCAGCTCAGGATTAAGTGCAACTATATCTGCTGTTATCCTGACAGTTATATTGAACTCGTCCTTGTAGAGGTATGCAGGCACAGCCACATCTATAGAGTGGTTCCTCTGCTCATTGAAGTATATCTTATCTGGATCAGGAGATCCAAGCCTGTGGACTGAGAGCGATGTCTTGTTTATTATGGAGGATACATTCTTAAGGGTTACAGCAATATCATTTATGCTATCATTGTCAATATCAAGACGCTTTGTCTCTCCTTTGATTATTGTGAAATTCACAGGATCTGAGCTTATAGTGAAATCAGCTGAGTTAGTCCTGACATCTGTTGACTGTATAGTATGCTGCTGTTCGCCTAGAGTGAAGGCAACAGGGAAATGGATCTCATTTAGCGCAATCTGGACTGTCTCAACAAACACTCTGTCCTGGTATTGAACTTCGGGGCTCAGAGAGATGTATTGGGAAAGGAAACCCATCACATCCATCTCGACATTCTCAAGATACGAGTTCTCATAGAGGTTTGTGATTGATATCTTAAGATCCTCTATATTGCCTCTTACTATATTGAGAACCTCTTTTGTATATATTACCTCTCCTCCAGCAGACCTGTAAACAGCGCCCCCTGACCTTGCTGTGCCTCCTTCTTCCACAGTAACCACAGAAGGCAGCTCTTCCTCTTCCTCATCATCAGAAGATGCTTCACCAAGTTCTTCAGGAGGAGCCTGCACACCGACAGACACAGCATCTCCAAACAGCAGACCAAGGGATGACAGGGAAACAGAGCTGTTTGATCCTGTTGAATTTGTGATTACCTCATAGCTTCCTGGGCTGACATTTGCAGGTACTGTCACTGTGATGCTTATTGTCTCGCTTTCTCCTGAGTTCAGTTCAGAGAAGGTTGAATTAGTGGATCCAAATGTTATTGTCCAGTTCTGGGGTACTGATACAAAGAATGACACATTTGATGCATTTCCCTCTCCAAGGTTCTCAAGCTTGGCTGTGAAGTCTATGTTCGTCTGTCCCTGAGTCACAGATATAGTATCAGCAGTTGGTGTTGTAAAAGATGCTACAAGCACCGGCTGTCCTGGCGCAACTATGATGGTTCCTGTGGTTATCTGATACTGAGGATCAGCTCCAGGAGCTGAAATATTAAGGGTGATTGTCTTGATTCCTCCAACTTCTGCTGTATCATTGACGGTTATTCCCCTTATCTCCTTAGCTGCAAGAGTAAAATTGGAAGAGTCATTAAGGACTGTTTTGTTTGAATCAGAGATTATGCTGTAATCTATTGAGAAATCTCCGGTATTATTGATCAGAAGCACTCCCAGAGTCTCCTGAACATTAACATTGGATGCCACAGGGGTAAAAGAGGAAGGGGTTCTTGTCCAGTTGTTCTCAAAGAACACTGATTTATTGACTATATTGCTGAATGCAGAATTGCCTGCAGAATCATTAGCGACCAGTCTCAGACTATAGTTTCCTGCCACAACAGGAGTCACAAATGCCTCATACAACCCAATTGAGCTGTTATATGTTGCTGTAGCATTTGTCCAGGTTGTTTGGGAATAGAGCTTTCCCTGGATGATAACAGTGTGCACGCTTGTGACATTGTCTGTGACATTGCCGTAGAGATATATTGAAATTCCAGGATCTATGTCATTTTCTGTGGCTGGTGACGATGTTATACTGATGAACTTAGGCACTGACAGGTCAACTGTGAAATACCCAAGCTTTGTCCTGTTGACATTGCTGGAAGGATCCACTGCAGTAATGTTAATTGTATAATTTCCCTCAGCAGTGAGTGATGGAATAGTATAATTGAATGGTAAGCCAGACTGTGCTGTCAGCTTTATTGTTGAGGATGTATCTAAAAGCACTCCGCTTGAATTGTACAGGTAGACAGTCACATTGATAGGATATTCTGATGAGTTGAAGTATATCTCTATATCCTCTGAGGACCCATTGTTTGCAAACGGCAGAGACCTTGCTGTTGCAGTGTCATTTATTGCAGGGATTTCTGAATCAACGATGATTGACCCAAGAGATGTATCATTCCTGTTTTGTGCAGGATCCAAAGCAGTCATGTTCAGTGTGTAGTTGCTATCAGTGATATCTGCTGGAAGGGTGTAATTAAGCGGAAGCTGACCTGCATTATTCAGCTGCACAGGACCTGAGGAATTGATCAGGCTGCCTGTCTCATTGTAGAGATAAAATGTGATATCAACTGGATACTCAGAAGAGTTGAAGTCTATCTGTATGAACTCTGATGTGCCGTTGTTGTACAATGGCAGGCCAGGCAGGGTTGTTGTATCATCTATTGCAGGGTCTATTGTATCTATGATTATTGTGCCCATTATTGTACTGTTAATATTTCCAGCCCTATCCTCTGCTGTAAGGTTCAGTGAATAATTGCCGTCAGCAATATCATAGGGTATTGTGAAGTTTACAGGGATGTCAGTTAAGTTATTGATCAGCAGAAGTCCTGAAGCATTAGCTATATCTCCTGATGAGTTTATCAGATACAAAGTTATATTGATTGGATATTCAGTTGAATTGAAATATACCCTCATATCCTCTGATGTGCCGTTGTTGTAAAATGGTGTTCCAGGCACTGTAAGGGTGTCATTTATTCCAGGAGCAATGCTGTCCACAGTGAAATTGCCAAGGTTTGTCCTGTTCTTATTACCTGCCCTGTCCTCTGCAGACATGTTAAATGTGTAATTGCCGTCAGCAATATCTCCAGGGATTGTATAATTGTATGGAATCTCTTCAGGAGAGTTTATCTGGAACGGCCCGGAAATATTCACCAGGATTCCGCTCTCATTGTACAACTTGAATGTTATGTTGATTGGATATTCTGTACTGTTCAAATACACCTCTACATCCTCTGCCCCGCCATTATTGTAGAATCTTGATGCAGGCTCTGTGACAGTGTCATTTATTCCAGGAGCAATGCTGTCCACAGTGATGTTTGCTATAACTGTTGAGTTTGAATTGAAGGAATCGTCAGTTGATGTCATGTTCAGTGTATAGTTGCTGTCGTCCAGGTAATCAGGGATTGGATAGTTCAGAGGTATGTCAGAGGCAGAATCCACAAGATGCGGTCCTGAGACATTAACTATGATTCCGCTTAGATTATACAAGTAGAAGGTTATGTTCACTGGGTATTCATCTGTTGTGAAATTCACTTCCACATCCTGCAAACTTCCATTATTATAGATTCTGGATTCAGGATCTGTAGCCACATCTATGATTCCTGGAGGAAATGTATCAGGACCTATTATCAGAGTATGGGTCTCAGAGCTGTATGAATAGTTCTGTGTTGCATAATAGACAAGCGTATAATTATAGCTCGCAGTGATATTGTAAAGTGAGATATTCTCAAGAGGACCTGGATCTGAATTGATCAGTGTGCCGTTCTCATAAAGCGATATATTTCCTTCTCCTGCAACCCTCAGTCCGGTTATGTTCAGCACCTGGTCTATCTCTGAATTGAAATTAGCGTCTGTTCCATTGAGCAGCAGGTTTACTGCTGAGGCTGCCCTTGCCACAGTGAGCCACCAGGTAGCATTGCTTGATGTATAGTTTTCATTTCCAGGATTCACAGCAGTTAAGTTGTAATGTCCTGCTGCAAGAGATTCGTTGTAGTATGCGATTGCTGTTGAAGACGCATTCACTGGTGTTCCATTCAGGTATAGGGTCACATTGAGTATATCTGTGACTGCTGTTGCATTGAACCTGTCTGGATACACAACTGTCCTGTTTGACTGGGTTCCATTGAGGTACAGGCTTGTGGAGGTCTGGTTCTTGTTCACGATATAGCTCATTCTGGATGTTGAGTTGTAGTTTCCGCTTGTGTCATTTGCTATTGTCCTCCATGCGAATATGCCTGCTGGCATGTTTGAATAATTATAGTAATAGACATTGCTGTTGTTTCCTGTCATGCTATAGTTCTGCAGTATTCCTGTGAAGTTGTGCTCTATAATGACAGTGTCAATAGCTACATGGTTCTGCCAGGTTGTGTTGAACTGATAGAACTGACTTTCAGTGTAGTTTGCAGGGTCTGCAGGATATTCTGTTGGGTTTGCAGGTGTGGGTGGTATGAGATCTGTGACATTGACCCAGTAAGTCTTTGAGCTCTCGGTATAGTTCTGTGTGGCATTGTGGACAATTGTCATATTGAAATGACCCAGAGCATTATACTGCCTGAGGGTCTCAAGAGGAGAGCTTCCCTCATCTATCCTTGATCCATTCTCATACAATGTCAGGTCTCCCTCTCCAGACAGCCTGATTCCTGTTATGTTCAGCGAATCTGATGCATTTATTGTGATATTATCATCTGTGCCATTGATTGTAAGGTTTACTGCGCTTGATGTCTTATCCACAAAG
>WJJV01000124.1 GCA_014729495.1 Candidatus Woesearchaeota archaeon
CTGTAAGGATGGCAATCTCAAGTTCTAAACCAAGAGCAACAAAAGCTATTGTCCAGAATGCTTCATGAGTACCGAAATTTCCAAGGCCTTGAATAGGAATCACATTGGCGATAACAGTAAGAGACACACCTGCAGAAAAGAATGCTATAGGCACTTTCCCAGCTATATCATAAAAGATGAGATAATTCATCAAATATATGAGGGACCATATTATTACTGAGCTTATGAATGCATAGATAATCATCCTTCTTGACTTGAGAACATGGAAGCTGCTTATAACCTCTTCCATCTTCTCTGCAAAGTACTTTATAATCCTATATCTGATGAATCTTCTTAATAATCTGTTCATAATCTTTTTGTATGCTGATCCAAAGAAAGCCAGAGTCATCATTATTAGAAGAATGATTATTATCAGAGATGAAACCAGAACAACTATTGACTTTATTATCTGAGGAGTGTTCTCAAGAAATAAAGCAGAAACAAGAAATATGAATGATATCACCAATAAATCAAAGAATCTTGCTATGATTATAGTTGCTGCGGCTTCTGCTCCGCGTATTCCTCTCTTCTTTGCCAGATATAGAAATGAAAGCTCTCCAGTCCTTGCCGGAAGCACCTGCACTACAAGATTGTGTATCATTGATATTGCCATGCTGCTGGAGAAGTCTATCTTATTCTGCAGTATTAACCTGAATCTTGCAGCCCTGAATAAATAAGCAATAAAGTATATCAAAGCTCCTAAAAGCACTATTGAGATGGACAAAGAATCTATTGCCTTTCGCAGTTCTGAAAATGATATCTGGCTGAAAAGAAGAAAAAGAAGCACAAAAGCTATTATCAAGCCTAAAAAGAACCTGAATATCTTATTGCTCACAATACTTCTCTTATTTTTCATGTTCCTGATCTTCAAAAGGATAGACCTCTGCCTAGACCATTATCCCGAACCAGCTGAGCAGAAGCCTGTCCACTGCCTTCACGAGGCCTTCACCATCTCCCTGGACCCTTATGCATGCATTATCCCTGACAACTGCAGGAGTATCTGAGTTCTCAAGATATATGACTGGCCTTTCGCTTGTGCTGCAGTTGATTATGGGCCTTGTATGGCATGTCTCTGAAACATTCTTCACGCATGCTGCAACAGGCATCATATTGAATACTGTAGCGATATTTATGCTCAGTTCTCCTGCAGCAAGTGTTGTGTATGTCTCATCATCAGCAGTAGGATCAAATGCCACATATGTTGCATTGATCTCCTTGAACTCATTTATATTTCCTTCAACAGGGATATCCTCTATATCTCTGGGTCCGAAGTGGAACTGGACATTATAGAGGTCATTTGTGCCGTAACGCTGAACCTGAGTGAACCACATTCCCTTTACATTGACAAAAGAATATCCTTTGTAGATGTAGCCCTCGTCAGGATCAAGGTCTCCTTCAAGGTTCTCCTCATGGAGCTGCTGGACTGTCTTAATCTCAGGCTCTTTTCCCATCTGCCATAATACCAGCGCAAATACAAGGAATACTGCAAATATTGCAAGTATCGCAAAGATTAGCTTCTTGTCAGATGATAAATCCTCATCCTGGCCATTCTTATCCTTTGTCTGGTCTTTTATCTGTTTTTTGCTCTCTGATCCCTTTGATCCTTTTTTTCCCTGGCTTTTGGTTCTCTTTTTCTTGGTCATTCTATCACTCCTGTAATTGCATACAATAGCCTGTCCCTAAGCATGATCATTCCATACTCAGATTCTGCTTCTGCGATTATGCATCCATCATCAAATGATACATTAGTCAGATTTGATTTCCTGAAGTACAGCACAGGAACGCTGGCAGTGGCATTGCTGCAGGTTATTATTGTCTTGTTGTACTCATTCTCTTCTGTGAAAGCATAAGCAAAAAGTGTGCCTTCTGAATCAAGGACTTTCTTTATGTCATACTGTGTTGCTCCGATCACTTCAGAATATTCATCCTGAGGATCAAGTGTGGAATACATCATTCTCGTGTCACTTAGAACATCTCCTGCGCCTCCAATGCTTATGTGTTCTACCTCTGAAGGATGATTGTAGAAAACAATATTCTGTCCTTCATGCTCCATCATAAACATCCTGTCCTGGGTCAGTGTGAAAGAGTGGCCATTATAATCAAGATCAGGGGCAGTATTGCCATTCCACATGAATCCCACAACACTAAGAATCATTATGGCTGCGATGAATATACCCATCCAGGCAGTCTTAGTGAGTCCCTTGGGCTTCTCAGGCCCTGAGAACTGCTTTTCTGACCTCTTCCTGCTCTTCTTATGCTTTTTCATGTCCAGAATTGTTTTAAAGGTGATTTTTAAATGTTATGGAATTTGAATTGCACATTCTGTTGAGATACAGCTTGGATAGCACAATATTTATAAATAACCTATTTTACTGCATATACAAATAATATGATTAATTTCGTTTATTTAGTAAATATTAAATTTAGTAAAGAGTAACTGAATATCTGGGAAAAAAATGGCTGCCAAAACAGAAGAGATAGAGAAAGACATTCTTGACCTTTTTGTAAGAGTGAATGCTGACTTCGGCAATGACAGCACAATGGCCAAGATACTTTCAGTGATATACCTCAGCCCTGAGGACATATCACTTGAGGAGATCATGGACAAGACAGGCTACAGCGCTGCAACAATAAGCAACAAGACAAAAACGCTTGTCAACCATGGCCTGATAAAGAGGGTATCAAAGCCAGGCACAAAGAAGTCCTATTATTCCATGGAGAAGGACATGAAAAAGATACTGTCCAATTCCCTGGAAAAGATAATAGATGTCAAGATACGGCCTATCAAAGAGAACATGCCCGGTCTTATAGAAGAATACAGCCAGAGCATATCCAAGAATGATGAAGAGGCAAGGAAGAAGCTGGAGATAATGAAGGATCACCTAAGGAACGCAGAGATAATAGAGAAAGATCTCAGGGAATTCATAAAAAAGATGAGGTCTCAGTGATGGCAAAAAAGAAAAGCAATGATAAGATGTCTGTGAAGGGCAGAAACAAACACCCAAAAACAGATCTGCCTGTAAGTAAGCATAAAAGCAAAAGCAAAGAAAAACATAAGCACATAATAGAGCTGAGAGATGTCTGGAAGATATACCAGATGGGAGATGTTGAGGTGCCTGCGCTGAAAGGGATCAACATCAACATACATGAAGGTGAGTTCGTCGCTATAATGGGGCCGTCAGGGTCAGGAAAATCAACAGCAATGAACATGGTAGGATGCCTTGACATACCCACAAAAGGGGACATATACCTTGACTCAAAGAATATAGCGCAGATGACAGAATCAGAACTTGCACAGATAAGGGGTCAGAAGATAGGATTCATATTCCAGCAGTTCAATCTCATCACTACATTGACAGCGCTTGAGAATGTCATGCTGCCCATGGTATTCCAGGACAAGCCCAGGGAAGAAAGGGTTGAGAGGGCAAAGGTGCTTCTGGAGATGGTCAATCTTGGGGACAGGATAAACCACAAGCCAACAGAGCTGTCAGGAGGGCAGCAGCAGAGGGTAGCCATAGCAAGATCACTGGCAAATGATCCTGAGGTCATACTTGCAGACGAGCCCACAGGAAACCTTGACACCAACACAGGGACTAATGTGATGGAGTTCCTATGCAAGCTCAATAATAAGGAAAGCAAGACAATAGTGATGGTGACTCATGATGAGGAAGTGGCAGAATTCGCTGAGAGGATAGAGATATTGAGGGATGGAGAGATAGTGCAGAGCAAGAAAGGAAAGAATCATGATGCTGCATGCAATAAAGACAAGGGAGGTAGAAGAAGATGAGAAAAAGAAATGCTTTTGCAATAATTTTTACTGTTGTCATGATCATATCAATGATCCAGATAGCAGCTGCTTACCAGAGCAGCACAACACTGGCAATGAATGAGGACAATGGAGTCCCAAATCTTCAGCCAGTGATGCTGAGGTATGAGCCATTCCCTGTGAATCCAGGAGAGTACATGGATGTGTGGATCAAGTTCCAGAACGAGGAGTCAGGAACAATAGATGACCTCACAATAGAGTTTGTCCCTGAATATCCATTCTCGCTTGATGCATCAGATACTGCAACAAGGCACTTCGGAGAGATAGGGCCTCACTCAAGCGTCCTGGTCAAGTACAGGGTAAGAGTTGATGAGGATGCTGTAGAAGGGGAGAGATACTTCAGATACAGGTACAGGTATGTGCAGAGCGACATGAAATGGGAAGAGGCAATAGAGAAGATAACAGTCCAGACAAGAGAGGCTGTCCTTAATATAGACTCTGTGGACACAGAGCCGGACAGCATAGTGCCTGGCCAGGAGGCAAAGGTGAGCCTGAAGATCAGGAACAGCGCAACCTCAGTTATAAGAGATATAGGATTCTATCTTGACCTCACGATGTCAAGCGTGGCATCATCCACTGCAACGTCCCTGGACACATACTACAATGCCATACCGCTTGCTCCTGTAAGCTCCTCAACAGAGAAGAGGATAACTCATCTTAAGCCAGGAGAGGAGGCAACGCTTGAGTATGACCTTATAGCATTCCCTGAAGCAGAATCAGGAATATACAAGGTTCCGGTCATAATAAAGTACATGGATGAGCTGGGAAAGAACTACACAAAGTATGATATAATAGGACTCAGCATAAGCGACGACCCCGATATATACCTTGTTGTAGAGCAGAACAATATTTATTCTGAGGGTGCAGCTGCTGATGTCTCAATAAAGATAGTGAACAAGGGAGTCACCAATGTGAAATTCATGGACATGACCCTTAGGGAATCAGATGACTATGATGTAGTCTCTCCAGCTAATGTGTATGTCGGTGATGTTGACTCAGATGACTATGAGACAGCTGAGTTCAGCATATATGTAAAGGATCTTGAGGATAACAAGCTCAAGCTTCCTGTCAGGATAGACTACAAGGATGCCAACAACAAGGACTACGCAAGGGATTTAGTGCTTGAGATAACCGCATATGGTCCTGACAAGAGAGGGGAGCAGGGCACAAGCAAGCTCGGAATAGTGATAGTTCTTCTTGTACTTATGGTAGCAGGGTGGTTCATCTACAGGAGATGGGAAAAAAAGAAGAATGCTGATAAGAGCAAGGATGCAGGCAAGAGCAAAGGGAAATAAGCCATCAGGATGATGGCATTTTCCTTGTCTGTTCCATCTTACTTTACAGGGCAGTAGAATGATAACTGATTTCCTCAAACTGGCATTTGAGAACCTCAGGAAGAGAGGCCTCAGGTCATGGCTTACCATGATCGGAATATTCATAGGCATAGCTGCAGTTGTGTCTCTCATAGGTCTTGGTGAAGGCCTAAGGACTGCGATAAATGCGCAGTTCGGATTTCTCGGGCCTGATGTTCTCAGTGTGCAGGCATCAGGTGTGACTTATGGGCCTCCTGGCCAGGGTGCTGTGAACCCTTTAAGCGATGAGATAGTTGATGAGATAAGAAAGGTGGGTGGAGTCGAGGTTGCCTTCAATAGGTACATTGCCACTGTCAAGATGGAGTACAATGATGTACAGATAGTGACTTCTGCGATATCTGTTCCAGAAGGGGATAACAGGAAGGTCCTGGAAAGGATGATGAATGTCAAATCTGAGGAAGGCCGGCTTCTCAAGGATGGAGATACAAGAAAGATTGTGCTGGGAAACTCTTTTGCAGAAGCAGACAACCAGTTTGACAGGTCAGTTAGAGTGGGTGATTCTATACTCCTGAATGACATAGGATATGATGTAGTGGGAGTAATGGAATCAAAAGGCAGTTTTCTGTTTGACAATGCTGTTCTTGTCAATGAGCCTGAACTTCTTAATAGCCTGAGAGATGATGATGGAACAACAGATATAATCGCCATAAAAGCAAAGAATATCAATGATATCCCTGCTATAAAGAAGGATGTGGAGAAGCTGCTCAGGAAAGAGAGGGATGTAGATGAAGGTGAAGAGGACTTCATTGTGGAAAGCCCTCAGCAGACGCTTGAATCCCTAAATTCAACACTCTTTGCAGTACAGCTCTTTGTATACATAATAGCCACCATATCCCTTCTTGTAGGAGGTATAGGCATAATGAACACAATGTACACTGCTGTAGTGGAAAGGACAAAAGAGATAGGAATAATGAAGTCCATAGGAGCAAGGAATTCCACAATATTCACAATATTCCTCATTGAATCAGGATTCCTGGGAACTGTAGGTGGGATAATAGGGATAACACTGGGAGTCTCATTTGCATACGGGCTTGCTTTCATAGGAAAGATAGCTCTCGGATCAGAGCTCATACAGGCTCATGTGGGATTATGGCTCATATTAGGGTCGCTTGTGTTTGCTTTTGTGCTCGGGACATTCTTCGGCGTGATGCCTGCATATCAGGCTTCAAAACTTCAGCCTGTTGAGTCTATAAGGAGCGCAAAATGACAGTTGATAAGATAAACCAGAACAAAGGTCAAGATGAACAAGGATGAGATAATACTTTCAATAGAGAACCTAAAGGACAGGAGGCTGAGAAGCTTCCTAAGCATATTATCTATACTGATAGGCATAGCAGCCATATTTGCAATCGCTAGCTTTGGTCTTGGTCTCACCAATTATGTGGACTCTCTGGCAGAGGAGGCAGGCACTGACAAGTTCTATATACAGACAAAAGGCACAGGCCTTATTGGAGATGAGACCTTCTACCTAACAGAGGATGATATAGACTTTGTGAGCAAAGAGAATGAGGTCAGGGAAGTGGCCGGGATGTATGCTAAAGCCGGAGAGATTGAGTACAAGGATCAGAAGAAATATTCTCTTGTGATAGGGCTGGATCCTGAAAAAAAAGAGTTCATAGACGAGGTCTTTGCCCTGGATGTTGAAAGAGGAAGGCATCTCAAGGAGGGGGATCTGAGAAAAGTTTTCCTGGGATACAATTACCTGCTGGAGAACAAGATATTCAAGGAAAGCCTCAAGGTAGGGGACAAGGTAACCATAAACAGCCTTGAGTTTGAGATTGTGGGATTCTATGAAGAGGTAGGAAACCCTCAGGATGACTCCCAGATGTATCTCATACCTGAGGCATTCGAGTCTCTCTATCCTAAGTCAGAGGGAAGATATGCATTTGTCATGGGCAGCGCTGAGAAAGGCATCAACATGGATTCTTTTGCAGACAACCTAGAGGATGACCTTAGGAAGTTCAAGGGCCAGGAAGAGGGAAAAGAGGATTTCTTTGTGCTGACATTTGAGGATGCTCTTGAGACCTTCGGAAGCATACTCACAATAATAAACGGAAGCCTGCTTCTGATAGCATTGATATCCATATTTGTCGCGACAGTCAACATAATGAACACGATGTACACTGCAGTCATAGAGAGGACAAAGGAGATAGGTGTCATGAAGGCAGTCGGAGCCAAGAACAATGACATACTTTTCATTTTCGTATTTGAGTCAGGATTCCTTGGGATGTTCGGAGGCATACTTGGAGTGGGTCTGGGATACCTGATATCATCGGCAGGGGGGCAGATAGCAGCGAGTGCAGGCTATGCCCTGCTGGCACCTATTTTCCCATGGTATCTCACTCTAGGATGCATAATGTTCGGATTCCTTGTGGGAGCTGGTGCAGGCATACTTCCTGCAAGGCAGGCAAGCGGGCTCGCGCCTGTGGATGCCTTAAGATACGAGTGAAACGAGTATCTTAAGGGCAAGGAACGAGCGAAGCGAGTGACAGACGCTTAGGTATGAATCATCCATAATCATCTAGTGCCAGAATCAGACATCTTCTTGGTATACTGCTTCAGCTTGACTTTAATCTTTCCTTTCAAGCCTATATCAAGATCTAGTTTGTCAACTTCCTTGTCCCAGTCAATGTCAGGCAGTTCTGTCATCGTTCCCTCAAACTTCCTGCCTGCTTTTCTGGCCTCTTCCTCAATCTGCTTTGCGAATCTTGAGCCAAAAAGCTTTATTGAAGGGAATTTGGTTATTGCGTCAGCTCCTGCCTCAAGCAGCTCATGTATCTCCGAAAGCCTGTCAACCCATGAGCCTGCGATGATCTGCAGGTCTGGAAATTCTTTTCTTATGCCTCGTATCCATTTGGTGTAATAATCTGTTGCAGGGCCTTTCTTGAATGGTGTTCCCTTGTGAGGATTCAGTGCATAAAAGGTTATCCTGTCAAGATTATGCTTTTTTATGAAATCAACAAGAAGAGGTATGTCATCTTCTGATTCTCCCAGCCCCATAATGATTGTGATTGCTTTTTTCAGGCCAAACTTTTCTGCTGTTTCCAGCATATCCTCAATAGGCTCCAAAGGCTTTGAGGGACATACTTTCTTCCGGACATCAAGGTTTATGCATTCAACAGCACCGCAGACCCCTTCAATATCAGGCAAGAATTGTTCAATTTCATGTTTTGAGAGCGTTCCAATATTCAGCCACTGCTTCAGGCCGGTGATCTTATGCAACTGTCCTGTAATCTCAGCAATCTCAGGTATTGAATATGATTCGTATCCTCCGCTCAGGAACTCTATCCTCCATCCGCATACCTTTGATATTATTGCTTCTGCAAGAATGCTCTCTTTTCTCCTCACTGCTTTCTTTGGGTCTTTAATGAACGGCTTCTGTATTGACATATAGCAGAATGTGCAGTCCCCTTTTGAACAGTACCATGAGAGGAATATGGCGCGCTCAAACCATGTCTTTGTTCTCTTCTCCATATGATTGCCTGCAATCATTAAATTTAAATAACTTTGCCTTGTTTAGGTGAAGCATGTCTCTCAAGAAGCAATATGAATGGCTGAAGAATAAGCTCTATCTTGAAGGAGGGTTCTCTTTTGCAAATTTCACCCTTCTTAACGGCCTTTTTCTTATAGGGTTTGCTCTTGCATTAGGCGCAGACAATCTTGAGATCGGAATCATCATGGCAATTCCGCTTTTTGCTAATCTTATACAGATAATATCAGCTTTCATACTTGAATTCACAGGAACCAAGAAAAAGACAGCAATATACAGCCTTGTTCTCGGAAGGCTTCTCTGGATACCCATAATACTGATAGGCTTGGGCATTTATGAAACCTCACATCCAATCCTGGCTGTGATGGCAGTACTGCTGCTTTCCAGCTTCCTTTCAGCCATAGGAAACCTCTCCTTGCTCAGCTGGATGAAGGACCTGGTTCCTATGAGAAAGCTTGCAAGATTCTGGGGAAAAAGGAATCTTTATGCCACAGCAGGTGGAGCTATTGTTTATCTTACAGGATCATTTGTGATAGATTATTATACTGGCCTTAGGGGTTTTGCTTACATATTCACAGCAGCCCTTATACTGGGAATTGCCGGAATTGCGTTCCTCATAAGGATACCTGAGAAGCAGCAGAAGATAAATGCCATAAAACTGGATAAGATGCTGAGGAGATGGTCTGTGCCTTTCAAAGATCCTGAGTTCAGGCCTCTGCTTTACTTCGGCCTGGCATGGGGTTTTGCCATAAACATAGCATCACCATTCTTCCTTGTCTACATGATCGATGACCTTGGCCTAAGCTTCATACTCATCTCGCTGTTCGTGCTGGCAGATTATATATCGCGCCTAATCGGCCTGAATCTCTGGGGGGCGCTGGCTGACAGATATGGCGCACGGCCTGTGCTTGCTGTGTCTGCAACAGTCACAAGCTGCATACCTCTCTCATTCCTTTTCGTCAACAGCGGTAATTATTACATAATACTTCCGATATTCATAATAAGCGCATTCTCTTATGCAGCAGTGGATATTGCTGTGGGACAGATACTTTTCAAGTCAGCTCCAAGAAGGTATGATGCATATTACCTGTCAAGCTTCACATCCTTAACCGGGCTAATATCAGCAATAGGCCCTATCATTGGAGGATACCTGGCAGTATTTGTCAAGGAGAACTCAGGAATGGTCCTTCTTGACTTTCTGCCTGCACTGAAATACATCTTTCTTGTGTCATTCATACTGAGAGTGTCATGCATACCCATGATATCAAGGATACATGAGAAGAAGGCAGGAGATGTACAGGACATACTCAGGAGGATGAGGACCCTTAGGATGATGTCATTCTTTGTATCAGTATACAACTTCGCAGAGTACGCTTCAAAGATAGTTCTTGTTCCCCAGAAGCAGTTCTTCCTTCTGCAGAGGAATACATTTGAAAAAGCTAAGAAGGATATCTCTTCTGTGATGAACAAGATGTCAAAGCTTTCCCTGTTCCTCAAGAGGTCAAAATATCCTGCTCCTGAGAGGATAGAGGATTTCAGGTCTGATCTTGACAGGACTGTAAAACAGCTTGACTACATGGAGGGCAGTGATATTCAGAAGACTCCAGAAAGGATAGTGTCCAGGATTGAGAGCTTTGAGAAAAAGGCAGAGAATGCAAGCAAGAGAGAGATAAAGAAGAGCATTGATCTGCTCAGGAAAGCGCTGGTCTCAGCCCAGGAAAGGCTCAAAAGAACTTATAAGAGAGATATGGAAAAGCCTCAGTAATCAAACAGGTTCCTCTGCCTGCTGTTGAATCTCTCCATGTATTTCGGCGGCTCAACCTGCTTATGCTCAAACCCCCAGTCCTCAAGCATCTTCCTTGCATTAGGAGTTATTCCATTGCTCGCGAGGATTCCTCTAATCTTACTGATGCCTTTTGATTTCTTGATTTTTTCAACATACCTTCTGAGCTGGGTGACATCAGCAAGGCTTCCCTTGTATCTCTTGCATTCTATGACAACAAGATTTCCTTTCTTGTCATGTGCAAGAACATCCACAAAGCCGTACTTTGTCTGCTCTTCCTGCTTTACAGGCCTTAGACCATCCTCAATCACATCAGGACTGCACATTATCATTTCAGCCATGTCCCTTTCTGTGCCATTGAGCTGTATCTTCTGACCATCCTCAAGAGCAGCAGAATGCACAAAGTGCAGCTTATTGATAAGTATCTTCATGGATTCCTTGTTTGAAGAGCTCTCAAGAACAAGAGTGCCTTTGATCCTCTTGCCGGCTCTTATCTTATGGGAAGCCTCTTTCATGTAGTTTATGGGATTTGATCCTGTGGGCTGGTGCACAAGCAGGGTATTGTCTGCTTTTATCATGATTATCCTGTCTCCTGCATCAAGATGGCTCTCTGCCCTGCCTGAGTAGCTCACCTCGCAGTTGCAGCCCAGAATGAGAGTCTCTGAATTAGAAAGCGCCTTATTTATATTCTCCTCAATACCCTGTAATCCCTCTTTTGCCCCCATATGATTATGGTTGACATAGCTTTATAAAAAGTTTTTCAAGCCCCTGGCCGGATTTGAACCGGCAATCTTCTGCTCTCCAGATGCGCAGTCTAGTCAACAACAATCATGCATTACGAGGCAGATGCATTAGCCGTTATGCTACAGGGGCAGGATCTTTGGCCAGCATAATATATTTGTATAAGAAACGGTCAGAATCAGATATTTTTAAGCATTTCCTCTTTTGAGCCATACTTCTTCTGGCATTCAGGGCAGATGAAATGCTTCTTGCCTTTCTTATCCTTGACATGGGTGCCTAAAAGCTTGTTAAGGAATGTGCTCTCTATCTTAGTATTGCATATGTCGCATTTCTTGGCCATATCGTGGCTCTAAGAGGGTGCATATTTAAATATTTCCTCTCATAAGCCTGGAATAGGTGCATCTATGACCAGAATAGCTGTTATTGAGAAAGAGAAATGCCATCCCATGGCCTGCGGAGGCTACCTCTGCATCAGGGTATGCCCTGTCAACAGGACCGGGCAGGACTGCATTGTCAAGGGCGAGGACACCAAAGCAAGCATAAACACAGAATTCTGCACTGGATGCGGAATCTGCCCTAAGAAATGCCCTTTTGATGCAATCCATATAGTCAATCTTCCAGAGGCCCTGGAAAAGGACCCAATACATAGATATGGAGAGAACGGCTTCCATCTTTACAGCCTTCCCACTCCAATGTTCGGTAAGGTTGTTGGCGTGCTTGGAGTGAACGGCATAGGAAAGTCAACAGCGATCAAGATTCTTGCAGGAGTGATGAATCCTAACCTGGGAAAGGAGAAGGAAGATGAAGCTGGTTATGATGAACTCATAAGATACTTCAAGGGAACAGAAGCCCAGAATTTCTTTGAAAAGGTGAGGGACGGTAAGATAAGGATATCATATAAGCCCCAGCAGGTAGAGCTCATACCAAAGAGCTTCAATGGAAATGTGAGGGAACTGCTCAGCAAGGTAGATGAGAAAGGAAGCATGGAGGAGATTGCTGATCTTCTTGATCTCAGAGAATTCCTTGAGACTGACATCTCAAAGATATCAGGAGGAGAGCTGCAGAGGGTTGCGATAGCAGCGACAGTGCTGAAGGATGCCAATATGTATATTTTTGATGAGCCGACATCATTCCTTGACATAAAGCAGAGGATAAAGGTGAGCAAGTTCATAAGGAAACTCGCAGACGAGGACACAGCAGTGATCGTTGTCGAGCATGATCTTATAATCCTTGACTTCATGGCTGACCTGGTCAATATAATGTATGGAGAGAAAGGGGCATACGGAATCGTAAGCCTTCCTAAGCCCACTAAAGCAGGCATAAATGTGTTCCTTGAGGGCTATCTGAAAGAAGACAATATAAGATTCAGAGACAGCCAGATAAAGTTCTCTCCACGACAGGCTGGAAAGGATGTTGAGAAGCCTGCGCTGATATCATGGAAAGGCATAAGCAAGAGAATGGGGGATTTTCATCTCTCTGCAGAGCAGGGAGAGCTGAAGAAGAGGGATGTCTGCGGAATACTTGGAGAGAACGGCATAGGAAAGACCACCTTTGCCAGGATCCTTGCAGGAGTTGTGGAGAAGGATTCAGGAGAGATGGATGATACAATCAAGGTCAGCTACAAGCCCCAGTACCTTGAGTCTGAAAGTGAAGAGCCTGTGGCATCTTACCTGCAGGATGCTGTTGTGAAGTTCGAGAACCAGCTCATAAGGCCTCTCAATCTCAATAATCTCTTTGACAAGAAGCTCAGCGAGCTCTCAGGAGGAGAGCTCCAGAAGGTTTCCATAGCAAGATGCCTCTCTCAGGACGCTGACCTGTATCTTCTTGATGAGCCGTCTGCATACCTTGATGTAGAGCAGCGCCTTCTGATATCCAAGATAATGAGGGATATAATGGAAGTAAACCTAAAATCATGCCTGGTTGTAGACCATGACCTCCTGTTCATCGACTACCTCTCTGATGATATAATAGTATTTGATGGGGAGCCTGCAAAGCATGGAGAGGTCAAAGGACCATTCCCAATGTCAGACGGGATGAACAGCTTCCTGTCAGGCCTTAACATAACAATGAGGCGCGATGCAGAGAGCAACAGGCCAAGGATAAACAAGCCTGAGTCACAGATGGACAGGAAGCAGAAGTCAGAAGGGAAACTTTATTACAGCTGAACCATAAAGAAGTCTGTTAAATATATTCAGGCACTCCCTCTGCTCTCTCCAAGGGTTATTCCCTGGCCTATGAGATGCGCTACTCTTATTGGCTCTGGAATAAATGAATGAGTGCATGTGAGCTTAAGAAGCTCCTGGACTTTCTCCCCATTAATTCCTTTATACTGCACATATATCTTTCCCATCTTAACAGGTTCTCCTGCCTTCTCAAGCAGAGCTATCTTCTTCTCCATGCCCAGCTTCCTCAGTGTCAGATGTATCTTCTTTAGGTCAGGAAGCCTTCTTATCACAACAATCACAGGCAGTTTAGTATTCTTGTGCAATGATTCTATGTCAATGATATTGAACCCTCCTACTGCGATTCCATCAATGAAAACTGCCTGGATCTGAGGCCTGAACCTGCTCCTGTTTATCATCGCAGCTATCCTGGCTGTTGAATTGGTTCCGTCAACATCAGCCTCTGCTGACATGACTCCATCGATGAAATTACCTCCCCTGAAGAATGCGCCTATTACTTTCACTTTCTTGTCCCTGAATTTATTGAAAGGACAATCATCTATTCCAAGGATTCTCAGTTCCTTTTTCATGCTAAATCCTTTTTCTGGTTCACTTGCTTATGTTGAGCTTATTGTATATCCACACTACAATAAATGCTGCTATGAAGCCGTCCAGAAAGCCGTATACTGCTCCTGCTATAACCCCAACAAGACCTGTTCCATAGCCTATGTACACATCTCCAAGAAGCGCTACCCAGCTCTCTGCGTATCCAAAGCTTGCTGTGACAGCCATCAGAGCGCATACTGCTCCCCATACAATCCCAAGAGCTGTTCCTGCTCTTACAGGCAGAGGCCCTTTTGATCCAGCAGCTTTTTTCTTTGCCATTATCTCACCTCTATAGTCTTTATTTTTTAATAATCATTGTAATGATCATTCAAAGCGCCTCATGAATGTGAGGAAACCTGTATGCCCGAGCCCTCGGAAATCAGGCCTTGCTTTCTTGCCATCAACCACCCACTCACGCTCAATGAGCTCAACTGTCTTCAGAACAACAAATCCTGATGCTTCATTGACTGTTCTCTGGGCCTGAGTTATATGGGGTGAGTAGCTCACCAGGAAGCCTCCAAGCTTAAGTGCATGTCTTGCATTGTCCAATGCTCTCCAGGGCTCTGGAAGATCCATTGTTATCAGGTCAGCATTCCGCTCATCAATCTTTTCATAAGCGCTCTTGTTCTTTACTTTTATGTTCTTCAGGCCGAACATTTCTATGTTCTCTTTTGTTGCCTTTATGCTCCTTTCATCAACATCATAAGTGACCACTTTCTTTGAGATGTTCGCAAGAGCGCAGGCAAGAGCTCCTGAGCCAGAACCTAAATCAACCACAACAGAATCTTTGTTCGCTCCGGTTGTAGAGATTATCAGTCCGATATCTTTTGGTGTTATTATCTGGGCATGCCTCTTGATCTTCCTGAAGATATCGCAGAACTTCGGCTCAAGGATTATGACTTCCTCGCCTTTGCTTGTCTTTGCTCTCTTCTTTTTCATGTCCTTCTTTGCCACATAGCCGAACTGTGTGTGAAAATCCCTGGAAGAATCAGCATAGAATATCTTCCCCTCCCTTGTCATTATGATCCTGTTCATTTTGACCTCATGAGTATATCTGCGTCCCTCTTTGACCAACCTGAATCAAGCAGGGTTTTCCTGACTTCATCCCTGCTTTTTCCTGAGGAGATGCTTTCCTTTATGTAATTCTTTGCATCATCTATCTTGGACATGTTCTTTGCATTTGATAATGCCTTTTCAACAGTATCTTCTGCCCATCCAAGCTCTATCAGCTTCCTTTTTATGACATCATGGTCTATTCCAAGAGAGTGCTCATGGTCAATATAAGGCTGTAATTTGCTGATGTTCTGCTCTGCTGCCTTGCTGCCCATATAGTATAATGCTCCTGCTGCACCCCCTCCAAGCAGCACAACAGCAAGTATGCCTGCAATGAGGTATGGCAGTATGCTTGTGTCCTGAGGCCTTTTGGATAATGCCCTGGGCTCTTCTGGTCTTGGAGGCCGGGTTTCTGGCTCAAGCACATCTTCTCCAGTTATGTCATCAAGATCCTCAGCAGCAGGCTGTTCTTCTAAGACATCCTCAGTCTCCTGCACAGAAGGCTGCTCTGCTCCATACAATGCAATCATCAGCGTAGCTTTGCCATTTGGTATCTCATCAAGCCTTACAGTTATGTCATCTATTGTGTC
Organism: Candidatus Woesearchaeota archaeon; assembly: GCA_014729495.1. GTDB lineage: Archaea > Nanobdellota > Nanobdellia > Woesearchaeales > UBA12501 > WJJV01. Next base: position 15,664 of record WJJV01000124.1, read on the forward strand.
ATTGTCAAGATCCACAGCTTCTGTCTCATTGACAGATATCTCATGCATATTGCTGTCAGGAGGGGCTGTTATCTGCACACGGTCAAAATATACCTTGTTCAGTTTCATCCGGTACAGTTCTGAGCCTATCTCCAGTATGATTATCTCATCAGTCTTCATGGAGATGGTTATATTGTCTGTCAGCTCATACCTTTTTATGGTGAGGGCAGGACCTCCCCTTGATGAGCCTCCGCCGCTTTCATCTTCATCATCTAAGGTAACACATCCTTCATCAATAGTGCCGTCGCAGTCATTATCAACACCATCGCATGATTCAGCTGCGCCAGGTCTTATTCCGGCATTATTATCATTGCAGTCTGACAATGTGTAATAACCATCTGAATCCTTGTCTTCATATGCCTGGCTGAGCAGGCCGCAGGAGCTGCTCATGATATTTGTGGAATTGACTGAAGGCGAATAATAGTTTCCGAGAGAGCTGTCGCAGTAGCTGTTGTTTGATGTCTCATTGACTCCTCCTCCATAGAAGTTATTCAGCCATACTGTGTTGTTCGTGCCATTGATATAGAGGTCTGTTGCATTGGTATTGTTGAAGGTGTTTCCTGTGATATCTGTGAGATTCGTGCTGTTCAGCAGGACTCCGGCTATGGAATTGTTGAATATTGTGCTGTTGGCGATCGTGTTGTTAAGAGAACTCTCAAGCACTATTCCATACTGGTAATTGGATATATTGCAGTTTATTATTGTGGTGTTGCTGAATGCAGAATAGATGCCTATGCCTGTTCCTGAATCAGATATAGCGCTTCCATTGCAGTCAATTGTCACATTTGATGCATTGACATGCATAGCTGGATAGAGGCCTGAAGGAGAGATATTGAAGCTTGAATTATGTATAGTATGAGTGATGTTTGGCTCTATAAGATATATTGTGTTGTTTGAGTCATCCTCTCCAAGCAGAGCATCTGTAAGATTACCATACTCGCAGTAGGATAAATTAGAGCAGACATACTGATTATTCGGGATTATGTTAAATGAAGAAGACATTGTATAATTTGTTGCATTGTAATAATCATCATAAGGGACAATATTCAGTCTGAAACCATTTCCCATCATGGCTGAAACATCCCACAGGTATGCTGACTCTGAAGAAGAGATATAGTTCCACGTCGTTCCTGAGTCTGCTGAGTAGTATATGTGATAGGAGACATTGTTTATTGAGCTCTGGTTAGTCCAGTTGATTGTTATGCTGCTCTTGTAGCTTCCTCCAGGCACTGGATAGGTTATGTTTGCAGGTCCGCAGTCACCGCCGATTGTTGTTCCTGATTCTCCTGTTCCATTGCCTATGGCAGATACTGGAATATTCTGTCCATAGAAGTTTCCCATGCCATTTACGCAGAAGTTTGTCTCTGAATCTGTAGCATTGACACCTTTGCTGTAAAAATTGTTAAGCCAGATGTTGATGCCTGTACCTGATGCAGAGTATACTGATGCATTGCAGTCAACTCCTGTCTGGGCCAGTATTGTGTTCTCTGTGATGTTTATGTTACTAAGCGAGGAAGCATACAATACGCCCGAAGAGCAGGCTGCATTGTTCAGTATTGTATTTCCTTTGAACAGAGTATCATTGGCAAGTATGATGTTCTGGGTATCATTGATCCAGTTATTGGTGATGTTAAGGCCTGTTGAATATGTTGTTGAGGCAGATATCGCGGATGAGCAGTTGGATATATTGTTGCTGTAGATTATGGTGTCATGGGAGTAGAGTGTCCTGATTCCCCAGGTTGTGAAACTGCTCATGACATTATTCTCTATCATTGATGAGCCGTTCACATTCTCAAGGAGTACGCCTGCATTGCTTCCAGAGCTTCCTGATAGATTTCCAGTGATAGTATTGCCTGCAATAGTTATGTTGTTTGCATTGTAAGCTGCAATGCCTGCTTCGTAATAGGATAAGGAACAGTTACGCACAGTGATATTGCTTATGGTCGAGACATTCCTGCTGATCCATATAGCATAAGAATCGCTGAAGCTCTCGCTGCTCAGGCTTGAGCCATTGCAGTCAAGCACAACATCAGAGGCATTTATCCTGATTGCATATCCGAAATCGCTGCCTATAGAGGTTATGTTGAATCCTGATGACCCGCTGGCGGCGTAAATCCCTGATTCCTGTATTGTTATATTTCCTGCTGTGTTGTTCTCTCCAATTAGAGCAGATGTAATATCCTGATACTCGCACAGGGTCTCGTTGGAGCACACCCAGTTGTTGTCGATTCCCATGCTGAATGCTGAAGAGCTGGTGTTTGTGGCATTATAATAGTCATCAAAAGGCACAACCTTGAGGCGATACTCATCTCCATAACCAAATGAGGAGATTGACCAGTTGTACTCAAGGTTTGCTGTTGTGTTGAGAAGATTCCATGAGGTTCCATTGTCGCTTGAATAGAGCAGATCATAAGATATATTGTTGATTGAGCTCTGGCTTGTCCAGTTTATCTTTATTGGATCTGATTTGTTTATGAAAGACTCTCCTCCCTGAGGGTATGTTAGTATTGAAGGCCCGCAGTCACCGCCGATGTTCGTTCCATTCAGGCCAGTGCCATTTCCTATGAGAGAATGAGGGATATCATGCTCATAGAAGTTTCCCTCGTCCCCTGCACAGAATACAGCATTGATGCTGTCTGTGATATTGACCCCCCTGCTGTAGAAGCTGTTAAGAATAACTGTCGAATTTGTGGAGTTAACATAGAGATCATATAGTCCGCTGCCTGCAAAAATGTTTCTTGTTATATTGTCATGATCAGAATATCCTGCAATATATATCCCATAATCTGTGCTGTATCTGATTATATTATATCTCAGGTCATTCCTGCTTCCATTCTCCAGGTATATTGAGATATCTGAGGAATTCATAACAGTATTATTGCGTATAATATTGCTGTGGGACATATTCATCAATATCCCGATTGAATGGTTATCCAGAGTATTGTTTATTATGGTGCTGTGATTGGTATTATTAGTGATTATTCCGAAAGTATTGTTCAACAACTGGTTCATTCTATAGGTTCCATAGAGTGAGTTGATGATGTCCATTCCTTTGGTGTAATTTCTTAGAATGCAGTTTGCTACTGTGGCGTTATTGTATTCTGTGTATACTCCTGAGCCAGAGCCAGAGCCTCTCAGTTCTGTCCCATTGCAGTCCAGGGTTATGTTGGTTGCATTGATCACTATTGAATATGCTGCTGAGGGAGATATGTTGTATAATCCTGTCCTTGAGATAATGTAGGTGACATGATCTTCTATGAGATAGATTGTCCTTCCTGTTCCATTCTCTGAATCCAAGGCTTCAGTTAGGTTATGGTACTTGCAGAGGTTGGTGTCTGAGCAGACATATGTGTTGTTTAGGGTTATCAGGATACTGTTTGATTCTGCACTGCTTCCGTTCATTCCATGCTCATCAATAGGTGTTGCCTTGACTGTCCAGTTATCTCCTCTTAGTGTTGCGCTGGAATGCGTGATGTTTGTCCTGTTGCTGAAAAGAAGGGATATCTCCTCTGCTGAGAGGCTTCTGTTGTACACTCTCAATTCATCTATTGTGCCGTTCCATGCGCTTCTGTTGTAGGTAGGATCATCATACTGGAATGCTCCTATAGAGAAGTTCAGATCCAGAGTGTTTAGAGGACCTGGAGCTGAGGCATTCCCCTCCAGACTGCCGTTGATATAGATGAGAATATCTGTTGTATTCCACACACCAACAACATGATACCATGTGTTGTCTGCCGGAGCAATTCCTTCAGCAGAATAGAAATTAGGTCCTGAACCTACTGCAAAATATAGTTCCTCGCTCTTTCCGGGATAAGAAGGATTGTACTGTGCCAGGCCATAACCAAGTGAACTGAAGGACAGGTTTGATGCTGCTTTGCCAGCAATTACATAAGTTCCTGAAGATCCTGCAGGAGTGCCATCCCCTTTCCTGTACACCCACGCTTCTATGGTGAACGGCCTGTTTGAGATATTGAGGTTTGGGCTTTCCTGAACCAATATCATATCATCCACTCCATCAAACTCAAATGCACCAGAACCATCATATCCTGCTGTCTCATTGAACACTGCGCCATGGACAGTTCCATGATTTTCATTGCCAGAGAAGTCATAAGTCTTGTTCTCTGCATCCTGCACTGTGAAAGGCATGTTTATCAGCGTATCTGACAATCCATTCCTGTACCAGTTGTAATTGAGCTTCACAGAGTCTCCGTCAGGGTCAGATGTAGTGTTTGGATATGCTGTTAGATTGTCTGATGTGAGATTCAAGGCAGACGTAGCATTAAGCATGACCTGGCTTATATTAGGAGCTGAGTTCAGGCTGAAAGATCCGTTTACTTCATCAACTGTAGCATTATGGCTGCCATCATAAGGCGTCACCTTGACTAGGTATTCTGATCCTTTCTGCAGAGAAGAGACATCCCATATGTAATATGTCTGCGCTGCGTCTGCAAGCAGGTTCCATGATGTGCCATTATCATCTGAATAGTGCAGAGTATAGTCCACATCATTTATTGAGCTCTGCTCTGTCCATCTTATTGTGATGGCATTGCTGTATGTATATCCTGGCATCGGAGATGTAAGGTTTGAAGGACCGCAGTCTCCCCCTATTGTCGCTTCTGATTCTCCTGTTCCATTGCCTATAGCTGAATAAGATATGCCCTCATGGTAGAAATTTCCTGAATTGTTTATGCAGTAGGCTGTTGCAGTTCCCCGGTCATACACTCCTGCACTATAGAAACTGTTAAACCACACATTGTTCTGCTCTGCAGAGCTGGGGCTTATGCTAAGGTCATAATATGAAGTGTATCTGCTTCTGAATGTGTTTCCGGTTATGTTGTTCTGGTCTGAATCCCCTTCCATGAAGATTCCATAGTTGATATTATCAAGGAAAAGATTGTATCTCAAGGTGTTGTTGCTTGAATCCTCAAGATAAGCTCCATTTATTGTGTTGTTGCTCACTGTATTATTGAGAAGCCTGTTATAGTCAGAATAAAGCAGATAAGCTCCTCTCGCAGTATTGTTCATGAATGTGTTTGATTCAAGGCTGTTGTTGTCAGAATAATGAAGCAATGCACCTGTTGAGGTCTTATATAATGAGTTTTGCGACAGGGTGTTGTTTCCTGCATAGAAGAAATCAAGCCCATGTGTGCTGCTGTTTATAGTATTATTGGATATGCTGCAGCTGTATGAGTTGTTCAGAGATATGGCTATGTTTCCTCCTGCAGCATCATTCCAGGATATGATGCTCTGGTTTGTCCTGTTGAGAGCTATACTTACTGTGTTGTTCTGCAGGGTATTGTCTGAGACTACAGAGTATAGGCTGTCTGACAGGTATATCGCAGTGCTGTAGTTTCTAAGTATGCAGTTCCTGATAGTGGCATTATCATAAGAACTGATGTAGAATGCCTGGCCGCTGCCTGCACCTCTGATCTCTGATTGGCTGCAGTCCACAGATATATTAGTGGCATTTATTACAATTGCAGGATATAAGCTGGTTGTATTGGAAAGCATATAACTGCCTGCGCTCTCTATTGTATAGGTTGCATTTTCTTCTACAAGGTAAAGCGTATTATTGGTATTGTTCACTGAGTCAAGAGCATATGTTAAGTTCTGGTAAGCGCATAATGATGCATCAGAGCATACCCATGTATTATCTGGTATTATCCTGAATCGGGCTGAGTGATTGATTGTTCCGTTGTATGTTCCATCAAAGGGCATCATTCTGAGCACATATTCATCTCCCCCAGGAATTCCTGTGATATCCCATGTATTGTTGAGGCTTGTTGTGCTGTTAACAAAATACCATGTCAAGCCAGAATCATTGGAATATTGGATATGATATGTCAGATTTAGAGGCGAGCTCTGGTTTGTCCAGTTGATGAAAAGGGAGTTCTGATACGAACCTCCGGATGGATAGATTATCTGTGACTGTCCGCAGTCAGAAGCAGGTATGCCTGGGCCTGGTAAAGACAGGCCTGAATAGGGTATTGACTGCTCAAAGAAGTTTCCCTCACCCATAACGCAGAAATCAGAGCCTGATCCTGAATCATATATCCCGCTTCCATAGAAGCTGTTGTTCCATATATTGTTCTGCTCAGAAAGCCCTGAGGTTATCCTCAGATCATCATACAGTGAGGCCTGGCTGTTGAAGATGTTGCGCGTGATGTTTGTATAATCAGAATCCTCAAGATAAAGGCCATAATCATCATTTTCAAGGAATGTGTTGTTGAACAGCCTCGCATAACCTGATTCTCTCAGATATATGCCATATGCTGTGTTTCCTTTCAGCGCATTATTATGGAATGTGCTGTTTGCAGTATCTCTGATATACATTCCAGCTTCATAATAATATATTGTGCAGTTCAGCACTGTCAGATTATCATATCCATTTGAGTATATGCCGTATGTCAGGCTTGTGTTGTCTCCTTGCAGTTCTGTTCCATTGCAGTCCAGAACTATATCATCCTCTGCTATCTGTATTACACCCTGGCCTGAAGCAGGAGTTATGTTGAATGACAAGGAGTTGTTGAGCTGCCAAGAGCCCCCTTCATTTATCACGCAGGAATCACCTGTTGTTCCGTTTATATCATCAAGGCAGTCTGTAATGCTTGAGTAGGACCCGCCTGTACTGTTGACATAATAGTCTGTGAAATGCTCAACATTGAACTCAAAGTGAGTGGATGTCACCCTTACTGAATTGTAGGAAGTTCCATCATCTGTGTAGGGTTGTGCAAGGCTGAATCCTGACTGATTATCTTCTCTTATGTAGAGCCTTGGAGCTCTTGTTATTCCTTCAAGACCTTCATGCGGCAGTGATATGATTGCTGAGTCCACATCAACGCTGTCAACATGGAGCAGACCTTCCTTATAGGTTATGTTCTTGATTTCTGACCTCTTTATGCCTCTCATGACCAGAGATACACCCTGCTTTGCCATGATTACATTGTTCTTCTGGCTGTTCTTCTTTACATCTATAAGGTCATGCATGTCATCCTTTGTGAACTCAATGCCAATGTTCTTAAGCCTTCCAAGAGCAATGCCTGGATTATTTTTCTCATCTTGTTTTGGAGCTTTCTTTTCAGACTCAGCTGGATGGATCTCTTGATCTGAATCTGAACCATTGTCCTTATAGGCGCTTTTTATGGCTTCTGATTCTTCAGCAGCATCTTCTGCAGCATCCACAGAATTGAAAGATGTGTTTATCCTTATGCTTTCATTATCCACATTCACAATTGCATCTACAAAGTACTCTCCCTCTTTCTCTACAGGAAAATCAGCAGAGACAGCAGCAATATTTCCCTCAGGATCATACGCCTCAATACTATAATCAGCATCTGAAGGCACTATGAAGATGTGTGCCAGATCTCCTATCTCATAGATGTCCTTTCCAGGAAATATGCTGGGCCGCATATCTGACTGCGCTTCAGAGAGTGCATCTGCATGCACAGGCATCCTGACCATGAACATAAGCGCAGTCAGTAAAAATGCAGCAAGGAGTATGAAAACCGGCTTTGCATCGCTGCCTCTGCTAAGGATCATTGCTGATCCCCCTTCCAATGCTTTCCATTCATCTGGATTTCTTTGTTTTTTACTCATCATTTTGCCCTTATCTGCTTGATCTCATTCCTGAATGCTTTTGACTCCATATCTATGAGCGAATCAACTATCTGGGGCTCCCATCCAGCATCTATTAGCTTTCTTCTTATCATTGTCCGGGAAATGCCTTTAACCAGACCGCTTCTTATGTAATCCTCTGCTTTTGAAACATTTCCCATGAACCTGAAATACGAGATTGAACCTGCTGAAATGAGTATTATCAGGGATAGTATTGCTGTTGCCATGACTGCATACCTTATTATGCTCTTGCCTGCCTGTGAGAGCCTGGAAGGCATCTGCTCTTCAGGAGCCGCCTCTTCAGGCTCGATGCCTTCTGCAACCTCAGGTTCTGGACTGATGCTTCCCTCACCTTCCCTGACTATTCTTAACTCCTTGATGTCAAATACTGCTGCAGCCTGCTTTATAGCAGAAAGAGTTATGTTAAGATCCTCAACTCCGTCATTGTCAAGGTCGAACATCATTGATTCATTCTCAAATACTATGAAGTCCATATTAAGGGAATGTATTGTGAAATTGACCTTCTCAAAGTAGACCTTGTTCAGCTTTATTGTCTGCTTTTCTCCTTTTACATCAAAAGTCATTGTTTCTCCTCTGTACAGAACAACTACTGGATTCTCATCTATGTTCTGCTCCTTGCTTAGCGATTCTGGAGAGTAACCTGCTATAGCTGCCCCTCCTGAGCTTCCGCTTCCTGCGCTTGGAAATCTCTCTGGCTCACAAGCCTCTTCGTCAATGCTTCCGTCACAATCATTGTCAAAACCATCGCATTCTTCCGGAGCATAAGGGTAGGAAAACCTTATGCTGTCATTGCAGTCCCTGATAAAGGAGTAATATCCATCATTGTCAAGATCCCCATAAGGATGGTCCAGGCTTCCGCAGCCATCTGTGACAATATAGTTGCTGTTGATGTCTGATGAATAATAGTTGCCTAAATCTTTTTTGATGATTGTTGAAGTGAAAACCCTATTATTGAGGTGTGTGTCCACCTCAATGCAGAAGCTATTGAAATTTCCGCTGTCTATGACACCCTGTGAATAAAGATTATTCAGCCATATGTTGTTGTATGAAGCTGTGCTGGACAGGTTGAGATCCACGTATCCTGAGGGAGCCTGCTGGAAACTGTTTCCTGTGATGTTTAGTCTGTCGCCAGATATCATCATAAGGCTTGCTGAAGTGCTGTTCTTTATAGATGAATCAGATATGATTATTCCACTGCTCAGGGCATCAACATATACTGCTCCAAGGGAATTATGATGAATATCAAGATCTGAGAGCAATATATCACCTGAACTGGATATGTTTATTCCTGCTGCATCAGAGTATGAGCTGTATGACTCTGTTATATTGGAGCTGTTGGAGCTGCTTATTCTTATGCTGCTGAGTGTATTGTTTGATGAATTGAACTGATAAACAGATGCATTGTCTGCATTATGCATGCTAATTCCTTTTTCTGAATTGTCAAATGAGGAGGATATGGAGATGTTGCTCCAGTCAGAATCAGTTATGTTTATTCCTGTACTGTATCTTCCAAACCTGCAGTCTATAAGTTTTGCCCTGTCTGACTGGTTTATCAATGCTCCATAAGAGCCATAGCTGCCCAAAAAGGTTGCTCCCTGGCAGTCAAGGGACACGCCTTCTGCTGCAAACTCAAACACTGCTCTTCCAGGAGAGGAATACATGTTATATATGCCTGAGGCTCCAGTATATGATTGATTAGCCTGCGAGAACACCAGAGTGTTGTTTGTGTTGTTCTCTCCTGCAAGCCATGCAGCCAGACTGCTAAACTCGCATGCAGTGCTGTTTGCGCATATCAAGTCATTGTCAAGCAGAGATATATTGCCGCTGTAATCACCTGTATTGTTCAGGGTTCCATTAGCATATATTGAGTAGTTGACATACCCTGATTCAGGGAAGCTCTCGTTTATGGTCATCTCAAGAACCCAAGTATCATTCTTCAGGTAGGAAGGTCCTGATTTTGTGAAAAGCCCTCTCCACACAACTGGAGAACCCTCGCTCTTGTTCCACACATCCAGCCAGACAGTGTCTGCGGTGTATTTTCCAGATACATTCACAGCTATCCTTGCTGTCTCTTTTCCCCTTATTGGATTGCTCTCTGTTATTATCACATTGCTGAGATCTGTCTGGTTCAGGAAAACTATCTCAGGAAGAGAGTTATGTATGCCAAATTCCTGGCTTGAGGCATTTGTTCCATTGAATCTTCCATCATACGGCACTACACTCAGCATGTAATCATCTCCGTCAGGAAGGCCTGAGATTCCCCAGGCATAGCTGCTTGATGATGTGGTTGCCAGCCCGTACCAGTTGATGCCTGAGTCGTTTGTGTAGCTGAGATAATATGTTGTTGTTCCTGTATTGAATTTCTGGTCTGTCCAGTCCACATTTAGGGTTCCTGTGAAATTGAGGTATTGTGTGGGGTATGTAATGCTGGATATTCCGCAGTCATCAAGATTATACTCTATATTGCTCCTGTTGGAGGATTCTCTGTAGAAGTTTCCGGTTCCTTTTGATCTTGTGTAATGGTCCAATATCTCGCTGTGCTTCAATGTCCTGTTGTAGATTATAACAGAATCCATAGAACCATTGAAATATGTAGGATTAATAGTATACAAACCCATTTTTCCTATTGACAAGGGTTGGGAGTCGTTTGCTACTGTGGTGTTCTGTACCACAGTATTTATCAGGAATCCGTCCTTGTAGAACCTCACAGCAGAGCCATTGTATGTCACAGCTATGTGCGCCCATGATCCTGTTGGAAAATTTGTCTCGTCAAAGGCCTGTCCTGAGCTCGCAATCTGGTAGTCTGTGCCATTGCCCAGCATCACAAACCAGCTTTCATCAGGAACATAATATGTTTGCTTCATCCACAGTATGTATCTTATGTAATCCTCATCAGTTGAGTCAGGGAAAGATCCTACAGCACTCTGAGAATCCTGATGTGATCCTGGCTTGACCCACATAATGATTGTGGCTGGAGTGGGAAATGAGAAATTGCCTGCATGCACATAATCATCTCCTCCATCAAATTCAATCCCTTTGAAGAATCTTCCTCTGATCCTCTGGGGACCGCTTGCCTCATCCGGATACAAACCTCCATGATACTGGTTTATGCTCTTGTCATAAGTCACATTGCCGTCCTGTTCCTGGAAGTTGTAAGCCAGCATTATGCTTGGATCAAGATCAAGCGCAGGATCACCATTATAGCAGAAGATGTTGGAGCTTGACAGACTGGTTACATCTTCTCCATAGAAGCTGTTTGACCATGATCTGACCCTATTGGAAGTGCTGGTTATGTTCATGTCATATCCAGAAGAGTATGCTATGGTGTTCAAGGTTATATTGGTGTAATTGCTGTTATCCACTATTATGCCATGGGTGTAGTTTGATATGTTGCATTCCCTGATTGTGGCAAGATTGAAATTCTGGATCATTATTCCTGTACCTGTCCTGTACCCCAGGAATTCTGCTCCATTGCAATCAAGGGTTATGTTTGTGGTATTGAGCTGTATAACTGGCAATGATCCTGGCATGCTCTTGTTGAATGAATAACCTGAGGTTATTGAGTGGATACCTGACTCTATTATACTTATAGTTGCATTGGTGCTGTTCTCTGCTATTAGAGCTCCAGTAATATTATTGTACTCGCATATATTGGTGTCATTGCAGACAAATTTGTTGTTTGGACGCACAGTGAAGTTGCCATCCAATCTCATGGTATATCCTGATGTGCTCTCATTGGCATATATTGTGTAGTTAACTGTGTAGTTCTGGAGCTGTGATTTTACGAAGCTCTTGTTGATGAGCATATCAACTGCCCAGACTCCATCTGATACAGTTCCTGAGACAAGAGACAATACTCCTTCCCATAGTGTCGTTCCAGCACCCCTCACTGTATCCCACACCTTAATCCACACAGATTCTATATTATATAGGGTTGAGCTCACTCTTGCCCTGATAGTAAGGTTCTCGTTCTCTGGCACTGCCTCTGTTTCGTTCACCACAGATTCTGCTCCGGATTGATTCCAGGTCTGGTTGATGAAAGAAAGATTCCTTCCCCTGTCAAGTGTGAACTCTGGTGAGGTCTCGTTCGTCAGATTGAAATTTCCATCATCAGGCACCAGCTTGATATAATAATCTCCGTCATTCTTGTAGAGTATAGACCAGTTATAGTTCAATGTTGAAGTGGCATTTATTGGGTTCCATGTTGCCATAGAGTCATTTGAGTAATAAAGATGGTATGTGATGTTTCTGTCGGTGCTGATTTCTGTGCTGTTGGTCCAGTTGATGCTTATGTTATGGCCTGTGAAAGCGGATCCAGAAGGTATTGTGAGGTTTGCTATTCCGCAGTCCCCCCCTATTGTTGTCCCAGACCCCCCTGTGCCATTGCCTATGGCTGAGACAGGCACAGCTTCTGCATATACATTTCCTTTGCTGTCTATGCAGTATGAGCTTGTTCCTGAATCATTTATGCCTTTACTGTAGAGGCTGTTGAACCATATGTTGTTTTCTGAAGATGCCACATGGATGTCATATGACCCTGAATCATATATTGTGTTGTTTGTAATGTTGGTCCTTGTTTCAAGTATGCTTATCGCATATGAGTAATTCATGAACGTGCAGTCCTTTACTGTGCTGTTCTCAGAATCCACCAGGAGTGAGTAAGTCCTATTTCCTATGAAAACTGTATTGTTGCAGTCAAGTGTCTGGTTTGTCAGAGACATATTGATGGACATATTATAGTACGATCCTGCAGGAGAGACATATGTCCTGTTCCTCTCAAACAGTGTTATGAGCTTGCTTGTGGAGTTCTCTGTCTTAATAGCTCCTGAAAGATTATTGTACTCGCATGTTTCCTCAAAGTCAGAGCATACATACTCATTGTCTATTGTGAGATTGAAGCTCAGGATCTGGTTTGTTGCATTGAATGTTCCGTCATAGGGAATCAGCCTTATTGTGTAATCTCCCCTCGGCCTGTCAAGGCTGAAGTTATAATGGTTTCCAGAAGATGGAGTGATATTATATACTCCTGTTGAGTTGGTGTATAGGAGGGTGTAAGTAACATCATACTGTGATGACTGGTTTGTCCAGTTTATGTCAAATGAATTGTTGAACCTCTTGTCAAATACAGTCCTGTTCACAAGAGTTGTTATGTTTGCTGGTCCGCAATCACCAGTAGCAACTGTCACTGACTCCTCATAAAAGTTCCCTTCGTTGTTCACGCAGAGGCTTGTGCTTGTGCTTTCGTCTGTGATTCCTGCGTAGTAGAAGTTGTTAAGCCAGAGTTTGGTGTTTAGAGCTCCTGATGTTATGTTTATTGATTCAAGAAGTCCTACTCCTCCTGTGAGGTTGTGGAATGTGTTGCCTGTTATGTTAGTATCTTTTGATATGACTTTTATAGGATTATAATTCTGGGTTTGAGGTTCCTCATAAGTCAGATTAGCTGGGCTTGTGCCTCCTGTCTTGACTGTGAGATTGTCGGCTGACTCATTGAAGATGTCAGGGTGATACTGGTAATCCCCTCCTACTCCAGTATTATTCAGGCTGTCTGTTTCTCTTGCATAAAAGCATCTGCCTCCATAAGTGGCTACAATGCCGGGGCAGTCAAGAGGATAGCCTTCCTCAGCATATATTGTGTGATTCTCTCCTGCTCCCTTTCCGAGAGTATTAGCATCATCTCTGTAAATAAAGAGTTTTGCGAAGTTATTTGCTCCAGTCGCCTGCGTTATATTAGTGTTGTCTGCTGTCACGAAAGTTGTCGTTGCTCCTGCTGAATCGGCGAACACAACATAATCAGAGCAGACAGTGCCGTTGCAGAGGTTAGAGTAAGTGGCGAAGTAGCCTGTATTCTGTTCTGATGCTCCTGCATTATCGAATGTGCAGTTGATTATGCTGTTATTATGACTAAAGCCTTCATCAATCAAGATGCCATTTCCAGTACAGTTCTTGAAAGTGCTGTTTATGATTCTTGTTCTTCTCATTGAGGGTGAGTCTGGAAAGTCATCAATACAGTCCAATGAATCCTCAATAGTGATGTTGCTCATCACATGATTAACGCCATAGAATGATATGCCATCATAGCCCAGTCCCTCAGCACTCACATAACCATTAGAGACAGTGGCATTCTCAGAACCATGAAAGCTCATGACAGAACCAAGACCAACCAATGCCTGAGTGGTTATGTTTATCCAGAAGCCATCAATGAGCATGTTATTTCCCAGACCTACATGGAAGCAACCACGACCAGAAGATGCCCTCCTATCACAATCAAACATCTTATAATCAGTGATCCTGACATTATCAGAATTAGTCATGTGAAAGGCTGTCAGGTTTGTAGTATATCCAGTGATATTAGAATCCTTCAAATCACCGAAATAATCATCATCAGAGGACTGTATACTTGTGATGTTAATCAAGGAAAGATTAGTTGTTGAAATGGCATAGACATTCTTGGCTTCAATGTTCTTGCCATCTACAATAAGATTACTTAAACTAATATTATTCCCGTTGCCTATTCTGAGCTGACGCCTGTTCATAACAGAATAATTGAAATCAATAAAAGTATTATTGATTTGATTAGCAATTGTTACACCAGTTATATAAAAAGAATAAGACTTGTTGAAAGTCTCATTATGACCGCCCTCATTAACAACACACTTATCATTAGTATTATTATTATCCACCATGCAATCCACCAACCTCTCATAATTCGTGGTATTCACAAAATAATCAGAAAAATGCTCAACATTGAATACATAATGTGTTGGTGTGATATTCAGTGTGTTATAGCGCTCATTACCCTTCTCATAAGGTTCTGCTCTTACAAAAACATCGCTTCCTTCTTCTTTTACGTAAAGCCTTGCATTTGAGATTCTTGGCAAAGGCTTATGAGGTATCCTTATCTCTGCTTTCCTTATTGGGATCGGGTCGATGTGAAGCGCGCCTTTTCTAAAGTACGCTCTGCTGATATCCTGCTTTGCAGCTCCCTTTATCTCAACTCTAACTCCTTCTTTCTCCATAAATGTTACAGGAAATGATTCATCACCTTCTGAATCCCATGATTCAGAGATATCAGAGGAAGAGAAATCAACATCAATATCCGGCACTAATTCAGAAGGCACAACATCAGATGCATTGATCACCTCTGTCGGCTGCCCGTTATCAGGATCTATTGTGATTATTATCTCAAACTCAAACACCTCTGATTCAGCACCTACATGAAGCCTGAACTTAGGTACTGAAGAATAGTTTTTTAGTGGAATTGCAAGTCTAACCATCTCTTCGGGCTCTGCAAAAAGAGAGGAGAGATTATACTCGATATCGCCTTCAATCCATATAGGCTGTGAGGTTGTGGAGTTATGATAGAACTCAATTATAAAATAATCTCCAGATACTCCTGCTGAAGTGAACACAGTCTCAAAATCAGGCTCATCAGTTATCTTCCTTCCAATGACTCCATCATTATCATCCTTTATATCTTCAAAATCAGACCCATTATGTGTTTGGGGTTCTGGTGTTTTATCTGGCAGAGATGGTTCAGCATCATCTTCAGCTGATTCTGATGTGTTATCATCAGATGAATCTGATGCAATTACTTCAAAGGATGTGGATATATCAACTGATAGATTTTCTAAGGTCAGCACAGCATTCACTGTATAAGTGCCTATCTTCTCGACAGGGAAATCAGTTGATACTGC
>WJJV01000125.1 GCA_014729495.1 Candidatus Woesearchaeota archaeon
GACTAGATGTTCATGCAGTGTTGAAGTCCCTGAGTTTCCAAGCGATTATGTGATCATGTTCAAGAATCAGCCTTCTGAGAACAGGTTTGTTGCCTATGCTGTGAAAGGAGAGAAGGACATTGAAACTCCAGGATACATAATCTACACTGCAGAATTTGATAATATGGAATTATGCACTGTAAAGGACCCTTATGAGTTTGATTTTAATGCAAGAGTAGAACCCTATTTCAATATATATAGGGGGGAAGATAAGGTTCTAATGTATTATTTTTCTAAATATTCAAAATATCAAGTGCTAGGCGATATATATGATTATAAACATGATAGAAATACTGGCTTCCAACTAATCAGGGCTAGTGAAGATCATGTATGTTTCATAATAAACAGAGACGGACCCAAGCATGGAATTACTGCAGAACTGACAGAAACGCATACCCAGGATATAAGGCATCTTATACCTGGATCATGCAGTATTAAAGAAATTGAAGGAGTATACTCCTGTGAAGATTTCAATGGAAGATGCTCTGATAGGATCCTGAAAGATGAAGAGGGAAACTGGAAAGAATATGAGACATGCAGTGAGGTGAACAGATATCATCCAGAAAACAAGAGATTCATAGATCAAGAAGAGGGTATTGATGAAAATTCCTGCATAAACAGTGAATGCTGTGTTGATTATAATAAAGAAGGAGGCATTGTTAGGTATGAAGATATTACACAGGGTCTTGTGTCAAGAGAGGAAGAGATGTCAACATGTAGTTATGCAGGAGGCAAGTGCTCTGACAAAATACTCACTGATAATACTGGAAGATTTATTCCTATAAAAAGTTGTGATGAAGTTTCTGCGAGGGACTCGCTGCTGAGGCGTTTTTTAGATGAAGGAAAAGCAGATTGCGAGTTAGGGCAATGCTGCATAATTGATTCTGAAACAAGACAATGGGGTAGAGTTTCTGATTCAAGAGAAGCAAAAGCTTTGGAGTATGTCACTTGTGAAGAAATAGGGGGCGCTTGCTCTGACAGAATACTAGAAGATAATCAAGGCAATTTCATTGACTTTAAAACATGTGATGAAGTAAACGATAAAGATTCAATACAGGAAAGGTTGATATTCCCTGCTCATTGGGGCTCTATTGGTACAGAGTATTCATCTGAACACACAAGTGTCAAGGATTGTGATTCAACAGAATGCTGTGTTGCCTATTATGGGAATAAGGATGGCTTTTACACTCATGAACTCAGATTATTAGAGGAAGTTGAAACAGCAATATCAGAAGACTATAGTTGACGAGGTGATATCATGAATATAACAATGAACAAGAAAGGAGATATTGGAAAATTCACTTATGTGCTGCTGCTATCGCTTGCTTTGACAGCTTTAGCAGCGTACCTCTACCTTGTTGTCTTCAAGGGAGGCCTTGAGAGAGGCGGAAGCGGAATCATAGGGGAGATTGAAGGCCTTGGGGATCTGGATGGTGATGGTGTGGCAAACAAGGATGATGTGTGCTGTGCTGCAGCATGCGAGGCAAGGCCAAGCCAGGTTAACAGCAATCCTCAGAGCAGTTTCTTTGGCTGCACTGAATACCAGGGAGACACAAACTGTTCTAGTTCCAGATGCTTTCTTGATTATGACAGGGACCACATAAGGAATGAATTAGACAAGTGCTGCGCACCGCAGTGCAAAATAGAAAGCGATGAAATGGTCAATATGGAGTGTCCGGGCTCTAACTGTGGATGCACTTCACATCAGAGGCCCACTGCATGCGATGCAGGTCCAGATGCAGAGTGTGAATATTGACTTGAACAATAGATTATCAACGCAATAAACTAAGATGGTAAATGGAAAGAGATCAGCGCTGATGCTTACTGCAATAATCGGGATTATTCTTGTGATAATGACCATGCTGCCTGTAGGCAGGGCACTGCTCATGGGCCTGGGAATATTCTTTGTTAATCCTACAGCAAAGACATACCAGGAGATTATTAATGCTGTGGATACAGTCCAGCCTAATGAGATGAGGACAATGATAGCAAGCATAGATGATGGCACAGCTATAATTGGTTTTTCTTCTGACAGTGATTTTATACAGGTAATAAGGGCTGGTTTTGACTTCAAATTCTATAAACCAGAGCAATGCGGGAGCAGAGCATGTATCTGCATGTGCAAGCAGATGGACCATGACACAGCAATGGGATCTGATGCATACTTCTGCAAAGAACCCAAGCCGGGCGACCCTGATGATTATATGATATGCAATAATGAACTTGGAGCTGAACTTATTGGATTTATATCAAAAGACCGCTTTTCAGGAGACGCAAATTTCGCAAACTATGGTATAAGAGGAGGATTCATAATAGCAAGAGCAACAACAGCATGGGGACTTGCAGACAGCAGGGTTTTTAACATGCCCAAGAATCCAGTGGTTGTTGTCCAGAAGAGCGGCACTGAGGTCAATGGAATGAATATTGTTTCTGTATGTCTTAATCAGAACGGCTGCCTTGAAGAAGAGAATGTTGAGGACCAGGTAAACAGGATGCTGGCAAGAACACTTTTCTATGATGCAAAAAGAGAATACGAAAAGAATACTCCTGAAAGCAGACAGAAAGCACGGGAGCTTTTTGCTGAGCTCATCGCAAACCAGGCATACATGGATCAGCTTGCCCTGATAACAGAGGGAGGCAATGATCCCTCATATTATTTGCATGACTATTCATATATGTATGCAGCGTACAATGAAGTCAGGGACAACAATTATGATAAGGCTCTGGAATATCTCCAGCTGGCTGTAAATAATGTTATTCATGAACAGACAAAAGAGCAGGCAATAAAAGATATTGAAAGATTCACGGAGAGAATGCAGGAGCAGCAGGAACAAGAAGAACAAGGCCCTCCTGTCAGCTAAACCTGTTTCTGAGCTTAATAAACTTTATAAATAAATATCATATGATTGAATATATGCGGAGTAAAAAAAGAGGGTTTGCGCTATGGTCTATTATAAAGATAGCAGTAGGCATAGGTTTTGCTGTTCTTCTGATGAATTATGCTGTTGACCAGGGCAAGGGACTTGATTTTGAGCGCGTCTACCTCTCAAAGGACATTGCCCTGACAGTGAACGGGCTTTATGGAATGCCTGCTGATGTGCTTCTTGACTATGAGAATGAGTACATGGAGCAGTTCGAGAGGGAATACAATATTGCAGCAGGAAACAGCATTATTGAAGTGGAAGTCAATGGAAGCCCTCACCTAAGCACAACATACCCTTATGGAGAGGTTCTCACAAGGAGGATAGACACATTTCTTGAGACTCCTGATTACCTGGCATTCGTGCTTAGGAACGGCAAGATAACAATAACAAAGTCAAGAGAGGCCACAGCCCAGATAGGCTGTCCAACAATATACACCGGAGGGGAGATAAAGGAAGCCTCGCTTATGTTTGAGCCAGGAGAGGATCATGGAGAAGGATATTCTGAAGGTGATCTTGAGGAGTACCAGCTTACTAGGCAGATAGCAGATGCCCTTAGCATACTTTGCTCTGTTGACAGCCTGGACTGCAGGATTGTGCAGCAGCAGGACATTGACTCAAAGCTCAGGGAGATAAGGTCTGCTCAGAAAGACCTCCTTGTAAGCATACACATAGGATCAGCTGATGTAAGCAGGAATCCTGCAATAATACGCTACATAGCAGGAGATCTGAAGTCAGAGAAGCTGGCCTGCCTCATATCAAACATTCTGAGGGATGACTTTGATCCTGTAGAGATAAGAGAGGTTGATGCAGGCACATCAGACAAGAAGCTCCAGGTTCTTGAGGGAACATCCCCTGCTGTGAGCCTTGAGATAGGAAACATAAAAAAGAGGGATTTCATGACAGATCCAGGCAAGAGGACACTTATTGCATCAGCTATAATAGGAGGGATAAAGGCATATTACGGGCCGCAGTTCCAGGATCCAGGGCCGCAGACAACAGGACCATTGGAAGGTTCTGCAGGAGATCAATAAGAGAGCAGCAGGAAGATTGTGAAAGAGAAGTGAAAATGGTCAGGGTTTTCAGATCAAAGAAAGGACAGGAAGGAGGAGGTATAGAGCTCACAGATGAATGGGTTCTTGTAGTGGTTCTGTCAGTGCTCATACCCCTTACAGCAATGATATTTGTAGGCTTTGTGACAGGCTATCAGATAGTATCAAATTCCTATCTTGCTGATGTTGAGGATACCATAATACAGACAAGATTCCTCAATAATCCTGACTGCTTCGCATATCAGGATACTGATACAGGAAGGATATATCCTGGAGTCATAGACATAAGGAAGTTCAAACAGGATGTCATGGATGCGTGCTATAGTGTGCCAGAAGACTATACTTCAGGATTCTTCAGGCTTGAGCTGAAAAAGCTTGACACAGAAAAAGAGTATGTGCCTGTTGACTCCCAAAACTATGGGAAGCAGATGATGCGGCAGGGAACAGAGTCAGAGAACTTCTTTGTGCTGATAATGGACAATGGAAGGCTTGATTCAGGCCAGCTAACAATAAGGTCAAAGAGAGAGTGAATGAGAGAATGATGCGAGGATATCACAATAATATGAAGAATCTTGGAAAGAGAGCAGGAGCATGGATGCCTCCTATGAAGGAGATGATGGTCATAATAGTGGCTGTTGTCATAATCTCAATAATATTTGCCATACTTGTATATGGCGGGAATGAAGGGGACAGGAATGACATTGAGGAGAGATCCAATGATATAAAGCAAAGCCAGATTCTCAATACCCTGCTCAGGACTCCAATAAGGATATCAGACCCTGAGGTAATAAGAGAGGGCTTTGGCAGGGAGATAACCTTCTCCAGCCTTGTATCCCTTATGATCTCAGAAGAGGATGATGACCTCAAGGAAAAGTATGAGACATTTCTGGAAAGAAGAGCAGAATACTCTCTTGATGGAGTGTATGGAGAGGGAGATTGGGAGGTCAGGATAATACATCCTGGAGGAGAGGAGCGTATTGGAAGCGCAGGAGGAGACACGAGAAGTGTTGAGACACGGCTGCCGACGCATGATCTCAAGGTAATAAGGGTGGCTCTTATAGTTGAAGAATGATATTGAAGAAGACATTATATTAAAAGGAGTGAAGAACAAGATGAAATCAAGAAAATCCCAGATCACAGACTTCCTGATAATCGGAGGCCTGATGATGGCATCAATAACATTCATCTACTACACTGCAATCAACACTCCAGAGACCCAGCAGGGATACATAGGTGAGAACCAGCTCCTCATGATGGAGACCATCTCAAAGGCAGAGGAGGCCTTGATGTTCATAGACAGGTCTGCTGATATCGCATTTGACAGGACAATACTTGACCTTGCGGCTGCAGGAGGATCGTCTTCAGAAGAGGAGGAGTCTTCAACCTGTGGCATATATTACTATTATAATCTCTGGTTCTCACTAAAGGATGGAAATATCGAGAAGTGCTATCCTGAATCTCCTCCAACAGGATTTGACAGGATGATGGAATCTGAGCTTGTGGAAATATTCGGGATATACCCAAGAGGGGAGCTCAGGGACTTCAGCACTGATTATAACTTCTTTGTCACAAGCAAGCAGGTAAGGGGCGTCACAACAGACAAGCTTGAGTTCAATGTAGCAGTAGAGGAGATTGAGAAAATAGAGGCTCCAGAAGAACCTGC
>WJJV01000018.1 GCA_014729495.1 Candidatus Woesearchaeota archaeon
CATTCAAAGGACAGGGCTTCCATAAGCCAATAAGAGCCCAAAACCGATTTATTCTCATAAGAATATTCCCATCTGAATATTATAATCAGGAACTTTTAAAAGCATCTGCTCTGGAAGCAGTAGATAATATGCCGATCCTATCAAATGAGCACCTTGAAAGCGAACTGCTTCCTGAGATGAGCAGGTACAGCATCATCAACAAGGTCATAGCAAAAGGAACTAATCCAGAGGGCAGCAGGACCGAGCTTCTCCACATTTCAGGTGATGATATTGACGAGGACCCTCAGTACTGGCTTGTCGAGAAATACAACGGCACAGGAAGGATAACAAAGCTTGGGCTCACAGGCATGGTGCAGTCTGTGTTTGATGTATCTGGAGATGATTTTGCAGATGATCTCAGCAGGAATTACATTCTTCACAGGCCTAACCAGTATCCTGAATGGTCTTCTGTGCTTTCCGAGCCTCTTGAAGTGACACTGGACAATATATATGAGACAATACTGGGGCTTGATTTTGTAGAGAGCTCTCATGAGAAGAAGACAAAAAGAAAGCTGTTTGAGTGGAGAGGCAACAATCTTCTGGCAAGGTTCGGAGCAATAAAGAAGATCTACAGGCCTGATGACATAATCCCTGAGTTCAATGACACAATGGTGGTCTCAAAGATATCAGACAAGTGCTCAAGGTTCTGCAATTACTGCAACCAGCCTGATGAGCAGGGTATGATTATCAAAGACCTTGAGACTCTTGTCAGCGGACTTGATGAAGAGAAAGCATTGTATGAGGAATATGACGGCGACAGGCTTGAGGTCATGGATGAGGGATTCCTCAATGGCTCTGACCTCCTTGCCTACCAAATAGCAAGGAAGTATGTTCAGAGCAGCAGATACAGGGATGAGCTCAAGAAAGAGCATCCGATTGCCTATGGAATGATGCAGAGGACAAAAGTAGATACAGAAGAAGGCAGGGTATCTCTTAATGATATCATCAAGAAGAAACTCAAGGTCAGCATACCTGATCCAAAGAGGATTGCCAAGGAATTCAGGAAGCGCTATCCTCATGTGACCAAGCTTTACGCATTCGCAGGAGTGCCCACATCCAATGCTGTTGACTCCCATTACCTCAAAGAGCTGAGAGATAATGGAGAAGGCCTCAATAGGATCCTCATTGGCATTGAATCAGCCCATGATCCGACCTCAAGATTCCTCGGCAAGAATGAGACAGCAGAGCAGAAGGCAGCTGCTGTCAAGCAATGGCAGGATGCTGAATACAAGGTAAAGATAATAGTCCAGGCAGGCATGGTGCAGGAAGGATTCTATCACAATGGTGAGTTCTATGATGCAATGGACAGCCTAAGACATACCTGTGACTGGATCACAAGCACATTGAGGTCAAAGCACAGCCTCAGGAAGAGTGACAAAGTTCTTGTCTCAAGATACCTTGCTCTTGAGAAGACGCCTCTTGCAGAACAGCACTATGAGGCAATGATGCATGGGATAGGCCAGTATGCACCTGACTGGGAGCAGGCAATAATGATGCCTGATACTGAATCAGAAGCCAGTATCAGTTACAGGCCCAGCATAAAACCTTTCAGGACTCCAGGAGGTGTAAAGAAGCAGGAGGATTACATCCTTGAAAAGCTGAATAAGGCAGGCATTGAGGCAGAAGCCCAGTATGAGATAGCTATACAGAATGGTAAATAGTATACTTAATCAATAATATTTATAAAATACGTCCTTATCCTCTTTCTTATACATATTAATTCATACTGGAGGTGAATATATGAAAAGAGTACTATTAGCAGTTCTTGTCGCTGTTCTTGTTGTATTCTCAGCTGTCTCTGCTTATGCTGATTCAGAAGATGCAAGGCAGGCATGGCTTGATGCAAAACAAGTGACAAGAGAGAAGAGGGAGATCCATCAGGATGCAAAACTTGAGTTTGCTGCTGACAAGACAGATGAGAACAGGCAGGCAGTGGTTGATACTGGGAAAGAGTTCCAGCACGCTATTCTTGATGAAGCTGAGGCATGGCTTGAGTGGAAGAGAATAGAGGCTCAGGAGAACAGCATGATACCAGATGACCTGAAGGACAGAGTCATTGAGGATGTGGCGGCTAACAAGGAAAAGATTGATGATCTGAGGCAGGAAGTTGATGATGTCACAAACCAGATTGAGCTGGGAGTAGTCAGCCTTAAGATGATAGGGAAGTATTTCGAGCTTCTCACAGATGTTGCAAGGGACACAGGAATGACCTGGGTATACATCGCTGACACCCATGCTGACAAGATAGCTGGATTTGAGGACAAGCTCAGGGAGACAGCAGAAGGTATTGATGACAATGATGAGATAATGGAGAAGCTCAATGCTGCGCAGGACGAGCTTGAGTCTGCAAGAGAGAACATAGATAAAGCAGAGGATACCTATGAGCAGGTTATTGCAGGTGGCACTCCTTTCATCAAGTTCAGGGAAGGAAATATGTATCTCAGGGCTGCAAAACAGAATATGCTCAGCGCTCATGCCAACCTAAGGCAGGCCTACAGGCTTATTGCGAGGTGATTGTAATGAAAAGACTCTTAATGATAATAGCAGTTATGCTTGTTGCAGTGGCTCTGCTTACAGCATGCCAGCAGCAGAAA
Organism: Candidatus Woesearchaeota archaeon; assembly: GCA_014729495.1. Taxonomy (GTDB): domain Archaea; phylum Nanobdellota; class Nanobdellia; order Woesearchaeales; family UBA12501; genus WJJV01. The sequence goes on from WJJV01000018.1 coordinate 2,634, forward strand.
GACACAACACCTTCTCCATCGCCAGATGGTGCCTCGCCTTCTCTGGAAGATGAGGATGACGCGCCTGGAATGGCAGGCAATGACGGCTCTTCAGAAGATGAAGGGACAGCAGATGGCCAGATAGCTGGATCTGACAGCAGTGATGCAGAGCCCGGAGTAACTCAGGAAGAGCTTGATAAGCTTGAGCAGGATCTGAAGAGCATGGACTTTGAGGATCTGGAAGGTATTGAATGATCTTTTTATTTGTTTTTATTTCTCTTTTTTCTCTTTTTGTTTATCATTATGATTTATACATCAATGACCATCAAAACCTTTAATAATGAAAAGCTCATTAAGCATATTATGGGGTGTCAAACAGGGGTGAGACAGTGAATATTGCAATATTCACCAACAGCTATCTGCCTTTCTCAGGAGGAGTGCCTACATCTATAAAGACATTCAAGAATGCTGCTGAGAAGCTGGGCCATACTGTGATAGTGTTCGCCCCTTCTTATCCAGGTCACAAGAGCAATGGCAAAGGAGTGATCAGGATACCTTCTGTCAAGGCCATGACATATGCTGGATTCTACCTTCCTGTCCCTTTCTCAACAGAGATCACAAAGGCATTCAGGAGATATGATTTTGATATTGTGCATGTCCAGCACCCATATCTTCTTGGTGAGACCGGCATGAAGATGGCGCGCAAGTATAATATTCCTTTAGTCTTCACATACCACACAATGTATGAGCAATACCTCCATTACCTGCCTGTTGCTGAGAGCATAGCAAATCCTGTGATGAGAAAATTCACAACATCATTCTGCAACCACTCTGATCTTGTCATAGCACCTTCAGAGCATGTGAAGGAATTTCTCAGCAAGAGGAATATAGAGACATCCATAAAAGTTGTGCCGACTGGAATAGAGCTCAGGCCTTACAGGAAGAAGTTCAGGAAAGGAAGCATCAAGAGAAAGCACAGGATACCTCAGGCCTCAAAACTGCTCATATATGCAGGCAGGATAACTCCTGAGAAGAACCTGAAGTTCCTTGTGAAGTGCATGGCAAAGATCGCCAAAAAGGATCCTGATGTCATGTGCATGCTCATAGGAAAGTCAGCAGAAAAGGATCATTATGAGTATGATCTGAAGGATATAGTTAAAAGAGAAGGCATGGAAGACAGAATAATGTTCATTGGAGATGTCCCTCATGATAAGCTGATCGATTATTACAAGGAAGCTGACCTTTTCCTCTTTGCATCAAAAACAGAGACTCAGGGACTTGTGATACTGGAAGCAATGGCAGCAGGCACGCCGGTGATAGCTGTTGATGCTCCTGCCATAAGTGAATTCATAAATGGAAAAAATGGATTCACAGTTCCGCAGAATATGCTGAAATTCACAGCAAAGGCCCTCAGCATGCTCAGGGACAAGAAGAGGATGAAGCAGATGTCCTCCAATGCTCTCAAGACAGCAAAGAAGCATTCAGCAGAAAACATGGCAAAGAAGCTCATAGCTGAGTTCAGGAAAGTTAAGCCTACACAGGATGAGTATGAGAACATGAGAAGCCTCAAGGACCTTTCAGAGATAGACTGGTCTGATGTGATAAAGAAGATAATGAGATGATCATCAATATTACATACTAACTTATGATCTTGGCTTATTTCCAGATGATAAGGAATGTAAGGAAGACAATCAACAATAAAAAGAGTGATGATATGAACAACATATGGCTTTTGAGTATTGTGAGCCTGATAAATGATTTCTCATCAAAGATGATACTGCCAGTTCTACCGCTGTACATAAAACAGCTCGGCGGAGCAGGCCTTGCAATAGGGCTGATAAGCGGAATAGGTGAGAGCATAGCAAGCCTGCTGAAAGTATTCTCAGGTTACTGGTCTGACAAAGCTGGAAGAAGAAAGCCGTTTGTGCTCGGAGGTTATGCTCTCTCATCAGTCTCAAAGTTCCTTTTCTACTTTGCCTCATCATGGCCAATAATACTTGTGCTGAGGTCATTCGAGAGAGCAGGAAAAGGCCTGAGGTCTGCATCAAGGGATGCAATGCTCGCCTCAACATCAGAGAAAAAGAAAAGAGGGAAGACATTCGGCATACACAGGGCGTTTGACAGCGGAGGTGCTGTTCTGGGATCAATAGCAGCCCTGCTTCTTATCTGGCTTCTTGGATTTACGATAAGGAATGTATTCCTTGCAGCAGGAATAATAGCATTCTTCTCCCTGCTTCCAATATTTTTCACAAGAGAGACAGGCTCGCAGAAGAAAGCAGCAAAGATGAGATTCATTGTGTCATTCAAAAGCCTCTCAAAGAGGCTGAAGCTGTTCATGGCAGTCGCCACAATATTCGCTTTCGGAAACTTCAGCTACATGTTCTTTGTCATAAGATCACAGGAGATCCTTGATGGAGGGGATGTCCTGATCATTCCAATCCTGTTATACATACTCTATAACCTGTTCTACACAATAATGGCAGTGCCTTCAGGGATGCTTGCTGACAGGATGGGCAAGGACAAGGTGCTTCTCATGGGATACTCTCTTTTCATTCCAGTCACTGCAGGATTCATATTGTTTGACAGCATATCTGCATTCATAGCATTGTTCATTGTATATGGCATCATGTATGCTTTCATTGAGTCAAATGAGAGGGCCTATGTATCTGACCTTGCAGAAGGCAATGTGAGGGGCACAGCATTGGGCACTTTCTTCACTCTCACGAGCATAGCTGCGCTTCCTGCAGGCATAATAGCAGGACTTCTCTATGATGTCCTGCCAGCATATGCATTTGCCTATGGCGGAGCAGCTGCTGCAATATCATCAGTCCTTATGCTTGTGCATATAAAAGCGAACAGCAAAAGCAATTAAGTATGGAAGAGCCAAGAATAATATCTTCATGGAGGTACCACAATGCCGGAACTGCCTGATGTTGAAGTGTTCAGGAGATACATCAACAGGACATCAATAAAGAAGAAGATAAAGAAGGTATACTCAAGATCAGGCAGAGTGGTCAAGGCATCAAAAAAAGACCTGAAAAAGCTTGAGGGAAAGAAGATAAAAGGGACCTCAAGGCACGGCAAGTATCTTTTTCTGGAGATGGCAGGCAGGAAGATTATTGTGCTGCATTTTGGGATGACAGGAGATATTGAATATTATAAGACAGAGGAGAAAGAAAAGCCTGAATACAGCCATCTTGTGCTTGACTTCTCAGAAGGCCACAGCCTTGCCTATATCAACAAGAGAAAGCTCGGCAAGGTTTTACTGACTGATGACCTGAAAGGATTCGTGAAAGAACATGATCTTGGGCCTGATGCAATGCCCCTCACAAAAAAGCAGTTCAGGAGCACCATCAATGATTCAGGAGGCATGATAAAAACAATGCTAATGGACCAGTCAAGGATGGCAGGCATCGGCAATATCTACAGTGACGAGATACTCTACCAGGCAGGAGTGCATCCAGAGAAGAAGGCATCAAAACTGAAAGACAAGGATATCGACAGCATACACTCAGCCATGAAACGTGTTCTCAAGACAGCTATAAGGCACAAGGCTCAGCCAGATGATTTTCCACGATCATATCTCCTGAAGAACAGAAAGCAAGGTGCTGACTGCGGAAAGTGCAAAGGAAAGATAAGGAAGAAGATAATAGGCGGAAGGTCTGGATATTTCTGTCCTAAGCATCAGAAGTGATAATCTCCTATAATGTTTTCTACCGCAATAATTAAAAACAATGGAATAATGCATACCAATATATGACCAGACCAGCGCTGACATCAAATTCTAAGAAAGTGCTTAAGGAAAGATACCTACTAAGGAATAGAAAGAGAAAGATAATAGAGACTCCTGACCAGCTCTTCAGAAGGGTCGCAAAGGCCATTGCAGACAACAGGAAGCAGGAAAAGGAGTTCTATGAAGCCATGTCATCCCTTGAGTTCATGCCTAATTCTCTGACTCTGATGAATGCAGGAACAGAGATAAGCCAGCTCTCAGCATGCTTTGTCCTGCCATTGAAGGACTCATTGATTGATATTTATGAGACACTGAAGCAGGCAGCCCTGATACATCAGACAGGAG
>WJJV01000126.1 GCA_014729495.1 Candidatus Woesearchaeota archaeon
GTCCATAGGCCCTCGGCTAGCGAAAGAGGCAGTTGCTGCATACCTCAATGATGAGCTGGTTGATCTCAGCAGGCCCATTGAAAAAAGCTCTTCACTTAGGCTGATAACCACAAAGGATCAGGAGTCAGTCGAGATTCTTCGCCACTCAACAGCTCATGTTCTTGCAGAGGCAGTCATTGCATCATTTCCAGAGGCAAAGCCGACAATCGGCCCTGTTGTTGATGAGGGATTCTACTATGATTTTGACCATCCTCCTTTCAATCCAGATGATCTTGAGAAGATTGAGAAGAAGATGCAGGAGATAATCAAGAAGGATGAGCCTTTTGAGAGGCTTGAGCTCACAAAAAAGCAGGCACTTGATCTTTTCAAGGACAACAGGTTCAAGACTGAGATGATAGAGGAGCTTGATGAAGGAACTATCTCAGCATACAAGCAGGGAGATTTCATTGACCTTTGCAGGGGACCTCACCTTCCCACTACAGGAATGATTGGCGCTTTCAAGCTAACGAAGATCGCAGGAGCATACTGGAGAGGTGATGCAAAGAACAAGCAGCTTCAGAGGATATATGGCATATCATTCTTCACAAGCAAAGAGCTTAATCAGTACAACACTCTAATGGAAGAGGCAGCAAAGAGGGATCACAGGAAGATAGGAAAGGATCTTGACCTGTACTCATTCCATGAGGAAGCTCCTGGAATGCCATTCTGGCATCCTAAAGGGATGGTGCTCTACAATGAGCTTACTGATCTTGCAAGGCAGGAGAACACAAAGAGAGGATATGAGGAGATAATGACTCCTACAATACTCAATTCTTCATTGTGGAAACTGTCAGGCCATTGGGATAATTTCAAGGACAATATGTATTTCACAAACATTGACAATCAGGAGTATGCTGTAAAGCCCATGAACTGTCCAGGAGGCATTCTGATATACAAGACAGGCATACACTCCTATCGGGAGCTTCCATTGAGGAGGGCTGAGTTCGGCTATGTGCACAGGCACGAGCTCTCAGGGGTGCTTTCCGGACTCTTTAGAGTAAGGGCTTTCACCCAGGATGATGCCCACTCATTCTGCACTGAAGAGCAGGTTGAGGATGAGATAATAGACATGGTTGAGTATGCTGTCAAACTTTACAGCCTGTTCGGATTCAAGGACATAGGGACATTCATTGCCACCAGGCCTGAAAAGTCAATAGGAACTGATGAGGCCTGGGACATAGCCACAAACGCGCTGACAAATGCCCTGAAAAAGAAAGGCATGGAATATCATATCAAGGAGGGCGAAGGAGCATTCTACGGCCCTAAGATTGAATTCAATATCAAGGATGCTATAGGAAGGAACTGGCAGTGCGGCACAATACAGGTTGACTTCTCAATGCCAAAAAGGTTTGACGCGACATACGAGGCAAAGGACGGCACAAAGAAGACTCCTGTGATGATACACAGAGCAATACTAGGATCTCTTGAGAGATTCATCGGGATAATTGTAGAGCATTATGCAGGAAAGTTCCCATTGTGGATAAGCCCGGTTCAGGCAATCATTCTTCCCATAGCAGACCGTCACAAGAAATACTGCGAAGAGGTCAAGAAAAAGCTTTTAGATGCTGGAATGAGGGTTGAGACTGATCTCAGGGCAGAGTCTACATCAAAGAAGGTAAGGGATGCCCAGCTCCAGCAGATAAACTATATTCTTGTCATAGGAGACAATGAGGAAAAGGCAGGAACAGTGAATGTCAGGACAAGGGATAACAAGGTGCACGGCGAAAAGAAGATTGATGATTTCTTGAAGGAGCTGTTGAATGAGATTGAGAGCAGGAAGTGACCAAAAACCTTATAAATGCCTTATTGATTCTGTATATCAGTCAGATTATTGATTATACAGGTAACCACAATTAATCATTTATGGGGGAGTATCATGATCGATGCATTTGCAATCTATAACATAGTGTATGACAGCCTTCTGAATAGCACAAACAAGTATGTGACATCACTGGCCATACTTATTGGCTTTTACATATTCTACAAGTTCTTCCTTATAATAATCAAGAGAGTCATCCTGAGGATAACCGAGCATACCAAGACAGACCTTGACGAGAAGCTGGTCAACAGCACAGAGGGTCCTGTGTCATACATACTCTTCATGATCGGCATAAAGCTTGCCCTGATACCTTTTGAGCTCTCAGGAGCATTTGGATTCTACTCCAACAAGGTCGCCAATTCAATAATTATCCTTTTGGTTGGTCTATTCCTCATAAGGCTGAGCAGTACGCTTATCAAGCAGTTCGGAGCAAGATGGGCCAAGAAGACAAAATCAAGCCTTGACGATGCATTGATTCCTGTATTCAATAACTTTGCGATTATTGTCATAATTGTATTTGTGGTTATTTTTACTCTCCAGTCATGGGATATAGACATAACAAGCCTTCTGGCAGGAGTAGGCATTGCAGGTCTTGCCTTAGGTTTCGCTGTAAAGGACAGCCTGGCAAATATCTTCGGCGGAATATCGCTCATACTTGACAAGGCAGTGAGAGTGGGCGACCGGATTGAGGTGGGAAGCGTAAGCGGAATAGTGCATGATGTGGGCATAAGAAGCACAAAGGTCAGGACTTGGGATAATGAGATAATAGTCATACCCAATGGAGAGCTCGCCAATTCGCAGATAAAGAACTATCAGTTTCCTAACAAGAAGCAGAGAATCATCCTTGAGTTCGGGGTTGAGTATGGCTCAAAGCATGACAAGGTAAAGAAGCTTGCACTTGGCACACTAAAGAACATGGAGTTTGTGCTTGATGATCCAGAGCCTTTCTGCAACTTTGACAGCATGGCAGACTCAGCGCTGATATTCAAGCTGTTCTTCTGGGTGGATGACATAGCAAACAAGTTCAGCACAAAAGAGAAAGTCACATGCAGGCTTTATGACAGCCTGAATAAGGCAAAGATAGGCATCCCTTTCCCTCAGATGGATGTGCATATGAAGAAGAAATAAGCTCTTTTATTATAATTCAATTAATATTCTCTGTTTATCAGGAAATCAGCTATGCCTTCCAGAAAGTCCTTTCCTTCTTTCCTGAAGTCAGCATTTTCCAATGCTTTCTTTGCCTTTTCAATCATTTCCTCAGCCATTCTCTTAGAATAATCCAGGCTGCTGCAGTCATTTATTATCTTTCTTAATCTCTCAATCTCTTCAATTGTGATATCTTTCTTTCCCAATGCACTAAGCAGTTCTTTCTTATCCTCTTCACTTGCTTTTTCTAATGCTTTGACAATCAGCAAGGTTACTTTTCCCTCTCTTATGTCAGAACCCACAGGCTTTCCAAGCTTTTTCTCATCACCGAACATCCCCAGTATGTCATCCTGTATCTGGAATGCCTGGCCAAGAGGGATCGCGAAGTCGCTCAGAATCTTGATGTTTTTTTCTCCTGCTCCAGCAAGTGTCGCTCCCATTATCAAAGGCCCTTCTATAGTATACGCAGATGTCTTGTACATATTCACTTTCATTACATCCTCTTCTGTGACTTCATCTATTGGTTTCTTTGTCAGCATTGATTCAATAAGCCAGCCGTATTCTGTCCTCAATGCAGTCTTATGATACTGCTTGAGAAGTTCAACAGAACCTGCTTCAGCTATTATCTCATTAGCGAGAGAGTTCTGCATGTCTCCTGCAACAATAGCTACTCCCTCTCCAAAATGACTGTCATTGAATCTCTCTCTGTATATTGCGTGGAATGTCGGGCCTCCTCTTCTAAGCTCATCCTGGTCAAGCACATCATCATGTATGAGAAAAAAGCCCTCCATAAGCTCTGCTGCAAGAGAGAATCTTATAAGATCTTTGTCCTTTTTATCATCAGCATCAGAAAAGCATTTGTATCCATGGATCATAAGTGCAGGCCTGATCCTCTTTCCGCCTCTCAGATTGAAGTCCTTGAGGTTCTTCATTATCTCAACAGCAGAGCTGTCAATTGCTTCTGCTTCATTTATCTTTTTGTCAAAGAAATCCCCTAAAGCAGAGTCTATCCTTTTCTTGTACTCTCCAAGAACTTTTATTGCATCCATTGTCCTGCTTATGATGCCTGGTTTTTTAAATATTGCGCAGTATATTGTCTGTCTGGAAGACCAGCGCAATTATTGAAAATGGCACCAAGCCATTTTCAAGACTAAAAATTTGACCATCTAAAGATAATGCCGACTCGCAAGCTCGTCTGGCATTATCAGACTTGCAAATTCTTTCGAATTTGCAAGTA
>WJJV01000019.1 GCA_014729495.1 Candidatus Woesearchaeota archaeon
CCTTCCTGAAGATTCAGAACTCCATCAGCAATTTTTCCTGTGTTCTCTACAAGCTCTGAATCATAGTCAAATGTCAGATGGACACTGGGGGTAGGCAGGGGCTCCCCTGGTTCTTTGCACTGTCCTGTTTCTGGGTCGCATCCTGCTTCTCCGCAGTCTTCCCATTCAACCCAGCTGTCTGCATTGCATATGTATGATTTTCCTTTGAAGCATGCTTGTCTTCCGTCCTCTGTGCATGTTCTGTCGCTCCAGAATATTTCTCCTTTGATTGCTTTTCCGTCTTCTGTTATTTCCCTGTCATAGCATCTTCCATTCCATGGCGCATTTCTGCTGAACAGTGTCGGTCCGCATACTGCTGTGAGCATCAGCCCCACATTCTTTAGTTCTGCTGACGTGTATCCCATCTCATAGAGGCTGTTCTGGTTTCTTTGATCTGTGAGATCTATATTCTTTCCGCATGCTGTTTCTATGAGCACAGCTTCGCTCTGGCAGTCATCAACTAAGTCCTGCGCTTGCTCTGTTTCTGGGTTTGTTGCTGTGGTCTTTCCTGCGTATGTACTGTCCAGCCCCCCATCTGTCTCTGTGCAGTCTGGAACATTCTTCACTACTGCTCCAAGCTGGAATCTTTTCCCGTCATTGCCATAGAAGTATATGTCCTTGTCCACGTTCTCCCATTGGCCTTCGCCTATATAGAGCTGGTATGCTTCTCCTGCCATGTCCACTTCATCCATTGTGGGCTGGTACAGGAATGTCACTCCAAGTGTTGCGACTACTGCTATAACAACAATAATGGCAACTATCATCATCTCGTTCTTGTTCATTCTTTCACCTCGCAAAGAAACCTAGAATAAGCTGTTGTTGGGGTCTCTTTTAGCATCATAAGAGGGTGAAATGATGTTCTGATATTTAAAGGTTTTTTATGGAATCAGGATTTCTGCTTCTTTTTCTGCTCCCTGTACCTCTTTCTCATTGCCTTCTGTTCTTCTGTCAGCCCCTCCCTCTTCTTTTTCTCAGACGCCCTGAGAGCAAAGGCACGCTTCTTGGCATAGTTTATTGGATTCCTTATCCTTGAGCAGAGTCCGTCAGGCCTGCATATTCCAATATCCTTGTAGTATGCATTGTTGTCGCAGTTTGGCGGAAGCGCATTTGACTTGTTCTGCTTATGGTATCTGAGCTGTCCTTTTATCAGGACTTCTCTTAGCTCTTCTGCATTGTTCTTGTTCCACTTGTGAAGTCGTTCCCCTATCGCATCATAATCCCATCCAGCTGACCTGAGGAAGTTTACCAATAAGAAGAGGAACCTTTTCCTTCCATCCTTGATCCCTGCAAGACCTATCTTTATGCAGGGAGGGAACAGCTCTTCTGGCACAGCATCCTGCAGGTCATCCAGGTCCCTGTACTTCTGTTTTCCGCTTTCCTGCTGGAGCCTCTCACTGATCTCTTTCTCATCTGTCTTTGCATCATAAGCCTGCACTATGAGCTTCTCTGCCTCATTCTCTCTTACTTTGCTTCTGTCAAGAAAGATGAAATCGCTTGGTCTGACTTTCTCAGGCCTTGCGTTCTCTTTATTGAAGTCAAGGATATTGTCAGGATCAATAGGTATTGATACAAGTCCTGACTTCTCATTGAAGCAGTAAGGCATCCTGTAGAGGTGACGTGCTGATATAAGGAGGGTGTCTATCTCTAGAATCTGGAATGCATCAAACTCACCATCAATCACAAGATCCCTGAAGTCTTTTCCTGACATCTCTGCAATCCTGCTTATATCATGTTTCTTGAGAATCTCTTTTGAGAGATGCTTTCCAATCATGTCCTTTAGATACAAGGCTATCTTTCTGGGAGCTTCAGGAAACAGAATCCTTGTCTCTTTTCCATGCACCATCTTTGGAAAGGCCTCAAAAGGCACTCCTATGTGGAATCCGTGGTTTCCTGAGAACTTCACGCTCACAGACCTGATTCCATGATGCTTCAGTGCCTTTATAATAAGGTCTCCTGCAAGAGCGCTGTACTCCAGGAAATCGCAGTCAATGTCTATCACAAGGTCCCACCCTGACCTTATGGCATCTATCTCCTTTCTCTTCATTCCTGTCTCTATGCTGAGAGGGTTCATCCAGATCTCCTCTGACACATGGAATGATGTCGCTCCCTGCTTAGCCAGCTCAAGAACGTCTGAAGGGAACTGGAGGGTATCAGGCCTCTTTCCGAATCCCTTATCTCCGAACTTAACAGCAACCTCTTTGCTTTGCGCATGCTCAACTATGCGATCCTGTATTTCCGGATTCTTGTAGTATGTCAGAAGAGTGCTGAGATTCAAGGCGCTCATTTTAACCGCTTCCCCACAAATGCACTAAATGCGCATATTATAATAGTTTCTTAAGGAATCAACCATTATAAATCTTTTGGAAAGGTATTTAAACATCACAACAAAGAATCTCATCATGGCTGCAGGAAAGGCAAGCGCACAGGACATTCTCGATTGGGTAAAAGAGCTAAAGGGTTCAGATATACCAGTATTGGTAGAGGGCAAAAAGGACAAGGCAGCTCTTGAATCCCTTGGAATAAGTAATATTATCACGCTAAAGAAGCCCCTGTATCTTGTTGTTGAGAAGATAGCATCTGAGCATAACCTGGTCATCATCCTCACTGACTTTGACAAAAAGGGCAAGGAGCTTTACGGAAAGCTGAAAAAGGACCTTCTCAAGCACGGAGTGAGGATTGACAACCAGTTCAGAGAATTCCTCCAGAAGAACACGCAGATCAGCCATATAGAAGGAATCAGAACATATATAGATAATCTGGATAACTAGGAAAACCTTTTTATAAGAATCCATAATATCCAGATATATCAAGATTAAGGAGGTAGATAGAATGGAAGAAGAAGAACAACCAATAGAGGAACCTTCAGAAGAGCCTCAGGAAGAGGAGTCCACAGAGGAATCAACAGAGGAATCTTCAGAAGAAGAGCCTGCTCCTGAAGAGCCAGGAGAGCCTCAGCCTGAAGAACCTGCTCCTGAAGAGCAGTAAGATCTCATTTTTATTTTATTTTTTTATAAACATCTATTCTATAGTGTCATCATAGGATGTAATCATCATCAAGAACTCTCTGTATCTCTCTGGCTTTCTTGTCACCTATCTTATCAACCTTCTTCAGGTCATCTGCTGAAGCATTGATCACTCTCTTGACAGACCCAAACTCTTTAAGCAGCGGCTTTGCAAGTCCAGATCCCACCCCTGGCAGAGAAGATATTATGTACTCCTGCTGTTCCTTGAGTGTAAATGGCTTCCTGTCTCCGTGAAGACTGAAATCCTTTGAGGTCTCTTCCTGCTCTCTTCTTGCCATGGTGGCTACAAGAGCAGAAGTCTCCTTGAATGTCCTTGTGTGCACAATTGGTATCCCATAGCTTACAGCAATGGTCGAGATCATTCCTCTTATGGCATTAGGATGCACATTCCTCTGTGAGTAGATGTCCTCTGTGCCTTCCACAATCATGACAGGCCTGCAGAAATTCTTCTTCAGCTCCTTTATCTGATCCAGCAGCCTTCCGTCTATTATTGAATCAACAAAATCCGGCACTTTCTTGTACTCAATAGCGCATCTTCCTGATATCACATAATCGCCTACTGCAAGTCTCTTAAGATCTACCCTCATGCCTGCATCAGCAAGCTCTTTTATTATTCCAGAACCCTTTTCCCTGTCGTCCGCGAATATCTTGATATCATCTTCCTTGTCAAAATACTTATTTAGCCCCTCTTCTTTTCTTTCAGGGAGCTGGTTCATGCTGAAATTCTTCTTCAGCTCTCTCAATGTGCTGTGCATCCTTCTCTCTTTATGATGCGCGCTCCATTTGTATCCCTCATCTCTTGTGCCTCTTGCCATCAGCACAACAACACTTCCTTTGGCAAGCCTTCCTGTCCTTCCTCTTCTCTGGATATGCCTGATTGCTGAGGGAATAGGCTCATAGAATATCACCAGGTCAACCTTAGGGATGTCCAGGCCTTCCTCTGCAACTGATGTGGCTACCATGACATTGAATTCTCCATTTGAGAACTGTTCCACAAGGGCTTTCTGCTCCTTCTGGCTCAGGCCGGTTCCGCCTTTCTTTGCCTGGCCTACAAAGATCCTTGCGTCTATGCCCCTGATCGCGTTCAGCTCCCTCTCTATTATGGATGCAGAATCCCTGAACTGAGTGAATATGAGTATCTTGAAATCTTTTGTCCTGTGTGATATCTCCTCAACAACCTTCCTCATCTCCTCAAGTTTAGGGTGCTCTATGCCAAGATCATGCATGCTTCTTGTCTTTATGTATGCTGACTTGAAATTGATGTCAGAAACAAGGTTCTTGACTGCTTTGCTGGATGATTTTCCAGCCTCTTCCCTCAGTTTCTCGAGATAGTTGTACAGAGGGCTTATTCCCTGGGTCTCAAGAAGCTCTATTGCATGCTGCACCTTCATTGCCTCTGCTGCAAGTGATATTGATTTGAGTATGTTGAAGTCCTTGTTGCCTTTTGATATCTCTGAATGAAGAAGGCCCTGAAGCTTAAGCAGTTCCACTTTTCCCACAAATCTGGCATTCTGCTTCTTGAGGTAGCCATACTTATACATCTCTGCTATCTTTGACCTAAAGCAGTCATTGAGGTATTTCTGCACGTCCTTGAATGACTCAGGCAGATTGACTTTTGCCCATTGGATATCCACTTCCTGTATGTAAGGCTTCACATCAGGATCAGTATCAGACCTTATCTCAACATTGTCTATGAAAAGATTGGAGCAGACTTCATTTATCTTCTCTGTGTCAGATCCAGGGCTTGCTGTCAATGCAAGTATCTTTGGATATCTTGCTTTCTTGTTGAACTGCTTTGCAATAAAGCCGTATGAATAATCACCCACTGCCCTGTGAGCCTCATCAAATATCATTAAAGATACATCAGCCAGTGGTATCCTTCCAGAGATCACGTCATTCTCAAGGCCCTGCGGTGTTGTGAATATAACCTTAGAAGATTTCCAAAGCTCTTTCCTCTTTTCCGGGCTGACGAATCCTGTGAAGACTGTCATCTCATCCTCCCTTATAGTGGTGTACTTGAGGAATGTCGCCATGTGCTGCTCAACAAGAGGCCTTGTAGGAGCAAGGAAAACTATCTTTGAATTTGGGAAATTGTTCAGCCTCTGCATTGCAAGCATGAAAGCTATGCTTGTCTTGCCCATTCCAGTAGGAAGCACAACAAGAGTGTTTCCCATGGTGCATGTATCAAAGATTGTCTCCTGATACAGTCTTGGCTTAAAATTCTTGAGCATAGATTAAAACAAGCCATCGTTGTTTAAATACTTTTCCAGCAGGAATGTCCAGTGTACAGTGAAAAGATTTATATATAAGATATGCATTACAGATTCATTATGAAATCACTGGCAGATTCCAACACAGGCAATCCTGCTAGTCTAAAGACCGGATTCTATTATTACTTTTTTTGGTAATTGCCCTGCTTAGCACTCAGTTAAGTAAGAGCATTACAAACAACTTCTACTTGGCTGAGTTCTAATCTTGGGGAATCTGGTAAGATAAGGACAATAGAAAATGAATATGAATTGACAGTCTATAAGGTGATGGAGGGATTAGAATGCAAGCAAACAATGATTATGAGACACCTCAGATGAGACATTCAAGGATTAGGACAGGGATGGTGAATGCCCTGAAGGATGAGAACATAAGTCCTGAGGCAAAGCAGATGATACTGAATGACCAGCTCAGCCAGGTAATGGATGTCATTGAAGCTTATAATGGCAACAGCAAAGAAGCTGTGAAGGGAATCGCAAGAGGTGCTGAAGCAGCAGCCTACAGGCTCAGCCAGGGGATGTGCCTTGACCTTGGCAATGGCCATAGCTTTCCTATGGCTTATTCAATGACTGAGATGAATCTCTGCGCAGAAGCAGGAGTAAGGAATCCCGGAGGTCTTGAAGTGATAACAGACCACATGAAAGAGGGCATGGTCAAGAACGGCATGGTTGACAGGATAGCTCTGGAAGCAGGGCTGGTGTATGAGGATACCCTTCCTTCAGCAGACAGCATGATACATGGATATAATGATGAATTTGAGATGTAGGAGGAGAAAAAATGGAAAACAGAAAGACAGGAAAAAAAGAACTAACAGCAAGACAGACCATGGCTCCGAGAGCAGATAATTCACACTATTTTGATTCTCATCTTTTTGGGTGGCAATAGAAGATCAGGATATAAAGACAATAATCAGGAGGTATCAAAAATGTTCACTATGGAATCAAATGCAGGCAAAGAAGAGATCGCTGGCTTATGCAATGCAATAAAGCAAATGGGTCTTCAGGCAAGAAGAGTCAATGGGGAGCACTACATAACAATCCATCCAATAGGGGATGAAGAAGGCGTAAATCTTGAGAATCTTGCAAGCATGCCAGGAGTAAAGAGCTTCAAGGCTGTGCAGGGAAGGTACAAGATAATAGCAAGAGAGAACCATGAGGAGTATGCTGGAAATCAGAACGTCATGCCTATAACTATAGGATCAGAGAATCCAGTCACTCTGGGCAACGGAGAGCTTATCATAATAGCAGGGCCTTGCGCAGTCCAGACATATGACCAGACCTATGAGGTTGCAATGGCAGCAAAAGAAGCAGGAGCCCAGATTCTTAGAGGCGGAACCTTAAAACCAAGAAGCTCTGCCCACTCCAATATGGGAGCTCTGGAAGAGAGGACTGAGATACTGATTCAGGTAGGCAAGGATGTAGGCATGCCTGTGATGACAGAGGTTCTGGACCAGGATCATGTAAGCTACCTCAATGATAAGGTTGATGCGATGTGGACTGGTGCTCGAAGAGCTGTAAGCGACCCATTATACAGGCATGTGGGCTCAAAAAGTAAAGTGCCGGTCTTAATAAAAAACAATATCTACTTCACTAATGTAGGTGACTGGCTTGCATCAGCAGAATATGTGGCTAAAGAAGGCAACACTGACATTGCATTGATATACAGGGGAGAGTTGGGAGAGGCTTCAAGCAATAGGGATGGAAAATTCAATTCAAAAGCTATATTGTTTGCGAACAAGGAATCTGTCTGCCCTATAATTGTTGATCCAAGCCATTCTGCAGGGAGGACATGGATGGTTGAGTCTTTGATATACTCTTCTGTTGCTCTTCCTGGAGTCAAAGGCCTGATGATTGAAGTGATTCCAGAAGGAGCAGAGCCAGGAGACATTGAGACAGATTATCAGCAGGCATTAAGGCCCTCTGAATTCGGCCCAATAGTCCAGAGAGCAAAGGAGATGTATGCTGTAGTGCATGCTGAGAAATAGCTAATTTTTTCTTTTTTTTAAAATTCTTTTTTCATCTTGACCTATCAACACCAACCCTCCTGCAGTACTTTCTGATAGCGCACCTGCTGCACCATGGGGAGATAGGGACACAGATGTTCTGGCCCCAGGCAACAAGGAGGTCATTGTAGATTATCCAGTACTTCTTTGGAAGCTTCTTTCTGAGGGTAAACTCTGTCTGTTCAGGAGCCTTTGTATTCACATAGCCGAGCCTGTTTGATATCCTGTGGACATGGGTATCAACGCATATTGCCGGCTTTCCATAGCCAAGTGCAACAACAAGGTTTGCTGTCTTCCTTCCAACACCTTTCAGCTTCAACAATTCATCAATCTCATCAGGCACCTTTCCATTGTAATTCTCAACAAGCACCTTTCCAATC
>WJJV01000127.1 GCA_014729495.1 Candidatus Woesearchaeota archaeon
AATCCTATATCCACACCGCTTAGTTCTCCTGACTCACGCTTTTTGTCATAGATTGTCACAATTCCCTTGTCATCCACTTTCATGTTGCTCTTTGTGAATTCATCCTTGTTTGTGTAGACGAGAACACTCATCTTTACATCTTTTTCATCATAGAAATCTGTAAGCTTTTTCATGTTTACAGGAACATAATTGTCACAGTAGCAAAGCAGGAAATGTTCATCATAAAGATCCTCCCCCTCTTTTATTCTCTTTCCTGTATCCCATTCAACTGGACCTACTGAATATTTTATGTTCATGCCAAACTTAGATCCATCACCAAAGTATTCCTCTATCTTCTTATGAAGGTATCCATCAAGGAATACAATATTAGTAATGCCCTGTTCCTTGAGCATCTCAATAAGATTCAACACAAACGGCTTTCCATAGAAGTCAATCATAGGTTTTGGAGATTTATCAGTCAAAGGCTTGAGCCTTGTTCCTAATCCTCCTGCAAGAATCACTGCCTGTTTTATGATTGTCATGTTAATATTATCTTATCTATTCTTTTGTTGATTTCTTCTTAAATTATCATCAATCTTTCCTTCAGAAATCAGATGCTTCAGCTGCTGAAGCCTGATGCATTTCCTGCCCCTGAACATCTCTTCAGTCAGGCCTATCCTGTCAAATAGTTCAATCAGCTCTTTCCCTCCCCTGAGGAGATCCCATTCTGGAGTGTAATATCTCTTGAGCTGGGTAAGGATCTTATTGAATGATACTCTGTATGTCCTAGGGTCAGTATGTTCTCCTGTGAATGTAAGCTCACATTCTCCTACAACCTTCTGAGCTGCCTCTGCAAGATCCCTTACAGTGAAATTCCCATTTGGTATACCTACATTGAATGATTCATTTGCAACAAATTCTGCAGGAGCTTCCAGTCCTGCGATAAAAGCAGAGCATACATCCTTAACATGCACTACTGGCCTCCATGGCGTTCCATCGCTTAATATCTCAATCTTTCCTGTTGTGTATCCACAAGCAACAAGGTTGTTGTAAACAATATCGCACCTCAATCTTGGGCTTGCTCCAAAAACAGTTGATGGTCTGAAGCATGCCACAACAAAATCCTCCTTATCCTGTCCTAGCCTTTTCAGCTCAAGCTCTGCATCCCACTTTGTCTTTGCATAAGCAGTTACTGGATTTTTATCACTATCATCTTCGTCAAGCTCTTCATCTGTCTTAGAGACCCCATACATGCTCTGGGATGATGCGTAAACGAATCTCTTGACTCCTGCTTTCTTTGCAAGCTGAGCTAGATTCACAGTTCCTTTGTAATTGATATCATAAGTAAGATCCTGATTGAATTCTCCAAGAGGATCATTTGACAATGCTGCAAGATGTATTATTGCATCAACATCCCTAAGTTCCTTGAAATCATTTTCAGAAACATCCCTTATATCCTTGATTATCTGATTTATCTTATTCTCATGAAGTACTGGTTCTAAGCTTTCATAATATTCAATGTCAATTCCAGAGACCTCATTTCCTTTTTCAATAAGCATCTTTGTTAGGACTGTGCCTATATATCCTTTATTACCTGTAACAAGTACATGCATTCTAATTGCTCTCCGATTTACTTTCTTTTTTCTTCATGTCTGTAATGTATGTTGAGATAAGATGGCATAGTACCATATGGAGATCCTCAATCCGTCCATAATGGTCAGAAGGAACAAGAACCTGGTGGTCAACAAGTGTCTTTGCTTCTCCCCCTTCAAAACCAAGGAAAGCAACATTTACTGCTCCAAGTTCAGCAGCTGTCTTTATTCCGTTTATTATGTTCTTTGAGTTTCCGCTTCCGGTTATTGAGATAACAACATCTCCTTTGTTCACAAGATTCTTAAGCTGTTGTGAGAATATGTCATCATAACTCAGATCATTGGCATATGCTGTAAGGATTGATATATTATCAGCCATTGATATTACCCTGAATCTTCTCTCATTACTATCATAAACTCTTTGTATAGTTCCTTTATTCAGGTCACATGCAAGATGGGATGCTGTGGTTGCGCTTCCCCCGTTTCCGATTATGAATATCTGCCTGTTCTCCTTGTATGCATTGTAGATTATGTCAACAGCCTTCTTTGTGTCTTCAACAGACATATTGTCTATTGTCTGCTTCAATTGATTGAAATAGTCTTTTACGAATTCAGGCATTTTTCTCCCCCAATGCATATAAGAATCTGAAATTTATTTAAAAATGTTATGTTTATGTTCTCAGTCACTCACATATATGATCTTGCTTCCTTCAGGTTCAAAACTGAAGTCAAGCTCCCTTAATCCCAAAGCCTGTCTTACAGAATCCTGTTTCTCTGGCTCTACATAGAAAAGAAGGAATCCTCCCCCACCTGATCCAAGTATCTTTCCGCCAATTGCGCCTGCATTCTTAGCTTTTTCATACCATTCATCTATTCTTGATTCTGAGATATTGCTTGCAAGTGATTTCTTGAAAAGCCAGTTCTTATGTAGTATCTCTCCAAACTGTGTTATGTCTCCCTTCCTAAGAGCGTCTTTCAAGTCTTCAGCAAGAGCCACCATCTTATCCAGTGCTTCAATATTGACTGATTTTTCAGTCTTTTCTTTTTGTTCTGTCAGGCAAACTTCAGATCTTGTGTTGACTCCTGTGTGGAATGCAAGCAGATTATTTTGAAGTTCTTGTTTAGTGCTCTTTTTCATGATTATTGGTGTAACAACAACTGATTCATCTGCATTGAATCTTATGAAATTAAGGCCACCATAAGCAGCAGCGTATTGGTCCTGCTTTCCTATAGGTGCTCCAAGAATATCTATCTCAATCTCGCATGCTTCTCTTGCGAGCTTCTTTGCTGGTGTGTGCTTTCCTGTCTGCGCATATAATGCATTGAGTGTTCCTACTGTTATGCTGCTTGAGCTTCCTAATCCAGAACCTTCGTGCGCTGGAAGAAGATCTGATACATAGCTTACATCAACACCTTTTGTAATGCCTGACTTCTTCATTGCTTCTCTTACAAGATTATGCTTTATTTCATCAACACTTGAACATTCCTCAACTTGTGAATATCCAACCCTTATGAGTTCAGTGAATCTCTTGTTCGCAGTTATATATGCAAACTTGTTGATTGCTGTGCTGAGGACTGCACCATAACCAGTCTTATAATATGATCTCAGGTCAGATCCTCCTCCTGCAAAACTAATTCTGAATGGTGTTCTTGATATTATCATGATTATCTTTGTTGCCTCTATTAATATCCATTTAAATAATTTCTCATAAAATATCCCAGAATCTTATAGAATCTCGTAATGTATGTTCTTTTCTTCTGCTGTTTCTGCCATTATGTCTATAATTTTGTTCCTAAGCATCTCTGATTCTTCTGTATTTCTGTAATCATTATTATTAACTTGTCTAGGTATATTAAATGTTACCATGCCCTGCTTAGGGGGTCTGTAGATCTTTCCTTCCTGATCATTATAGTCTGAACTCCATTCCAAACCAAAATCATCCAAGACTCTTGATTTGATTTTATCAGCAACTTCAGGTTCAAAATCATTCTTTAATTTGTCCAGCAGGTCCTGATTTAGTTTCCTGCATAAATTTATTGTTTCTCCATGTATTACATCAAAGTGTATTAGGCCGCCTTCAGCAAGTAATATGTAAGGGTTATCCCTTATTGCCTTGTTTGATCTAAGGTTTGGGTCATTAAAACCATAGATATCCATGAATTCAAGATTTTGTGTCACTCCAGAACCTGTAAGAACCGTGACAAATGGATTCCTGTTGTTTCCCATATAATCAAGTATCTGTCTGAAATCTCTTGCCCCTCTCATATCATTCTTCCATTTAAGGACACCATCTCTATCAGATATGATATTGGTCAATCCACTGTCTCTTGCAATGTTATAGAATTCAATAAATGCATCAAAGACTTCTTCAGAAGAAACCCATCCATTAGGAAGACTTCCTACTGTTTCCTTTACTCTTGCCTGTGAATTTGCAGGGGCACCTGCAAGACCTATGCCTTCTAAGGTAAGCATGGGAAGATCTGTTGTGCCATCACCGATTGCAGCAAGATTCTCTAAAGGAATATCATGAAAGTTGGCGTATTTGACTATAGCTCTGTCTTTTGTTAGGATTGTGGCATCAACAGCTGCTTTGTTTTTGATAAGGTGTATTTTCTCTTCCATTTTCACCTTTTTTAATATTTTTATATATGATACAGAAGAAATATTATATAAATGTTTCTATCTTTACTACTTATTAATGGTTATATGGAAGAAGATATAAAAACAAAAAATATTGATCACTGATGCCATTCCTGCTTGACTGTCTGGCCATTCATGTCCATCTCAACATAGCCGTTCTCTCCAGATTCGTCAAAGTAGTAATCCATCTTCATTTCTCCTTCAGGTGTCTGGGCAGTATAGATGACATGGCATAATCCTTCATACTCTCCTGAGGTAATTATCCTGTCTATCTTCCACTCAGCAGATGAGTCTCCTTCAGTTTCAGAAGCAGCCATTGTCCATTCTCCTCCTTCTGGGCACCAGTCACCTTCCTCAACATCCTGCATATTTGTATTGATCTCAACAGATCCATCATCTGTGTCAATGGTCATCTCTCCTGATGATGAGTCTATATCCCCATCAGCATCCTGGCCTGTGTCAGATTCTGATCCTGATTCCATCTCTGTATCACCTGTCTTATCTCCTGCTGACTGGCATCCTGCTATCAGAATAGCCAGTGTTACTACACAAATTAATGTTATTGCTTTGTTCATTGATGCACCTCCTATATTGGATATAAAAACCCTGAAATCAATCATTTATAAATATTCTTGTCTTATGCTTTTATTCTGCACTTTTCATACTCCTCAGTAACTACAAAGATATATAAACAACCCAGACAAGCCATATATAACCTGATGATTAAACCTATATATAAACTTACCATAGGTCATATTTATGATTGAGATAAAAATATGGGGGCGTGGAGGCCAGGGAGCTGTCACAACAGGCCAGA
>WJJV01000128.1 GCA_014729495.1 Candidatus Woesearchaeota archaeon
ATTTTAGACTCTGCATGGCAGCAACAACACGAACGAATACTGACAGCCGGTTACGCTCAGCTGGCGCGCAATAGCAAGGCCCATTAAACTTTGTTTAATGGACCGAATAGTTTTCCAGGCAACAACAATGGCGCAGACGAGGCGGGGGAAGCCCCCTCCGGGGTGCCGAGTAGGACATGCGAACAAAGTGAGCATGGCCGTCTGCTGCCATTATTGTTGTTGCCGACATTAACATATTGCATATCCATTGTTGCTGCTGCAGTTAATGCCTTAAACTTTCCTTGCTGACCGTGTACGAATCCAAAGTTGTTGCCGACATAAATAAAATATTGCTTTATCCATTGCTGCTGTAATGCCTAATCTTTATTCTTAGCCAGATATGAGTCAATCTTTGCGCTGCCTTATTCTATATATTTATCTTCAAAAACCTTTAAAAAGGGGCCACAATTCCTCTATACTATGCCGGTGTAGCTCAGCCTGGTTAGAGCGCTAGACTCATATGTTTGAGTGATGAGGCTTAGGCCAATGACATACCTCAGCCGGGTTATCTAGAGGTCGCGGGTTCAGATCCCGTCACCGGCACTAATTTTCACAATGAAGATAAGAAAGGCTGTTCTCAAAGACAAGGAAGCTCTTGCACAATTATACCTCCAGTTCTGGAAGGCCCATTCTGCGAAGGATCCTCTCATAGAGCTTGAGAAGAAGTGGGGCATGAAAGAGGCAGTTAAGGATGCTGAGAAAGACATATCTAAGAGATGTACTTATATCTTTGTCGCAGAGGAAAAGGGCAGGGTTATAGGAATGATTGAAGTCATTATAAAGAAGAATTTTGATATATTCAAAGTCAAGAGGTTCGGATATGTGAACACCCTTGTTATTGACACAAGACATAGGAAGAGCGGGATAGGCAGAAAGCTGGTCAATCATGCAGCAGGTTTTCTGAAGAAAAAGAGCATAACCTACATGCGCGTCAATGTATATGCATCAAACAAGAAGGCGAAAGAGGCATGGTTAAAGATGGGGTTCATGCCAGAGTCCCAGTTTATGTTAAAGAGGATATGATACTCATGAAGCCTATAACAACAAAAGACAACTCAATTACATTCCACAATCCTGAGTATGATGAGTACTATCATTCCCTCTCAGGAGCTATGGAAGAGGCTGTAAAGAAGTATGCAGAGCCTTGCAGGATTGCCCAGCTGGCAAGGAAAGGAAGCATCACTATCCTTGATGTGTGCTTTGGCCTGGGCTACAACTCTGCTGCTGCGATCGATGCTGCACTGGAAGCAAATCCTCAATGCAGGGTAAGGATTCTTGCTCTTGAGAATGACCAGGAGATACTGAACAAGGCCAGGGATATTGATGCTGGTTTCAAAAATTACAGCCTGATAAGGAAGATCGCTGAGATGCACAATGCAAGACAAGGCTCTGTTGAGATAGAGCTTTTTCTGGGCGATGCAATAATTAAGATAAAAGATGTGAACGAGAAGGTTGATGCAGTCTTCCTTGATCCTTTCTCACCAAAGAGATGCCCTGAGCTGTGGACAGAAGAATTCTTCAGGGACATCCATAAGGTTATGAGAGAAGGCGCGATACTTGCGACCTATTCCTGTGCAAGATCTGTAAGGGAGAATCTGAAGAAAGCAGGATTTGAAGTAATGGACGGGCCTTTTGTAGGAAGGAATGCTCCAAGCACTTTAGCAGTAAAGAGATGATCTGATAGTATCCTTATGAAATATTGACTGATTCACTTCAGCTTCCTGACAAATTCTTTAACATCATCCTTATAGGAATCATCAGCCACTTCTTTTGTCTTCAGTGACATTGTAGCTACAGGCTTCTTCACCTCTTTACGCATATCCTCAAATGCTGTCCTGTCTCCTGATCCTCCCATAGTGCAGAAGAATGCAGCTTTATTTATCTTTGACTTGTTCTGCTGGATGTAAGCCCTGACAGGAGATGAGAGATTCCATCCCCATATCGGAGTTCCTATGACTACAAGACCATACTTTGATGGGTCTTTCTCTGTCTTCTTTATCTCAGCAGCCTTCTTCTGCGTTGCCTCTTTTCCTGAGACCAGGTATCCCATCACTCCTTTCCTGTCTCTCTCAGGAATTATCTCCTCAGTATCTGCATTAAGGGCTTCTGCTATGTCTTCAGCAACCTTTCTTGTGGTGCCTGTCCTTGAGTAGAACACTACCAATGATTTCATAGAATTCTGAAAGAACAGCAGATATTTAATATTTCGCTATCACTGCCGGATAACAGAGATTATCCTCATGGCAATGCCTATAACAAAGAATACCACTGCACCTATTATGCCATAATTCATATATGATACCAAATCCACAAAATACAGCACAAGACTGGCTCCAAGAAGGAGGAATGAGACTCCTATTATTATATTAGCTATTGTTACCATGCTGATTGACTTCTCAGGCTTCTTCTGCACGCCTGCTTTCTTTATCAGGGATTCCAGCTCTTTCTGGAACCTGCCGTTCTGCTTCATCTCCTCATTTATCCTGACAATTCCCTCCTGAAGAGCAGCCATCCTGGACTCGACATCGCTCATCTGCTTCTCGAATGATGATTTGCTGAGCTTATCCTTCCTGATCTGCTTCATGTCGCTCTTTATGACCTTGATATCGCTTACATCCTCTTTTACGCTGTCAAACTCCTTGTTTATGTCTCTGAGCAGGTCATTCATCTGGTTCTTATTAACAAGGCTTTTGCTCTCTTCCCTCAGCTTATTGATGCCATCAAGGAGCTTGAGCATCTTGTTGTGATTCTCTTTCTGCTCCTTGTCTATCATAACTCGTGTTTCATCAACAGTATCCTCTGTCTTCTTCTGGACAGACTCCTTCAGCGCAGCTGATACAGACCTGAACTTCTCCTCAAGGTCTGCTATCTTTTTCTCATTCTCCTTGTTTATCCTGTCTGATATCTTGTCTGCTATCTCTCCGCCTTTTTTCTCGTATGTCTGGAGCTTCTGGACCATCTCATTTATCTCAGCACTAACTTCTTTTGCAAGCTGCTTGAGTCTGGTCTCTGTCACAGAATTCTTTGCGATCTTGTCAATGACAGCAACACTGTTCCTCAGCTCTTCAAGGGATTCCTTTGTCTTCTGCTTCTCAGCCTCGAATTTGTCTCTGTCAACTATGCTTTCATCAAGATTCTTGATCTTAGCATCTATCCTGTATATCCTTTTGACATCCTCATTGAGGTCAGCCAGCTTTATCTTGAAAGAATTCAGCTTGTCTATTGTGACAA
>WJJV01000129.1 GCA_014729495.1 Candidatus Woesearchaeota archaeon
AGCTGATTTTGTATCATGTTTATCTTTAAATAACATCTCAGCAGTTGGACTTCTATATTTATTTTGGTTACATATGAATAATAATTTCATGTTATTTTTAGCTAATTATTAGAAGTTTAAATATGTTCTTATAGTAACATACTTTAATTTAGTAAACTATGGCAACAGCGCATTTTCGGTTGCGTAAAACCCGCTCTCGGCATCAAAGCCTCGCTATGTAAACAAGGATTTGATGTTATGCGAATTGATTTGCGACCACCAAAACCCTTAAAAACAACCTCCTTTCTTTTCCCATGCCAGCAAATATGTTTCTGGCTTAACCAGGCCCAGCCATTTCTCCGGAAATCCTCCAGAATATAACAGAAATCTTTAAAAACAATGCTTGCCTTATTATACTAAAATGAGCGAGACAAAAAACCTAAATGAGATACTGAGAGTATCCCAGATAAACCACAAATTTCTAGTCAGCAATCTCAATTCCAATAAAGGCGGAAAATTGGTCGGCAAGTGGGTGGCTGTCGCAAAGAAGAGGATATTCTCAGACACATCCTCCAAGGCTGCTTTGAAAAAAGCTAAGGAGATTGAACCAAAAAGAGAGAAGATATTGCTAGTTAAAGTTCCGAATAAGAATATTCATTCTCTGAGATTCTAAGATGAAGGAGCATTTTGAAGGAAAGATCAAGATGTTCTATATTACAAGAATTGATAATTGAGTCAATTGCAGAGACTAAACATTTTTAAACCATCCTTTTCTCAGCATAAATCATGACAGCAGTCAATGTCAGGAATCTGAGGAAGACCTACAGGCACAGAGGTAAGGAGTACAAAGCCCTGAAAGGCGTCTCTTTCTCTGTGAAGAAAGGCGAGATGTACGGCCTTCTTGGCGCAAATGGAGCCGGGAAAACAACAACAATCAATATACTTGCAGGACTGCTTACAAAGGACTCAGGAAAAGCGGATATCCTGGGAAGGGATGTTGAGAAGCATGAGGAATGGGTCAAGGACCGCATGAATGTTGGCTCTGCATACACCTGGCTGACAGGAATCCTCACAGTGAGGCAGAACCTCAAGGTCTATGGAAAGCTCTACGGTGTTAAGGACATTGACAGGAAGATAGACGAGCTCCTCAGACAGTTCAACATAACAAATCTCCAGCACACAAAGGTATACAGGCTCAGCACAGGCCAGGTGATCAGGACCATCCTGTGCAAGACACTCATAAACAACCCACCAGTACTGCTCCTGGACGAGTGCACTGTGGGCCTTGATCCAGAGATGGCCCAGAAGACCAGGGCAATACTCAAGGACTACCAGAAGAGGCAGGGAACAACAATAATATTCACATCCCATAACATGCTTGAAGTGGAGACCCTCTGCGACAGGGTAGGCATAATGCACAATGGAAAGATAATGGTTGAGGGAACCCCAAAGCAGATAAGGAAGCTGGCAAAGAAGAAGACCATAAAGATTGATGCCATAGGCCCCATGCCTATTGCCAGGGCGCTTGGAAAACTGGATCTTGATATCATATACTCAAAAAAGGACACCATAATATTCCACGCTCCGGAAAAGCTCAAGCTTCCCACAATAATCAACACTCTGGTGGGGGAGAAGTTTGACATAATAGATATGAATGTGAGGAAGCCCACACTAGAGGATGTTTTCATAAAGCTCTCCAAAGGAGAGATAAGGGGGAAAGCCAAATGAAGTTTTACAGGGTGAATGCACTGCTGTTGAAGTTCTGGTTCATCACCAGGAACAGCCTGGACAGGGTATTTGAGATAGTGTACTGGCCTTTCATAGGCCTGCTGATCTGGGGCTTCACTGCAAACTATGTGCTTGATATCAGCAGCCATCCGCAGGTTCTGAATGTGCTTCTTGGCGGAGCTGTTCTGTGGACATTCTACCAGAGAGCGATGCAGGACATCGGAGTGTATATCCTTGAGGACTTCTGGAGCAGGAATGTGACGAATCTTCTTGCTACTCCTATGAGATTATCAGAGTTCGTGACATCAATATTCGCATTCGGGCTTGTAAGGTCGATTCTCACATTCTCATTCCTGGCTTTCCTGGCCTTCATCTTTTACTCATTCAATGTCTTCTCAGCAGGCATATTCGCTGTTGCAGTATTCTCAATAGTGCTTCTGCTGCTGGGATGGTTCTTTGGCATATTTGTTGCCGGACTTATCTTCAGGTACGGGCTCAGGATACAGGTGTTTGCATGGAGCTTCTCTTTCCTGATACAGCCTTTCAGCGCAGTGTTCTATCCTCTCTCCACACTGCCGGCCTGGCTTCAGAACATATGCCTGATGATTCCAAGCACGTATGCCTTTGAGGGAATGAGGCACGCGTTCAGCACAGGAGACATATTGTGGGGGCATTTTGGAATAGCGATTGTACTTGATCTTGTCCTGCTTGCAGTAGGATACTGGTTCTTTGGCAAGTGCATCAGGAGCGCCAAGAGAACAGGCATACTCACAAAGCTGGAGTGATCAAGAATATATTTATAAAAACATGGCACTATTGATGTATTATGCACAGATTATACGAGAGAAAGAACATTCTCAGGCTTATAGCTCTGACAGTGCTTATCATCATTGCTATAGCAATAGGCAGGTATTCAGGCATATTTGATCCTGATAAGGTTACCTCTTTTGTTAAGGATTCAGGTATTCTTGCTCCGCTGACTTACATACTCGCTTATGTCCTGCTCACCCTCATGTTCGTTCCAGGAACACCAATAACAATAGCTGCAGGATACATCTTTGGAGGCATTCTTGGGACAGCTTATACTGTTATCGCAGCTGCATTGAGCGCTTCTGCAGCATTCACTGTTTCAAGG
>WJJV01000130.1 GCA_014729495.1 Candidatus Woesearchaeota archaeon
CTCTCCAGGTATGTAGGCC
Organism: Candidatus Woesearchaeota archaeon; assembly: GCA_014729495.1. Lineage (GTDB taxonomy): Archaea > Nanobdellota > Nanobdellia > Woesearchaeales > UBA12501 > WJJV01. The sequence continues at coordinate 20 of WJJV01000130.1, forward strand.
AGTGGGTTGTGATATGCAATAAGAAGGTTGTTGCTCATAACAAGGATGTCTCAAAACTGGAAAAGGATATTGACAGATGCAGGACAGCACCCACTATAGCGAAGATTCCAAAAAAAGAGACTCTTATATTCTAAAATGTCAATGATATTCAGATACCCAGTTCTTAAGAAGATAAATCCAAGGAGAATTTATTGATTTACACTATAACCTTTATCAAATTCTCATGTTCTAGAATGCCTGCAAGAGCCCTAATATAGTTTTCTGGTCTAAGCAGGGATTATGATGTAATTATTTTGTGACATATGTAACATTAATATTACAGCTTAGTTCAGGTATTCTTACGGCTTAGCTTCCTGTTCAGCTCCTTATACTCTTTCATGTAAAGCTTTATTGTCGGTTTAAGGTCATGCTCTTTCTCATACGCCTGCAGGCTTGCATAATACTCTGCCCTTTTTTCCATATCAATATTCATTGGAGGAAGATTATGCTTTATCAGGATGTTGTTCAGCAGAACCCTTCCCACCCTCCCGTTTCCGTCTCTGAACGGATGGATGTTCTCAAACTGGTTATGCACAACTGCTGCCAGGATTAATCCGGGATACTTGCCCTTGTTTTTGTCATACCAGTCAATAAGCTCACGCAGGAGATAGTTTATCCTGGGCTGGGGCGCGCCTTCATGGACGACATTGCCCCTGCTGTCCATCACAACCACATCCTCTCCTTTTTTCCTCAGTTTTCCGGCAAAGCTCTTTGAATTTCTGAAGACAATCTTATGTATCTTTTTTATCAGATTAAGAGAGACATGGTCATCAATGGTTCTTATATAGGAGACTGCTTCATCAACCCCGTATGCTTCTGCAATATCCTCCTTGGACTTGTCAGGCCATTTGTCTTTCTCAAGAATGTCCTTTACTTCCTTTAGGTTTAGTTTGCTTCCTTCAATTGCATTGGTGTTGTATGTGAATATCTCAGAGAATCTCTTCCAGTCATTTTCTGACAGATGGCTTATCTTGAAAGGTATGTCAGACTCTAATTCCCTTATTGTCTTGATTTCTTGTTTTGAGAGCTCTACCCTGAGGGGGTCTTTGATCATCTTATACTTGTGTATCTCTTCCAGGATGAGTTTTTCAGCTATCTTCCTTCTCTCTGGATCAGTCTTTGTTCCCAGATACTTCCTGAATTTGTGGACTTTAGAGCCTTCCCTGTAAGAATGGGCCAGAAAATATTTTGTTCTCTTTCCGTCTTTTCGTTTTTCTATATGCATATCATATATAAGGGTGACTACATATATAAATGTTCTGATTAAAGGTGACTACATATTGATGCTTTTGTAGTCACCTATACAAATTGCGCAGCTGATTGACAAGGCTGTCCATCAAAAAGATACGCCCTGAAAGAGTCTGCTGACAACAGCAGTTTCAGCAGTTTCTTGCGCTGACTGCTCCAACAGGTGCACCTGAATACTCTCTTTCATCAAGCATAAGCTTAAGGCATTCCTTGAAATCCTTCATGAACAGCTTAACAACATCATTCTTCTTGTTCAGGACATACAGCTGAGTCTTTCCCACAACCCTTGATTTCTTCACATATCCTTTCTTCTCAAAATCATATATGACTTCGTATGCCTTTGGCCTGCTCATTCCTGCCTCTCTTGCTGCATCACTGACAGCAAAATCAAGATCCTGATTCTCAAGCATATACTCAAGAATCCTCTTGTCAGGTGTTTCTCCGTAAACCTCGCAAAATGCTCCTACCATTCCAAAGACCTCATTATCTCTTTCTTCATCCTTGTATTCAGGCTGATGTGCCAGTCTGATCCTTTTTTTGTCCTTTTCTTCATTCTCACTATCAGGCTTTCATTCACTGCCTGCTTGTACTGCCTGTAAAACTCTTTTGTTTCAGCATTGTCAAGCCATCTTGTCTTTGACCTGATCAGCTTTTTCTCTGGAGTATGTTTCCTGCCAAAGCATCGCTGGTTCAGCAGAGTCAGGAAGAGGTCTCTAAGGGCCTTATTCATCCCTTGCACCTCTTAGTAAATTATTATTAACTATCTGTAAACTATTATTTAAATCTTTTGTTTCCATAACTTAAATCAAGCAGATGTTTTTATATGCCTTATCTGCAGAAAACCGGAAAATATCTGCAGTACACAGGATTATCTTCAGAATACATAAGCCATATCCAGAAAACCTACAATAAGACTTTCAATATATCCTCAAATCTATCAATGTAATGATCTGCCCAGACCTTCTTTCCCAGCTTATTCTTGCCATATCTTGCAAAGCATGTCTTCAGGCCTGCTCTTTTTGCTCCGAGAACATCCCTCTCCCTCCAGTCTCCGACATGCATTGCCTCTGAAGGCTTCACTCCAAGCTCTTTCAATGCCTTTCTGAAAGGCAGTCTTGAAGGCTTCACTCTGCCTGTATCCTCCAGGCCGACCACAGCATCAAACATGTCAGCCATGCCTGCTGCATCCAGCCTCATGTATGCCTTCAGCCTGGGAGCATCTGACACTATCGCAAGCTTATAGCCCTTTTGCCTGAGCTTTCTAAGAGTGGGCATGACCTTTGGATAAGGCCTGAGATTGTCATACTTTGATCTCAGGTATGCATTGATCCCTGCTGCAAGGATCCTGTCAGAGAATTTTTTGTGCTTTTTCAGGAATCTCTGGAATATGTCATCCTTCTCTATTCCGTTCTGAAGATAGAAGTCAAACAGCTCTTTTCTCAACTTTGATTTATTGCCTTTGAAGCCTGCCTTGATCATTGCATCCATTGCAGCAGCAGAGGCCTTCTTCTTGAATCCGATGAAATCCAGAAGAGTGTTGTCCAGGTCAAAGGTTATTGCGCGCATCACACCATCCTCAGC
>WJJV01000131.1 GCA_014729495.1 Candidatus Woesearchaeota archaeon
CACTTCGTATGGATTTTCCCTCTACACTCAGTATTCGTCCTTGTTGCTGCCATACAGAAACCCAAAGTCAGTGCCACCTCTCCGATTTCGGGATAGCAGCACCTTATCGGAGAGGCTAGGAGTAAACTACAGAATTATCCACAAAAAACAATCACTACCTCGCTGTGGTCGGATTTGCAGCGCTTGTCAGCGAGGCTAGGAGTATATTGCAAGAGAATAAACCAAAAGGAATAGCCACCTCTCCGATGTCAGGTTAGCAGCACCTTATCGGAGAGGCTAGGAAGAAAATGGCACTGAGAAGTTCACAAAAAGCATTCGCCATCTCGCCAATATCAGATTGGCAGAGTCTTTTTGGCGAGGCCAGGAGAAAAACCACAAAAGAATCATCCATAAGTCTTTAGCTTTCTTTATCATAAGTTAATTATATAAATGACCTGATTCTACTCCAATAAAAAAGAAGTGCTCTATGGAGATAACAGCGATCGCATCTGGCAGCAACGGCAACTGCTGTCTTGTGGAAGAAAAGGACTGCTCTGTTCTCATTGATGCAGGCAAGTCAGGAAGAGAGATACAATCAAGGCTCTGTTCTGTAGGCAGGAGCATGGAAGATATAGACGCAATCCTTATAAGCCACTGCCATCATGACCACATAGCAGGAGCAGGCGTACTTTCAAGGAGATTCAATATACCTATCTATATAAACAGCCAGACTCTTGAGGAATGCAATGGAAAGCTCGGCAATGCTGAGATAAAGCAGTTCAACCATAACAGAAGCTTCAGGATAAACCGGTTTGAGGTAAGGCCTGTCCTCACATCCCACAATGTGAACTCATGCGGATTCATGATAAAGGATTTCGGGCTTTTCACAGACACTGGTTGTGTCACAAAGGAGATTGAGACAGCGATATCAAAGCTGAAGTGCGTTCTTCTTGAGTCAAACCATGACATTGACATGGTGCTGAACGGTCCTTACCCCTACTTTCTCAAGAACTGGATCCTTTCAGAAAGCGGACATCTGAGCAATGTGCATGCAGGCCAGCTTGTGCAGGATAAGGGAAAGAGATTATCTCATGTGCTTCTCGGCCATCTCTCAGGTAACAACAACACTCCTGAGAAAGCAAAGGAATGTTTTGAGACTCTTGTCAAAAGAAAGATAGATTTTGATGTATGCTCAAGAGAGAAGTGCGGAAAGACATGGAGCGTATGATTATATTATATTCTCGGCATTCTAGAATCAGGATGGATCTTCTTACTAGAGCAGTTTCTGCAGCTGCTTCCAGGTCTTTGTGTTTATCACATCCTTTTTCTCAAGCCAGCCCCTTCTTGCCTGGCCAACCCCATATCTCATGTTGTCAAGGCCTGATGTTGAATGAGCATCTGTTCCGAGGCTGAACTTCACCTTGTATTCCTTTGCATTGATTATGTGAGAGTCATTCAGGTCAAGTCTTGCAGGATCAGCATTTATCTCAAGGATTATCCCATTGTCCTCTGCAGCCTCATACATCTTGTCCAGATTGACCTTGTATCCGACTCTTTTCCCTATCATCCTCCCTGTTGGATGGGCCAGAATGGTCAGGTGCTTGTTCTCAAATGCTTTCTTTATCCTGTCTGTTGTCTCTTTCTCTGATGACTTGAATCCAGAATGCACAGCTCCCAGCACAATATCAAGCTCTTTCAGAATCTTGTCAGGATAATCCAGGCTTCCATCCTTGAGTATGTCAACCTCTGCTCCCCTGAGTATCCTAATATCAGTTTTCTTCTCTGCTTTCTCTATCTCTTTCCACTGTTTCTTTATCTGCCTCTCGCTCATTCCATTTGCTATCCTTTCTGACTTTGAATGGTCTGTTATTGCTATATAATCATATCCTTTCTCAGCAGCTGCGTCTGCCATCTCCTTCACTGTGTTATCGCCGTCAGAGTAGGATGTATGCATCTGCAGGTCCCCCCTGATGTCATCCAGCTCAACGAGGCTTGGGAGTTTTTTCTTTTTTGCAGCCTCTATCTCCCCCCTGTTCTCCCTCAGTTCAGGAGGCACAAGCTTAAGCCCGACTTTCTTGTATATCTCTGACTCTGTCTTTCCTCCGAGCTTCCTGCCTGACTTCTTGCTGTAGATGCCGTATTCTGACAGCTTGTATCCTTTCTTTATGGCAATCTTCCTCAGGGCAATATTATGGTCTTTTGATCCTGTGAAGTACTGCATAGCTGCTCCGTAGCTGCTTTCAGGAAGCACTCTCAGGTCAACATGAATGCCTCCCTTGAGCATGACCGTGCTTTTTGTGTCTCCTTTGAGCATGACATTGTCGACATCCTTCATTTTTGTGAATGCTTCCATTATCTTTTTAGAGTCCTTTGCCACAGCCAGAATGTCAATATCACCTATTGTCTCCTTCCACCTTCTTAGGGATCCTGCGTAGTCAATCTTCTTTACCTTTGCCTTGTCCTTGATGATCTTGATTATGTCCTCTGCGGTTTCCATTGCCCTGTTTATCAGCATTCTGTCCTGGCTCTTCTCATACTGCTTTATTGACTGTATTATGCTCTTTTCTGTCTTCTTTCCGAATCCCTCAATCTCCCTTATCTTCTCTTTCTTCAGGGCTTTTTTGAGATCATCAATATCCTTTATCTTCAGTTCATTGTACAGCTTCTTTACCTTCTTAGGTCCCA
>WJJV01000132.1 GCA_014729495.1 Candidatus Woesearchaeota archaeon
TCCTGTATTCCTTCATTTTATATCACCTTATCGAATTCAGCATTCATCTGCTTCTGTATGTCATCCAGAAGTTTCTCGTGATCCTTCACGAACTTTGCGTCTGCTATCTTGTCCTTTGACTTCAGCTCAAGTATGTCCTTTACTCTTGCTCCTTTTTCAAGAGCTGCTGCTGCAAGATCTGCAAAGTGGAGTATTGTCTTCATGAGCAGGTAGCTCTTCTGCAGGCTGCAGAATGTGTCCACATCGTGGAAGGCATTCTGCTGCAGCAGGTATTCCCTGAGCATCCTCGCAATCTCCAGTGTGAGCTGTTCCCTTTCAGGAAGCGCATCTGATCCAACAAGCTGGACTATCTCCATGAGCTTCTCCTCTTCCTGGAGTATGGACATGCACCTGTCTATGAGGTTTCTCCAGTCTGCTGCGATCTCCTTTGCATACCATGGCTCAAGAGTATTGAGGTAAAGGCTGTATGATGTAAGCCAGTTTATTGAAGGGAAGTGTCTTCTCTGGGCGAGCTTTGCGTCAAGAGCCCAGAATGTCTTTGTCACTCTCAGTGTTCCCTGTGTTACAGGCTCTGAGAAATCTCCTCCTGGAGGGCTGACTGCTCCGATTATAGTGACAGAACCTTCCTCCTTTCCCCTTTCCTGTCCAAGAGGTATTATCCTTCCTGCTCTCTCGTAGAATTCAGAGAGCTTTGTTGAAAGATAAGCAGGGTATCCTTCCTCCCCTGGCATCTCCTCAAGCCTTGATGAGATCTCTCTCATAGCCTCTGCCCATCTTGATGTTGAGTCTGCCATGAGCGCAACTGAGTATCCCATGTCCCTGAAGTATTCTGCTATTGTTATTCCTGTGTATACTGATGCCTCTCTTGCTGCAACAGGCATGTTTGAGGTGTTTGCTATGAGCACTGTCCTGTTCATGAGAGGTTTTCCTGATTTTGGATCCTGCAGGTGAGGGAATTCTGTCAGCACTTCTGTCATCTCATTTCCTCTTTCTCCGCATCCGATGTATACAACTATGTCAGCATCAGACCATTTTGCGAGCTGCTGCTGAGAAACTGTCTTTCCTGCTCCGAATGGTCCTGGAATTGCTGCTGTGCCTCCTTTTGCTAGAGGGAACAGAACATCAAATATCCTCTGTCCTGTTATCAGAGGTATCTCAGGAGGGAGTTTCTTTGCTGACGGCCTTGGATCCCTTACAGGCCATCTCTGCTTCATCATTATCTTTTGCTTTCCATCAACAACCGCTACTGTGTCATTGACTGTGAACTTTCCTGATTTTATCTCTGTGAGCTTTCCTTTTATTCCAGGAGGAACCATCACCTTGTGGATGATGCCTTCTGTCTCTTCAACCTCTCCTATGATGTCTCCTTCCTCTACCTTATCGCCTTTCTTTGCTTTTGGAACGAATTCCCATTTCTTTTCCTGGTCAAGACCTGGAGCATCCACTCCTCTGTAGATGAAGTCTCCCATCTCATCCTTGAGCACAGGAAGCGGTCTCTGGATTCCGTCATAGATGCTTGTGAGCAGGCCCGGCCCTAATTCTACTGAAAGAGGCATGCCTGTATTCTCTACAGGCTCTCCTGGCTTTATTCCTGAGGTATCCTCATAGACCTGTATGACTGTGTTCTCGTCATTTATCTGGATTACCTCTCCCATGAGCCTTTCCTTTCCTACTCTCACCACATCATACATCCTTGCCTTCATCCCTCTTGCCACCACAACAGGGCCTGCAATCCTGTACAGGACTCCTTTCTCTCCTGATGCTGATTGTGCAGAGGGTTTTTTTGCTTTTTTGCTTGAGACTGCTTTTGCTCTTGTCTGTTTATCTGTTTTCTTTGCCATTATATCACCTTTGATAAGGAATCAATCCTCAATCCTTCCAGAGGTCAACCCCTATTGATTTTATGATCATCTTTCTCAGCGCATCCTGGGCTGTGGATTCTGTTGACACCACAACTGCCACAGGCCTGACGCTTGACTCAACATCCTCTCTCATCCTTTCGCTGAGCCTCTCCATTGTCTTCTCGTCTGTTACCATTATTCCCACATTAGTGTCTGCCATTAGCTCTGAGACCTTTGATTCAGCATTGTCTGTATCCTGTACATCAACAACCCTCTGTATGCCGGATATCCTGAATCCAAGGGTGAACTCTGGCGAACCTATCACTGCTATGTCCATGATTATCCTCCTGTTTATCCTCCTATGACCAGCTCTTTCTGTACAAACTCATCGTCTATTCCGAGCTGTTTTGCTTTTATGATTGTCCTGATGTTCTTTATCTCGATGTCTTTCGCAAACATGTAACCCAGTATAACATCCACTGATAGGGGATGCGTGTGGAGCAGGAGTATTGTCTTGTCAAGCAGGCTCTTGTTGAGCCTTCTCTCTATCTCTGATATGTCTTTCTTTGACTTGTCATAAGCATCCTTCAGTATCTTTGCATAGCCCATCCTGTCAAGCATGCTGACAGCTGAATCAAGGTCTTCTGCTCCTGAAAGCTTCTCAATATCTGAATGTGAAAGCGTTCCTGAAGGTATGAGGGATGAAATGATATCCTGCTTCTTCATGCCCTGCTTCTTGAGCCTGAGTATTGCCTTTACATTAACAACATCGACTTCCTCTTCTATGAATTCCCTGAAGACTATGCCCTGCCTCTTGATCCTCCTTGAGAAGTCAAGGGCATTTGTGTAGTAAGCCCTGTCAAGCAGGTTCTCTGCAGCAAAAAGGCTCTTATGCTCCCTGAAGTATTCAGAAGCCTCTTTCACTGCTTCTTTGCTTAGGTATGGCATCTCATTTATTATCTCATCTACAGATTCCTTCTTCAGGAGCGCGTCCATAGATGGCTCGCTTAAAAGCCCTACAGGTATGAGCATGTCCTTTATGCTGTTCTCATCCTGGCCTGAGAACTTTCCCCTGAGTATTGTCTTGAGATTCCAGATGTCCCTTCTCTTCATGTACTCCTGCATGACAAGCCTCAGTCCTTCATACTCTGCTATCCTCTTGAGCTTCTGGAAGTTCCTGACAAGATTCCTGTTCAATGCAAGCTCTACAAGCTCAACACCTGAATAGTTCACTGCCATCTCATCAATCTCTTTCTTGTACTCTGTCTCCTGCAGGAATTTGGTTATCTCGCTTACTTTCATCTTCATGAGCCTGCTGTAGTCATCTCTCTTCACAAGCTTGCTCCTCATCACAGCCACTCTTGCATATGTGTACGGAGCCTGGCCTAGCCTGATGCTCCTGGGCTTCTCTTCCTGAAGTAATGTTCTCTGTTCCATGTTCTAAACCATCAGCGAATCCGGTCAGTCTTTTCCGAACAGCTTTGATGCTATCTCCTGAAGGTTCTCCTTCTCAACAGTGTCAAGCAGCTCGTCATAACTGTAGTCCACGCTTATTGTGCTGTCGCTGTTCTCTGCTACAAGTCCTCCTGAGATCTCAGAGCCATCCACAGATATGCCTTTTCCTGTTATCCTCTCTGCTATCTTCCTGTCCTGGCTGTTCACATAGACCTTTGCCACATCTATCTCCTTTTTTGCATCATCAAGGAGATTCTTCAGATAGGATTCTCTCTTCTTGTCAGGCATTGACTGGAGCTTCTTCTTTACTTCAGAGAATGCCCTGTCTATGATCTCCTTCTTCTTGTCAAGCTTCATCTTCTTGACATCAAATTCTGCAGAAGATCTCTCCTTCCTCTCCATTGCTGATATTATCTTATGGGCATCATCTTCAGATCTTTTCCTGTAGTCTTCCAGCTGGGCATCAGTCTCCTTAATGATCCTGTCAGCCTCGTCCTTTCCTTCCTTGACAATGCCTTCTGCTTTCTTCTCTGCGTTCTCAATGATCTCTTTCTTAACTTCTTCTAGTCCCATTTTTACCTCTTGGAACAGCAGCACTAAATACATGCAGTATTTAGTGTGAACCTGCCATTCCAATTATAAGTATAGCTACCACAAGCCCGAAGATCACAATGGTTTCCGGGATGACTGTAAGGATAAGTCCCTTACCGAAAAGCCCTTCTTTCTCTGCCATTGCTCCTACTGCTGCAGATCCTATCTGCTTCTCTGCAATTGCTGTAGCTATTGCTGTCACGCTTATCGCAATTCCTGCGCTAAGCGCGATCAATCCTGTTCCTAAGTCTGCCATTTTTTTATACCTCCTATCTCTTATTCAGATTGTTTCTCTGCTCCGAATGGAGCGTATCTGAGGCCGCCGCCATCGTAGAATTTCGTGAAGAATTCCACATAGTGCAGCCTCAATGAGTGCAAGAACGGGCTTATGAGCCCGAGACCTATGTTTATTGTGTGGCCTACTACCAGCAGAAGAGCTCCGCCGATGATGCCTGCAATACCTCCTGCGAACATGCCTCCTGCAAGGTCATTCACGACCATTGCCAGTATGACTGATGCAAGCCCTACTGCCATGAGCCTGGCATAAGACAGCATGTGGCTGAATATCGCAGGTATCTCAACAAGGCCTTTTGCCCCTTCTCCCCTGTATATCATGAATATGGATATTGCGATTATGGTGAATCCTCCCCATGGAAGAGGCCTTGGTGATATGAAGTCTGTATAGCTGAGGGCCAGAAGAACAACTCCTGCCTCAAGCACTAGCCAACTGAGCTTCTCGAACACTGCCTTGACAAATCCATGGGATCTCAGCTCATTGTAGAATCCCACTAGCAGGCCTATGTTGACATGCACTGCCCCTATGGCAACTGCCATTATCATCAGGCCCTGAGTGTCATGCAGCCTGTTGACAAGTATAGGAGCATAAAGCTCTACACCAAAGTATTCTGCGAACAGCACTCCAAATATTATAGTGGATATTGATGTGAATATCATGGCATTGACTAACCTTCCGAAATCCCCCTTGATCCTTGTCCTCAGTATGAGGAATAATGTAAGCGTAACAAGCCCGTAACCCACATCTCCGAGCATGAAGCCGTAGAACAGAGGGAATGTGAGAAACATGAGGAATGTAGGATCTATCTCCTTGTATTTAGGCAAAGTGTAGAGATCCATGAACCACTCATAAAAACCAACTGGATTGGGGTTATTCAGCTTCACAGGTATATCCTCATCATGCTCGTCAACCTCTTCTGTCCTTATCATTATCCTGCTGTCTGATGTATCATTAAGATCTTTCACCACCTTGTCTGCGCGCTCTGAAGGCACAAATCCTTTTATTATGAATGCTTCGGATGTTGCTCCGAACCTTAGAGGAGCCTCTGCTTTCTCAGACTCAACAGAAAGATTATACTCTGCATCAGCAAGATACCCTTCCCATCTGTCCTTGATATAATATAGTTCATTATTGATCATTATCCTCTTTTTCTCAAAAGCCATTATCTTCTCATTAAGCTTTTTGATCTCTTCAGAAGGCTTGCCTTTAAGCCCTTCCTCTGCTATGAAAGATATGTCGATCTCAGAGAAACCTCTCCGGGATATCTTATCATGGATGTCTTTTCTGATTGACTCATCAAAGAAAAGCACTAGAAGATTCCGGCCCATTGAACCCGCTGTCAGGCCTTTGCATTTTCCGTCAAAAGACTCAAGCTCTTCCTTAATCTCTTTTGAGTCCTCTATTGTTCCAAAAAGATAGTCAAGGGACTTGTAGTCATGGAATGCTTCAAGATTGAGATTCAGTGCCTTTAGATCCTCTATTATGTCCAGCCTTTCCTGCAATATCCTTATATGGTCTTCAGCATCCTTTAGTTCAGATGATTTCTGGTCTATTGTTTTGCTTAGTCCCTCTATCTTTTTTCTGGCAGAAGCTGGATTTATCTTCTTTTCATGGACCCTATGGGATTCAAGGTCTATGTTGAGGAACGAGGAGACCGCCCTTATCTTGACAAGCACCTCTGATATCTCCTCAGAATCGCCAAGAGGGCTTCCTATGTCAAGTTCTTCTGTCTTGACATGGTCTGTAATATGATATACCTTGAGCTTGTGGAGCCTGTCGATTATCTTGTAAGCCCTGCTCTTTGGGCCGATTACAGTTATCCTTGACATCTTTTCAGGATTGAGCATTGTTGTTTCCTTTCTTTTGAGTATGAATAATGAAGCAAGCTATAACAGCATGCTTGATCAGGCCTTGCCTGCTTTCTCTTCAAACTTCTTTATTATGAGCTCCTCTGCATTCTTCATGCTTGATCCGGCATTCTTCTCAATGTCCTTAACTTCTGACTTTCCATCATCCAGTATCTTCTGCTTCTGCTTGTCTATCTCTTCTGCTCTATTCTTCACTTTATTTTCCTTTTCTGCGTCTGCTTTTGACTGCTCCTGATTAAGCTTTTTCATTGATTCATGCCTTGCTTTCTCTATCAACTCTGCCTTCTTCTTCTCAGCATCAGATATGATATTCTCTGCTTTCTTCTCAGCATCTTTTATGTCCTTGAGTTCTTTGTCCATTTTTACAACCTCTGATCATTTGATATATACATTTCTGGAGTACATTATAAAAATATACTAAATAGTCTATTTACCTCAAGGCAGACGCTCATTCAGCCTACCTCATGAGTCACTGCCCAGTCCAGCAGGACCTCTGATATATTTATCAGGTAATGCTTTATCCTGAGCTTGTGGTATGATTCAATACCTTTTATCTCCACATCCTTAAGCCCGACTGCAGTCTTTGAGAACTTTATAGCGGACTTGTAGTCAAGATTCTTGCTGTGATCTGTTGCAGACTCTATGACATCCTTGAGTGACCTTACCACATCAAGCACATCTCCGATGAACTTTTTCTCTTTCTCTTCTATAAGTATTATATGATCTGCGAGCCTCTCAATGTCCTTTGCTATGAGCGCTGTGTAGAAGAGGTCAACTGTCTTGAGCTTTGTCTCTGTCTTGTACATCATTGAGCTTATCACTGACTTGTCAACCATTATCCTGTTTCTGTCTATCTCCTCCTCATATTTCTGCACAAGATCCTGGTTTGGGTTCTGCGTCATGACCACAAGCATGTTCTTTATCTTGTTGACCATTGTCCTAAGCAGCATATCAGGCTCTCCTACAGATACAGAACTCTCGCATGTTATTGTCTTCCCCTTGTTCTCCACCTCGATCAGCTCTACATTGACAAGCCTCTTCTGGTCAAGAAGTTCCCTGTAGTTGAGAGGCTTCTCAAGGTTTATCTTGAAGGAGTCAGCAGGATTTATGTAGCAGGCCATCACTATCTTGTTGATGACCTCCATATTATCTCCTATTATGTTCAGCTCGACATGCTTGGGATTCTTCTTCAAGAGCCTCGGCGTGACTATCAGGCTTCCTCCAACACCCCTTGTGAGGCTAACAGTAGAGCCTGACGCAATGCCATATTCCTTGCACCATGAGGTTGGAAGATATAGATAATTCATGTCTCCTGTCTTCTGTACTTTCCTTACATCCATTTTCCCATACCGACTAAATAGGGAGTAAATAGCATCTATTTATAAAGTCTTTGTTTTTTATTCTCCATATTGCAGCTGCATATATATGTGATATATGAAAAATAGTTAGGTCGCTTTTATAAATGACCCAAATGCGCACTTCATATATGGATAATTATATCATGTTTGTAGGATTCTGCATGTTTGTGATAGGCCTTATTGTGGGCAGGGTCACAATGGCTATCCAGTATGAGGTAATGAAAGGCATGAGCAGGGAAAATAAAGCCTCAAAAGATAAAAGCAGGAAGCATCTTAAGAGGCCAAAGAAAGCTGCAAAGCCAAGCAGGCTGGAATACAAGCTCCAGGATGACTCTTACAAAAAAGATTTCTATGATTTCATGAAGAAAAAGAATTGATATCAATGATTAGATTAGTTGAGCGCAGCAAATCAATACTACTGCATTTACAGCAATATTTATATATCAAGAAGCAAATCTCAGTGTCATGAAAAGATGTGCAGGCAATAAAAGCAGGAAAGCACAGATACCTTCTACTGTATTCATATATGCTCTTGCAGCTATCATAATAGCGTTCATACTCATATTCGGATACAGTGCAATAGGAAAACTCGGCTCAACTGCAAGCAAGACAGAGACAGCAAAGTTCAAGACTGATATCAAGAACCTGATAATAGAGGACACAAGCTATGGCAAGAGTGATTACATAACAATAAACATCCCAATGGGATACAGTGAATTGTGCTTCATAGCAACAGAGGATCCGGATGATTCTGAGTTTGTGCAGTCAGACACAACAGACAAGTATCCTCTTGCATATGACGTTGCAGAGTCTCCGAACAATGTATTTCTCGCTGATGATGAAGGCAACATAGATCCATTCCTTGTTGAGGATTTCAGCATTGAAGGTGACAAAACAGACATCTGCATTCCAGCGCAGTCAGGCCAGCTGAAGTTCAGGATTGAAGGCAAGGGAGATCATGCACTGATAATACCAGTTAACTGATTCTTGAGATAGGTTATGCATGATTTAGCAGGATAATCAGACATATAAAAAGTATATTTTGAGTTTTACTCCTGGCCTTGCCA
>WJJV01000020.1 GCA_014729495.1 Candidatus Woesearchaeota archaeon
CTCCACAGCTCCTGGATAAGAGTCAGGATCATGATTATCGCAGTCCTTCTCAGCACCGCATGGAAGGTATCCGTCAAAGTCAAAGTCATCACAGCATTCTATCTCTGTCATCTCAACATAAAATTTAGTGTCGACTGGACCCCCTTGATACTGCTGGGTTTTCACCTCACTTACAAAAGCAAGCCCTGATGTGATTCCATTGAAAGCTAGGGATGGGCTTCTGGAGGAATTAAACTCCAGGTTCTGAGATACCATGATCTCTGAACCTATAGGATTCCCTTCTCTATCAAGTCTGCTGAAGAAGACCTCAGGATTAGTATCTACAAACCTATTAAATGTATTTACATAATGATCTCCAGTCCATTCAATATCTCCTAATGTCACTGGCTTCTCGCTTTCAGGAATAAGGCTTCCATCTTTGTCAAGCTGCATGAACTTGTTTTCAGTAAATATGCCATAATCATTACCATTCCATCTTATCCTTATACTGCCAGTGACTTTACTTAATTCAATAGTTGTTGTCTTAAGCATTATTCCATCTTTATCAAGGAGATAGATATTCTTATACGCTGTAGTGTGTTTCCATTCCACCAGACCAATGGCATACACCTCTCTATCTGTGTTCCAGATGATGTCCTTAACAAATATAGAATTTGATCCCTCAATCAGAAGCCTCTCGGTTCCTCCTATCTTGTTGCCGCTGCTGTCAAGCTTTGCGAAGTATATATCATCCTGTATGTCATAGACAATAGCATACTCCTCTTCCATATCATTGTAGATTATATTATAAGAATCATATTGATTAAGGGATGCAGCTATGCCCTGTGAAAGCACATTGCCAGACTCATTAAGCCTCATGGCCACAACATTATATGAACTATCAAGGTAGGATAGCATGAATTCATCCTTTTCATCATTGTAGAATATGATCTCTTGCCCTCCAACATCCAGGTCTTTTGTTGCGCCATTTTTATAGAATATCAGGCTGCCTTCTTTCATATAGAAAAGCACATAAGAATCTCCTGTCCAGAACAGTCTGGGGCTTCCGCCTTCATATATCCTGTTTACCTGGTTAGCCACAAGAGAGCAGCTCTTGTCAACACCATCGCAATTTGAGTCAAAATCATCACCCTCATAGTCTGCTGCATTGGGATTTATGCAGTAAGCGCATCCAGCAAACACCTCAGTACAGGCCTCTCCAGGAACCGGGCATGGCACAACATTATCAAATTCATCTTTGATAATAGGGTCATCTGTTAAATTATCATCACAGTCATCGCAGACCACATAACCATCAATATCCCAGTCCCCATTATCAATAAGTCCGTCGCAGTTGTTGTCCTTGCCGTCGCACTTCTCCTGAGGACCTTCAAATCCTTCTGGATAAGGATGGACCTCACTATCATAGTTATCGCAATCTACCTCATCATCAGGTATTGTTGTTGTGGGATCATTAGGATTATCTATGCTGTTCACGAACTGGCTTGAGTAACCATCATGATCGCAGTCCAGCCCGTCATCAGCAACTCCGTCGCAGTCATTATCCTTTCTGTCGCACTCATCACCATCAGCAGTATAGAATTCCTCTTCTGTCAAGAAAGAATTGATTTCTGCATCCCTGTCATTGCAATCATTGCCTCCGCAGATAGGTAGCCTGTCTCCATCACCATCCCTGTCGCACGTCAGATACATGCTGATTGTGTCACTGAACCACTTATGGTCTCCATTGTCCCTTTCACCAAGAGCCTTTATTGTAAGGCTGGCTCTTGAAGGATCAGGGCTGGCAAGGGTCTTGTTTATTATGTCCTGCATTCCTGTGTTCAGACGGCATTCCTCATAATGCGTGTTATCCTCCCAGGGTCCTGACCGCCATCCAGTGTAATAATAGGTTGTGTATGGACTGCCGTCTATGGAATACTGGCACCATATCCTGTAATAATACTTATGAGACCTGCCATGCTTAACATGAGACTCTGTCTTGACAAAGATCTCACTGCCCACATCATAGGTACTGCCGCCCCAAAAAGGTGTATAAATCACAAGACTGTTCATCCTAGGCCAGGCAAGAGCAGAAGGCAGACAGAGGATAATCAGGCAAAGCACTGCCATTGAGATCATCCATATCCTCTTTTTGCTTATGAATTCCATGTTTTTATTGCTCTGAATATTGCTTATTTGCTATTTGGTCTTTTACCTAATCATTGGGATTATATTGCGCTCCGCAGGGATGATCATTTATTATCGCTCCGTCGCTTCCAAGTCCATTGACAAGCATTGGATTGCCGTTTGCATCCTCTGAGACATGCACTGGAACAAGGTTTCCTTCATTGTCCTCAAAGTATATGCAGAAATCTCCCTGCACTCCAAGCTGCTGCTTCAGTGCCTCATACTGATCTGAATCAATCGCGAATTCCTCAATCTTTGACTGCTCAACCCTGTTGTCCTTCACGATCGCAGAATCCCCTTCTCCTGTAAGCGCCTTTGTTATCAGCTCTGCATCCTTTGAAAGCTTCCCTCTTCTTGGATTTGACATGCTTGAGATTATGCCAAAGAATAATATGAGTATGACCATGAAGACAAAAACAGCTATAAGAATATCAAATGACCATGTCTGTGCTTTTCTGATATGAATCCCCTCTTTTGAACCTTTCAGTCATATACTTGACTATATATGATAATAAAGCCAAATAAATACTGTTAATTTATAAATATTGCGGTGGAATCAGTTTCAGGATGCTGATTCAGGCTTTTCTGTGTAGTTTATCCTAAACCGTTTCTCCCCTAAATAAGTCTCGTATATGCTATTCTGTTCAATATCCACAAGATACAGGTCAATGTAATACTTCCTGGCAATGGCCATGTCATCAATTATCTCTTCAGCAGTCAGCACTGCGCCAGATATCCTGACCTGGTCTATGACTGCATTTGCAGGATTCACTGCTCCCATAGAAGGGGTTGTACGAAGGCAACCGATATTGAAATAAACTGCTGCATCATCTGCTGCAAGAGCAAGAGGTGTTCCTGAGACCTCACCTGATTCATCGCCGAACTCCTTGCCATCAACAAACAGCCTCATGTAAGGGCTGGCAGGATTTGTGAAATCCCATACAGCTGCTATATAATACCACTGTCCTGTATTCCAGTCTATGCTGTCTCCAGTAGTGATATAATACTCGTATGTTCCTTTTTCAATAAGGAACCTTAGCTGTTCTGAACCTACTTTCTGGATTGCCATCCTGGATTGTAAAAGCCCTTCTGAGAAGAATGTCCTTGTGTCTGTATCATCCCAATGAGGGCTTACCCAGAACTGGATAGTTCCTCTCTCAACATCCATGTTATCCAGAGTCTCATATGACAGGCAGTCAGAAGTTTCTATCACATCAACACCCCACATGAACCTGCCATTTGCAAGATCAGGGAAGTCTGTTGCAGGATCTCCATCATCATAAGGTTCAGCAATGCCTACTGAACTGTCAGCTGCAAGGCTCTCATGATTGAAAAGATTGTAGAAGAATGTTATTCCAGGCTCAAAAAGATAGGATGCATTTGTATCACTGAAATTAGCAGGATCATCAAGATCATCCGGCTCAACAACAAAAACAGATGAGTAATTGCCCATGTTGCTGCCTGCATCATAATTATAATTGATTGGGTACTGTCTGCTGAAAGCTCCGTCAGTGCTGTTTATGATCATCATTGAATCACCAGACAGTTCTGATGGCTCGTACATTTTCAGCGTAAGGTTGAATTCTGAGCCAAGATATATATCTGAGGGAGTGTAATGCCAGTCTATTATCTGAGGCACTGTGCTGTCAGGATCAGTAGTAAATCTTATTGGATCGCTTGAGTTTGGTGTTGATTTTGCATCTATGATAGTCACATTGAAGCAGTACTGTGTTGAAGGCAGAAGATAGTCAATAAAGATCTCTCCAAGAGATCCTGCAGGAATGTCCTCTATTGCTTCTGAATGGTTTGTGAGCTTTAAGTCTTCGCAATTGCATGCATCGCAGTAATCATAGCTTACATAAGCCCTGCTGAGATCCTCGTTTGAGGTGAAGTTCACAGTGAGGTTCCTGTCTGTGGAATAGTATTCAGGGCCTTGCGTGAACTCTGGAGGGAAATTGCATGGGTCAGGCCTGACACAATCAATAGCATCAGATTCATCAACACCGCAATGGTCCACTATCACATCATCCTCAAGCACCCCATCAGGAGTCTCTCCAGGATATTGGGATTCATCACAATGCTCATCATAATAACCTATATAACAGTAGCATGTGCCTGCAAGGCAGTATGACTTCTCTCCTTCAAAGAGCTCATTGCATGGATCAGAGCTGTTTATGAATATCATTCCACCTGTCTTCTCAACAAAGTTCTCTCCTTTGTATACACTAGTGTCAGGCAGAAGCTGTCCTGGCATGAAAGCATCATATCTCTTTCCCTGGTAGAGTATCACAAGAGTATCATCAATAAGCCCCATGTCAAATTCCCTGCCGTTTATTGTCTGCGGAAGGAGGAAAGACCTCTGATAGCCCTGCATGGATGTCTCTGCAAGCTGTATCTCAGACCTCACTATCTCCATGATGTCCTCTATGTCCTTGATGTTGCGCTGCTCGCCCAGGTTAACCATCTGCTGGCCTATCACAGCAAGAAGCCCTGTGAAGAAAAGGAACATTAGTGAAGCGAGCAGCAGGAATTCAAATGATGATTGCGAGTTTTTCATTTTTATTCATGGTGGAGGAGGAGGTACTGTGCAAACTCCGACTCTTGATATGACAATCTGGTTTGTCTGGTCTGCGAACTGGAATGTGCAGTCAACACCCTGATGATAATCTCCTGCAAGGTTATTCCCATTTATTTCCATAGGAGCCCTGAATGACACACCATAGCCCTTGACTTCTTCCTCCTCAATGTAGCTCATATTGAAGAACATACTGTTGCCTGAGATGGAGATCTCTGTGAAG
>WJJV01000133.1 GCA_014729495.1 Candidatus Woesearchaeota archaeon
AAGAGGCTCCTGGAGTGTACAAGGATATTGATGAAGTCATCAAGGTAAGCCATGAGGTCGGCATAGGAAATCCTGTTGTGAGGGTAACTCCTGTGAGTGTTATGAAAGGATAGAATCATTATGTATTCTTAATGTTATTATCTATTTCCAGTATTGTCCACGGCTTGCAATCATCCCTGTTGAATCCCAGCATTTCAGCATACTTATAGATTGTCTTTGCATCCTTAGCTTCTATCTCAAGGAATTCAGGTATGTGACTGTACTGATCATTGTGCTTGTCTATCTCAAAGCTCACATTATCAAGCCTGTATGTAGTCCTGTGTTTTCTCATGGCAAGCCATACAGACATGCCTGCTGACTCAAGTATTCTCCTTATCTCCTCAAAGTCCGAGACCTCTGTCTCATACTCCTCTTTTATCTTGACATTCTCCTGTGATACTGGTGACTTTGCTGTCAGAAAACTTTTGTCACCCATCTTCCTTAGCCTTATAGTCTTTCCCGCAGCTCTTACAGACCCATCATCAAAATCAAAGAATAAAGCATTAACATCACCTTCAAAAACCTTTTCTGCTCCGAGAGAAACAAGCTTTTCTTCAACCTCTTTCTTGTCAATATCCAGGATCTTAACTTCAATCTCTTTCATTTTAGAATCAAAGCTCAATTATCTTTCCCTTCTTCCCTACATTGATCACTTTTGTCTTTCCTATCTTCTCCTCAATGCCTTCTGCTTCGTGCACATGGCTGCAGAGGAGGATGTCTGGATGGAATTTGTCAACTGCTCTCTTTATTCCCTCGCTTCCGGGAACAATGTCTGAGAATTTCTCCATCTTTGTCTCTGAGGGATGCACATGGGTGACCATTATCTTCTTCTTAAGATATTTTATCTTGTCATAACCCTTTCTTAAGAGGTCATACAGCTCTTTCTCGCTTACCTGGTTTATGCCTATGTTCGCGCCGCCTGCGCCGAATATTCCTATATCCATGTATTTCACAGAATAACCGTGGATGTTCTTCACTCCGTAAAAATCAGCAAGGAAATCAGCAGTCGCCACACCCTCATGATTGCCCGGTATAAGGAGAACTTTCTTGTGCTTTTCCACAAAAGGCCCTATTATTCCATCAGTGCTCTGGTCAAAGAAAGTCAGGTCTCCGCAGAGTATGACAAGATCAACCTTTTCCTTGTCTGCCTTTTCTGCGAGTTTTCTTGCCAGACCTATGTCTCCATGGATATCTCCTGAAGCCAGAATCCTGAATTTCTTTTGATCGTCATGTCCATGATTATCTTCCATAAGTTCATACCTTCTGGAGCTGGTCATAAGCTGCTCCTGACTGCCTGTCTCTGATCATCACCTCTTCCTTGTCGAGGTATATCACATTTGAAGGCTTTCCCTGTTTCTCGCCTTCGTCTATCATGAAGTCCACCTTTGTCTTTATCTCAGAATCAAGATCCTCAATGCTGCTCATGAACTTCTTGCCAGCCTCGTTCACGCTTGTAGTGACTATGGGTGTATCAATCAGCCTTATCACAGCACTGAACCAGTGCTGAGGCATCCTCACTCCAATACTTTCTGTCTTTGGTATGACCTCTGGAGCCACGCAATTCTTGTTCTTCAGTTTCAGAACAAGAGTATAAGGTCCTGGAAGCTTTTCAAGCCATTCTTTAGCAGTATCATTGATGATGCAGTTCTCTTCAATCCATTGTACAGAAGGCGCAATGACTGAGAATGGATTCTCAGGCCTGTTCTTTATTTTTCTTATCTTCTTTACAGAATCTCTGTTTGTGGCATCACATCCAATGCCATATATTGTATCTGTTGGATATATGAATATAGCTCCATTTACTATCTTGTCAAAGAACCGCATCTTCTCTATCTTGAATTCATCCTTTGTAAGCACCCTCATATATGATTTTAGGGATGAGGGTCATTTATAAATTTTGCTCATATCCTATATATGCAAAAAAGAAATAGGTGCCCCAAAAAATTGGGGCTTTTTCGAGGTGTTTTTGGCTAGGCAAAATCTAAGAAGTCCTTGCATTATGAACGCGAACATCCTGCTGGAACCAGAAGTCAGAGAGAAAATCAATCTTCCTCTTATATGACTCCCACTCCATGTATCCTGTGCTTTTCCTGAATATTTTTGATATGAATCTGATCACCTCCTTTTTTATGCTGATATGTGCTCTGATTACCTTATCCTCTTCACCCCCTATTCCCTTACACTGAGGGATCTTATCTGGCTGAAGAAGAGCTTCTCTATTGTGCTGTTGCTTAAATCTATCATCATTATCACCTCCATGACCATGATATGATTTTATGATTATTCTATATTGTCTCTTTAGCAGGAGCTTTATGGGACTTATCCCGCAAGGGTCTTGTTCCTTGATCCCGCTGTCATGTAGGGTGCTCAAAATCTTTGATTTTTGGCATGTTGAAAACCTTTGGTTTTCACCACATTCGCTTTGCTCAGCCCCACGGGCAAATTCTTATACACTGGCTATCTTATCTTTAGCAGGAGCTTTATGGGACTTATCCCGCAATAGGGCGCCCAATTCCTGCTGAATAAGCTCAATTGCTTAACTATTACATTAGCAGAACCATTTAAATACCTCACGTGAGCATGTCCAGTGTCCAGTGGGATGTAAAAAATGATTCAGAATGAGTCCTGGGTGTTTTCAGAAGCTTTTATTCATGTCCTGTGGATGATTTTGCCCTGTTATAAACATTCCTGCTATAATCATAAGGCAAGGATATGATCTTTCCGACAAGACTGCCTGGGTTCCCTTCAAAAGCATCTCCTGCTCTGACAGTGAACTCACCAAAAGCCATAAGCAGACCATAATAAGCGCCTATCTCCGGATTATCAGGTGCTGTAATAGACGCCATTGATGGATATATGACAGCAAAATTTGTAATAAGACTTGTAAGGTATGCATGGCCTGAATTGAAGTTCTCATTGCCAACGATTTTTTCAATATCTCCTCTTGCCTGCTCAGATAGGTTTCCCAGAACAGGATAAGTGGCTGCTTTTGAAAGAGGCCTTAATAGATATCTACCAATATCTTTTCCTGTTTCCTTCAAAATTCTTGATGCCAAATTAGTCATTCTAAACCTATTCTCTTGCTTTCTTCTGTAATCTTGTGAGGTATTTTAATTACTCATCCTCCATGCATAATCTTGATCAATTATCTTCAGATCATTAATCATATGGGTAATTGGCTGTTCTTTCATTGGTTTTGCAATTACCTCTTCATTTGCCATAGTCCATTCAGGAGCAGTATTAACATTAACCTCAGAAGCAACCAATATCCTGCTTCTTCTGCCCATATTTCCTGGCTGATGATCATCTGGCCTCTCAAGCCAAGGAGTCCTGCCGAGTATATATCCTATTAATTTTTTGGTATCCCCTTCATGAATGCAATAGCCTCCCTTAAAACCATATCTCCATTCAATAGCTGCAATTGGCAATGAATCAGGGGTTAGAAGAAGTGTATTGCTTCCGAATCCTCTTAAATATACATCTAATGCATCTTTCCTATCTCCTAATTTATGTATGTTTTGAATAGTTTCTAAAACATCTTCTATCTTATCTTCCTTTAATCCTGTAAAGCAGTATTCCTTATGAGTATTTTTGATTAAAGGCAGATTAACCAAAAAGTCTATTTTCTCTTGTTCAATTCCTATCATTGCGAAGTATTCCACCATTATTTCTGGATTATCTGGTACTTTATCCTCAATTGTCATGTCAACCACCTATGTTTATCAAGGAGTAGCAATAATCCCTCATATTTTAATATAACCCCACCTACTGTGTGGAGAAAAATATATAAATGAGCAGTGCATTCTGGATTGCATGGAAGAAATACTCGAGAGAATAGGCCTCACGCCGACAGAATCAAAGGTCTACCTGGCCCTGCTGGACCTTGGAGAGGCAAAGACAGGAGAGATACTGAAGAAGGCAGGCCTGAACTCTGGCAGGATATATGGGGTACTTGACTCGCTGCAGGAAAAAGGCCTGGTGAGCTCTGTTGTCAAGAAGAAAGTAAAGCTCTTCATTCCATCGCCTCCAGAGAGGGTCCTTGATTACCTCAATGAGCAGGTTGAGGACATAGAGGAGCAGAAAGAGGATTTCAGCAGAGTGCTTCCCAAGCTGGAGGAGAAATTCAGACAGCTGAAGCAGAAGACATCTGTAGAGGTCTTTATTGGAACAGAAGGCTTCAGGACAGCAAACTCGATATTCTTCAGACAGGCAGGAAAAGACAAGAACCTTTGCATTTATGGCATAGTAAGAAAGCACAAGTATTCAAAGGCACTTCTTGACACTCTTCAGTATTATGTTTACAAAAAGAGAAGGGATTTAAAGCTGAACACCAGAAAGCTTATTTCAGAAGAGGCAAGAGAAGAGAAATTCTATTTCCAGGACAACTCAAAGATCAGATACATTCCTTTTCCCTCAATAACCTCTGTAGAGATGCTTGGTGACATGACAATGATACAGGCCCTCAGGGATCCTGTGATAGTCATCCTCATAAAGCACAAGGAAATAACAGATGATTACAGGAAGCAGTTTGAATTCCTCTGGAGGATGGCAAAGAAATAGACCATAACTTTTAAAAACATCAGGCCCCACAATGTTACTGCAATGAAAAGAGTGCATCTTATAATCCACGGAAGAGTGCAGGGAGTCTTTTTCAGGCACAATACCAAGAAGAGAGCAAAGAGGCTCGGCCTTACAGGCTGGGCGAGGAACAGGGATGACGGAACTGTTGAGGTGGTTGCTGAGGGCGAGGAAGACAAGGTTGATTCTCTTGTTGATTTCTGCAGGAAAGGTCCTGCTTGTGCCAGGGTAGATGATGTTGATATAGAAGAGGGTAAGCCTGCTGGAGATATCCGTGATTTCAGTGTAAGAAGATGATCTAAGTTCTTTAGGAATGACATCTCAGATAGAAGATTCTCTTTTAGCATATCTCATTCATTAAACTTCGCTTGAGTACCATTCCTCTTCATAACCCTGGCCCTGGCAGAATTCCGGAGTCTGGCAGGTTATGTTTGTGCAGGCAGGACATGGTGGGCATATCCAGCAGTCTTCTGGGCATTCCTCCCATGAGTACTCATT
>WJJV01000021.1 GCA_014729495.1 Candidatus Woesearchaeota archaeon
CTGCGAATATCTCCTCGCTTCCCAGGCCAGAGAGCATGACCTTGACTCCATCTTTCTTTGCCTGCTCACAGCAGACATAGAACGGAACTGCCACACCAACCTTCACGACATTAGAGTCTTCAATCAATGGGACAATCTTCTTTAGATAATCCCTGACATTCTCCAGCTCTATCTTCATTATCCTGAGTTTCAGGCCCAGCTCTTCTGCAACCTTTCTTGCATAGACTGCATCCTCTGCTTCTGTGCCTGATTCAAGGGCAGCTGTGTAGCATGTGAAGTCAACATCCAATGATTTCAGCATCATGGCAAGGAGAGTGGAGTCTATGCCTCCAGAGAAAAGAAGGCCTACTTTCTTCTTTGGCACCCTTTTCTCAATAGATTTCCTGAGAAGCTCAAGCACCCTTGATTTCTGTTCTTCTTCTGTCTCTGTATGTTCAGGAGTTATATCATAGAATGATCTTCTCTTGAAAGAAACCTTGTTATTGGCAGGATTATAGATGAGCACTTTTCTTGGATTCAGTTCCTGGATATTGTCAGATCCAGTGATCCTTTCAAGTGCTTTCTTCTCTGAGGCAAAACCAAATCCTTCTGGACTTTCTGCAAACCACAAAGGCTTGACACCTATCAGGTCTCTTGCCAATATCAACCTCTGCTCCTTTATCTGATAGTATGCCAGGGCATAGTCTCCGTCAAGCTCATCAATCCTTTCTGGCAGGATTCCATTCTCAGACATCATGAAGACTGCTTCTGCATCATTGCCTGCTTTGATTCCATACTTTTGGCATAGGTCTTTCCAGTTGTATATCTCGCAGTTTGCAGCAAATACCCCTCTGCCCTTAAGCGGCTGTTTAATGTTTCCTACAATAGCATGGAGATTATGGCCAATTGCCCAACAATCTCCAGATTCAATGCCTGATCTGTCCCTGCCTCTTGATTCCATTATGCTTAGGCCTTCAGCTGCCATTCTTCCTGCTTCTTTGTTCCTGAATATCCCTATTATGGCGCACATAGACATCCCTTGAACATACTGCATTTTTAAATGCTTTTATTGATGCTATACTTACAATGTAAGTATTAACATATATCTCTATTCACTTATTAGTGACTAAAGAATAGAAATATTTAAATAGTAGTTATGTATTACTACTAAGTAACAATACCTAAACACCCCCAAAAAAGAGACAGGTAACCTCATTGGTTATCTGCCCTTTTTATTTTTACCAAACATCAAGATCACCTCTTTTTCCCCGCAGGCACTGCCTGTGGGGTTTTATAATCACTCATTGCACAATCATTGCATACAGGGATCTAAAGACCTGTTTTTTGTTTATTATGTTTATTTTGTTTCTTATGTTTCTTAAGCATGTCTTTTTTATACATGGCTGCATGGAGATATTCTAAAATTATTCTACCCAAAGTTTTTTAAACAACATTGACATCCAAGTAAATACGCTATAATTATGCAAATGGGTCCTTGTTGAGCTAAAACGCGTGTTTTTGGCTGTGAAATCAAGACACTCTTGCATAATACAGCCCGACACGAGAGTACTCAATGGAGCTTACGGCAAAGCCAAGCAATGAGCTTGGGAGTTAGTGTTTCGGGCAACAAAATACCCTTTTTGGGTATTTTCATATTTAAACCTCAGAATGTTGCTCTTAAAAGCAACAGAGTGTTCAATAAGCTTAAAAGAGCCAATCAGGACAAGAAACCTTTTAACTATCATTTTATTCATTACATTTGATGTTGGGGATAAGAACAGATCAATTATCTGATTATCTACCTTGTTCTAGATTGCTTTAAGCTAAATGATCATTAAGTACAGTACAAGCACAGCAAGAGGCATTATCATGTTTATCATAGAGTATCACTGCATAAATCCAGTCAGATCACTCTACTGAGGCTTCTTCTGTGCACAAAAAAGAGCAGAGAGAAACATCTTTAATACGGAGGCGAACAAAATGGGAAAGATAAGCCCAGTAGCGGCAAAATATATAGTGCACGCAGACATTGACATTGATGGTGTTGTTGACAGGCCTGATGTGATCGGAGCCATATTCGGACAGACTGAAGGACTTCTCGGAACAGAGCTTGAGCTCAGGGAGCTCCAGAGATCAGGAAGGATTGGAAGGATAGAGGTCAACACTGACACAAGGTCAGGAAAGACAAAAGGTGAGATAATCATACCGTCATCTCTTGACAAGGCAGAGACAGCAATAGTTGCAGCTGCAATGGAGATAATACAGAGGATTGGACCGTGCAATGCAAAGATAAAGGTCACAAACATAGAGGATGTCAGGATATCCAAAAGGACATTTGTTGTTGACAGGGCAAAAGAGCTTCTCAAGCTGCTCATTGACACAACAATGCCTGACTCACAGGAGCTTGCTGATGAGGTCGCATACTCTGTGAGGGTAATGGAGATCCAGGAGTATGGCAAGGACAGGCTTCCGGCAGGGCCTGCAATAGACGAGAGCGACGACATAATTGTGGTTGAAGGCAGAGCAGATGTCCTGAATTTTCTGAAGAATGGCATTAAGAATTCAATAGCAATGAACGGAACATCAGTTCCTCAGACAATAATAGATCTCAGCAGGAAGAAAGAGCTGACCATATGCGTTGATGGAGACAGAGGTGGAGAGCTCATAATCAAGGAGCTCACAGGAGTCGCTGATGTTGACTTTGTATGCAGGGCACCAGTTGGAAAGGAGATTGAGGAGCTCACAAAGAAGGAGATCCACCAGACACTAAGGGCAAAGGTGGCTGCAGAGCAGGCAAAGCTTGAGCTTAATGGCAAAAGCGGAAGATCCTATGACAGGAAGGAATCAGGGCCGCAGAAATATTCCAGGAACCAGAGGAATGACACCCGGAATGACAACAGGAACGACAGGGGAAGGAACAACCAGAGACAGGATTCACGCCAGCAGAAGGCTCCTCCAAGAAAGGTCAAGATAAGCAATGAAGAGAAAGAGAAGTTCAAGGGAATGCTTGAGGATCTCATAGGCACAAGAGGAGCATACATCCTTGACAAGGACATGAATATCCTCGGAAAGGTGCCTCTCACAGAGCTTGAGACCACAGTAAAGAGCCTGGGCTCAGGAGTCTATGCAATAGTCTTTGACGGCAGTGTTGACAAGAGCCTTGTGGATACAGCAGAGAAGTCAAGGGTGCAGTTTCTTGTGGGAATGGACTCAAAGTTCAAAGGCAATGCAAGGACAAACATCCTGACAAGCGAAGACTTTTAGAATTCTTTTTTTCTTATTCTTTTTTTATCTTTTTTTATTTATATAATATTTTACTTATGTAACTAAGTCTCAACAACCTTGACCTTATGCCCAGCATGCTTTGCCTCTTCAAGGATAATGTCCATTATCTCGCATTCCAGGTTCTCTTCAATCTTGGCCTTGTGATATCCTTTTCTCTTCAGCCTGTTGGCCAGCTTCCTCAGGCTTGTCCTCGTCACAATGCAGAGATCAACCAGTTTTGGATCAATGCAATGGCTCATGTGAGAATCTATTATCAGCCTTCTTCTCTCTTTTCTGGCCTGCTTTATGATACTCTCCAGAATTTTTGCCAGTTTCTTCTCATCAACAATCCTTGTCTTCCTCTTTCTGTCATACCCTTCTGAAAGCTTGTGTTCTTTCACAATATCATTGACATCTATGTAATCAAGATTGTGCTTTCTTGCCAGCTTCTTTGCAATTGTTGTCTTGCCTGTTCCAGGAGTGCCTGTGACAATGACTATGTCTGGCAGTCTTTTTGGAATATCTGGTGTTCTCATAATAAATATCCTGATTCTGTTCTATATAAAACTATCTCATTCTTTCAATAAGATAGCTTATAAGGTAGGTGAGCCCCAGGATCAAGACAAAGAATAATGGAAACAGGAAAATAGAGTATGTAAGATAATTGTCAAGCTGGGAACCGCAACTTTTGTTCCTGCACATAAGGACAAAAATCCTTAAAGCAGCCCCTATGAAATAGAATGCAGTCCATAATATTATAGAAACAATGATGCTTATGATGAGGGTCTTCTTATGGTTCATTTTCTGTATCTTTTTATCAGATAATCAGCAAGAAGATACACTGCAAGGAATGCTATTGCTCCTGCTGCAAACCATAATCCTATATAGTCTGTTGATGCTGCCTCAACTGTCCTTGATGCTGCTTCAGGCAAAGCAGTGTCCATTGCAAGCATCTCTGATCGTGAAGCAGACTGCAGCATCGGCTCAGCTGTCTTTGCGCCGATTCCCATTAATCTCTGGCTGTACTGCAGTGCAAGAGCTGCTGCACTTATTATCACTATTGCAGGTATTATTGACTTCAGTTTGCTTCTTATTGACTCTGAAGCGGATTTAGGAGCTATTATCACATACTTGTTGGCAAGGCTGTAATGCAGGACCTCTTTTCCTTTGTTAGAATAATGGTATTCCTTTGCCTCGACAAGCTTGCTGGCCAGAAGATGCTTTAGATTATAATGGACTGTGCTTATCGGGATGCCCAGCTCTTTAGCGAGCTCTGACTCAGTTGCCTTCTTGCTTGCAAGATGGTCAAGTATCTTCCTTGCAGTATCATTGGATATCACCTGAGCCAGCTTCTTTGCCTTTTCCTCCTCAAGGCTCACCATAAGGAATGTCTCTTTCTTTGCCATAATCACTGGATTGCATTATGCGTATTTAAATATTCTCAAAGCTTTGAATCAGCTTAAAGCCATAACCTATCTATATGTTCCTGGATATTGCAATCAAAAAAATCACAAACTTTATATATTGATTTTCTTATTTTCAGAAATCTATGCTAATATTCAGATTTTTAATCTTATAATATGATTAACCATCTGAAAATAAGTAAAAAAGTAAGAGATTCAGATAAAAAGTAAGTAAATCAGAACTATATTCTGATTTTCAGAAAATAATCTAAGGATACGAAAAATGGTTTTGATTCCACATGTTGTGCAGGCAGGCAAGCGCGGCCAGATAGTGATACCCAAAGAGCTCAGAGAAAAGCTGGGAGTCGAGGAAGCTGATTTTGATCTTTATTCAGTAGGGGACAATGGAATGCTGCTGAAGCTGCGCAAGGACAAGGGACATAAATGAGGAAGTACTCAAAAGCAATAGGCTGTGATAAGCGCGGCCAGCTTGTGATACCAAAAGAGGTAAGGAAAGAGCTTTCTGTAGATGAAGGCACCGCCTTCTGGGTCTTCTATGTAGAGAATGAGGGGATACTTCTCAAGAGGATAGATGATGAGGTCATTGACAGTCAGGAGCCTGTACTCAGAGAGGTATCTGAGAAAGCAGAAAAGCTTGATGTAGACAAGAAGAACATAGAGCGCACTAAAAGGAATTATTCAGGAAAAGAGGAAGGAGGTTTCAGGGAGATATGAGAAGACTGCCGATTGCCCAGGCATTGTTCATCTTAGGAGCTGTGCTCATAGCATTCATGGCAATAGTCAATGATCCAAGCATAACAGGTTTTGCATCGCTTGACCACGCTGATGTGTTTGCAGGCAGAGGCACTTATGCTCCAGGAGACATGGCGCATCTCTTTGTAGTGCCTTCAAATGCAGATTATTCAATAGAAGTATATGATCCTGACGGAGATCTTTATGCAGTATCAACTGATTTCCCTGTCGAGAAGATAGGCACTTATACAGTGAATGCTGTGCTGACCTTAGAAAATCTATCAGTTGATATATCCACATCCTTTGAAGTAATTGCATCAGATTCATCTGATGATAACACATCAGAA
>WJJV01000001.1 GCA_014729495.1 Candidatus Woesearchaeota archaeon
CCTCCGACATTCATACCTAAAGGGGCTGAAGAGGAGTTCGGCTGCAAGGTTTTCTATGATCTTGATGAAGCAATAAAGGATGTGGATGTAGTGTATGCCCTGAGGATACAGCTTGAGAGGGCTGCATCAGCATTCATACCAAGCGTTAGGGAATACTCAAAGAATTATGTCATAAACCCTGATAGGCTGAAGCTCGCTAAGCCTGATGCTATAGTAATGCATCCAGGACCCATCAACAGGGAAGTGGACCTGAGGACAGAGGTAATGGAAGGCTCTCAATCAAAGGTAGAGGAGCAGGTCACCAATGGATTCTGCATAAGGCTTGCCCTGTTATACCTTCTTGTGAAAGGCAATCCTGGAGGCCCTGGAGAGAGCGCAAGCCAGAAAAGGCTCAATGAGGTGGAAGAATGAAGATCCTGATAAAGAACGGCCATTTGGTTGATCCTGCCAACAGCATAGATGACAAAAGAGATATCCTGATAGATGATGGAAAGATAGTCCAGGTCAGAAGGAACATACTTTATGAGGACAATGATGATATCCATCTGATAAACGCTTCAGGAAATATCGTGATTCCAGGGCTGATTGACATGCATGTCCATCTGAGAGAGCCTGGAAGAGAGGATAAGGAGACAGTGGCCACATGCACGAGAGCAGCTGCAAAAGGAGGATTCACAGGCATTGTGGGCATGCCCAACACCACTCCTGTAGGGGACGATCAGACAGTCATATCCTATGTGTATGAGAAAGCAAGAAAAGAGGGCATTGTGAATGTCTGGGCAGTAGGCAACATAACCAAGCAGGGAAAAGGAAATGAACTTGCTCAGGTAGGTGACCTTGTCAAGGCAGGAGCTATCGCTGTAAGTGATGACGGAAGCGACATAAGGAATGCTGTTGTGATGAAAAGGGCTCTTGAGTATCTTCAGAAGTGGGGGATACCTCTCATATCGCACTCAGAGGACGCTGATCTTGCTGGTGAGTGGGCAATGCATGAAGGAAGCATATCAACAAGGCTTGGCCTGCCGGGAAAGCCAGAAGC
Organism: Candidatus Woesearchaeota archaeon; assembly: GCA_014729495.1. Taxonomy (GTDB): domain Archaea; phylum Nanobdellota; class Nanobdellia; order Woesearchaeales; family UBA12501; genus WJJV01. Next base: position 1,040 of record WJJV01000001.1, read on the forward strand.
AGCTGAGGACGTGATGATATCAAGGCAGATACTGCTCAGCGAGGCAACAGGAAGTCCTGTGCATTTCACCCATGTCAACACCATCATAGGTCTTGAGCTGATAAAAGCAGCAAAGAAGAGAAAAGCAAAAGTCAGCTGCGACACATGCCCTCATTACTTCACTCTTACAGATGAAGCTGTGATCGGCTACAATCCTAATGCAAAGATGAACCCTCCTCTGAGGCCAAAGGAGCATGTGGATTCTGTTATTAAGGCACTGAAAGAGGATGTTATTGACTGCATAACAACTGATCACGCACCCCATCTTCTTGTAGAGAAATACAGGGAATTTGAGGAATGCGAGAATGGAATTGTCGGACTGGAGACTTCAGTGCCTCTTGTCATGGACAGGCTTGTTAACAAGAAGATAATATCTCTCAACCAGATGGTGAGGATGATGAGCTGGAATCCTGCAAGGATACTCAAGCTCAACAAAGGCACTCTGAGTGTAGGAACTGATGCTGATGTCACTATAATAGATCCAAAGCTTGTCCTGGAAGTTGACAAGGACAGCTTTGAGTCAAAAGGAAAGAACACTCCATTCAATGGCTGGAAGCTCAAAGGATGGCCTGTGACAACAATAGTCAGCGGAAAAATTATATATGACCACGGAAAGTTTGTTGATTACAATGAGCAGCATGAAAGAATTGTTCCTTAGAAGGGATCAGGAATATGATGATAGCAGGAAGGATGTTCTGATATCCGGTCTGGCGACTTTGGCTTATCAGGAATTCAGTAAGGCTTTTGATCCTGACTGCGAAGAACCTGCCTCAGCATGCCTTGAGAGGGCTGTGAGCAATTATCTGGCTGCGCTTAAGAGACAGCCCGAGGATGAGTCTGTAAGGCATTCACTAAGCATAGCCTTAACACATCTAAGCAAAATGTATGGAAACGAGGGAAGGTCAGCGCAGGAAATGGATTTTGCGCTCTCGCTTGGATGCCATGTGGACAGGTGGTGGACAGTGAACAATTCTGATGATCCCATGATACACAAGGCTTATGCTGCTGAAGCTGACGGCAACTTCAAGCTCGCGTTAAGGAACTATTTCAGGGCATTCAGCCAGGATCCTGGCAATGATGCTGTGCTTGATTTGATGTATGGCTGTTTTAAGGATGCAATAGTCTTTGGAAAGTGCTCTGATCAGATGTTTGAGTATGTAAAAGGAATATGTGATAAGATTAAAGCTGAATATGCACAATGCGCTAAGAAAGATTTATAAATGATATTATTTGATTACTTTACTTATCATGTTTTGGGGGTGTATGGGTGACATTTGATAAAGAGGGATTTGACAAGTTCATTCTGGAGAACCAGGTAGTTGGAATCAAAGAAGAGCCTATCAAGCTCAAGTCAGGACGAGAGTCATACTGGTATGCAAACTGCAGGGTTCTATCTGATAATTACGGCCTGCTGAACAGGACAGCAGGGTTTGTTGCAGACTTTATCAAAGAAAAAGGCCTTGAGTTTGATTATATCTATGGAACTCCTGATGGCGCGACAAAATTAGGGGTGATGGTGAACATTATTCTTGGCAAAGACAATCCAGACCTTAAGATGGTTGTGGGCAGGAAGAAGCCAAAAGATTATGGTGAGCCCAGAGACAGATTCTTTGTGGGTCCTGTGGAGAAAGGAGACAGAGTGCTTGTTGTTGAGGATGTGACAACAACAGGAAGCTCTGTTGTAGAGCATCTTGATTTTCTCAAAGAAGCTGGGGTGGAGATAGTAGGTATCATATCCCTGTTTAACAGGCTTGAGAAAAGAGATGATGGAATGGGTGTCGCAGAGTATATCAAGAAAGAGTTTGAGGTTCCTTATTACTGGCTCAGTGACGGGCCAAGGATACTCTCGCTTGCTGTAAAGCAGAGTAATCTTGATGAATGTACAATTAAGAAAGTTGTTGATAATGCTAATGAGTATCTTATTGAGCCTATAGATGAATCCGGTGGCTGAATGAACTACACAGAAAAACTAGCAAAAGCAGCGAATGACAATGCCAGCATAGTCTGCGCTGGGTTTGACCCTGATCTTGATAAGATTCCTCTTGAAGGCCAGCCAGGAGAGGTGATTCCAAGATTCTTCTCTGCCCTGCTTGATGCTTTTGATGGTGAGGATGCAAAGCCGGGCATAATCAAGCCTAATTCAGCATTCTATGAGCAGTATGGGATTGAGGGCTGGCAAGCCATGAAGAAGGTGATCGATGACTGTAAAGTCAGAGGTTATCCTGTGATTCTTGATGCAAAGAGGGCTGATATAGGCAATACATCAAGAGCATACGCCAATGCTGTCTATAAGTTCCTGAATGTTGATGCCCTGACTGTTGCTCCTTACATGGGCAGCGATTCAGTAGAGCCTTTCCTTGAGTATTCAGACAAGGGAAAAGGCGCTTATATCCTGCTGAGGACCTCGAACAAAGGAGCTGTTGATCTGCAGGACCTGAAGGTAGGAGAACAGCCGGTTTTCATGGAGGTTGCAGGAAGCATAATCAGATGGCACAAGCCAGGCACAGGAGCTGTTGTAGGAGCAACATATCCAGAAGAGCTTGAGAAGATCTCAGAATTCTTTGTATCTTCAGGCAAGAGAGTGCCTCTTCTCATACCTGGTGTAGGGGCTCAGGGAGGCTCTGCTTCAGAAGTTGTCAATGCCCTTAAGGTGAGCGGAAACGACCTCTTAATCCACAGGATAAACTCATCAAGAGGACTGATATATGCTTATCAGAAAGATGGTGAGAACAAGGATGATTTTGCAGGAGCAGCTGCAAAGGTCGTCAGAGAGATGAACAAGGAAATAGATTTATAGATAATTGATCAGATAATAAAGGTGATATTATGGAACAAGCCCCAGCAGAACATGGAAATAAAGGTTATCCAACAAAACTCAGAGGAGGATTCCAGACAGAGATTGCTTACAGGCATCCTGGTGTGAACCTCAATTCAGGAGTAATTCTTATTGAACAGCTGAATGATGCAGTTGATAAGATTCATAATATTGATGGGATGGAGTTGCCTGGGCAAAGTGTAGCAGATGGCTTCAAGCCAAAAGCAAGAATGGATGGTGAGTATCTTGGAAAACCTGTGACAGTTGAGCTTATGAGACAGCCGACTTATGATGAATGGCTCCTGAAAGTGTCAAGCAA
>WJJV01000022.1 GCA_014729495.1 Candidatus Woesearchaeota archaeon
GAGCTTGGCGACTGAGGAATGAACCGGATAATCGCTGTTAGATTCTTTCACCCTGCGTAGTGGGGTGAAACTGCGTCCGCAGAGTTTTGATTTTTTCCGTTTCATTGGCTTTAGCCAGGCAGCAACAAGGATGAATACTGAGTGCAGAGGGAAAAACCCTACAGAGTGGGGTTTTTTCCTTTGCGAATAGGGCAGACTAAGCGTAGCGAAGGCTGACCGTGTATGAATCCATTGTTGTTGCTGCCGTATGGAACTTTTAAGTTGTAAGGAAAAAATCAAAATTGAATCTAACACTCTCTATGCGATGAAGCTTGTATATGGCCTTTATAGCATACAGGGATCTGTTATGTTCAGTCTCATTTGCATGTTTTCTTCCGGAATCCCTCCGGAATATTTCAGCAAGGCTTAAAAAAGATATTGATGCATGATCAGACATGGACATATCAGAGACTGGATTCTCAGGAGTGCGGAAAACAGAAACATTTATATATGATATAAGTTTATACTATGATATAAACTTATATTGTGATAACATGGCTAAGCAGGTGCTCCATTATCCAAGGCTGGACACTATCCTGGGTGTGGAGAACATAATCAGGAAGGCAAAAGAGCCCCTATCAAAGAACGAGATAGACCGGAGGCTTGAGAAGAAGGTGATGAGGCCGACCCTAAATGTGATTCTCTCATATCTTGAGCAGAGCGGAAAGATCGCACTCCTGAAAGAAGGCATAGTCTGGATATACAGGGAAGACATAAGCCAGAAGCTGAGATCAAAGCTTAAGAGAGGAGTAACAGTCATGTAAGATGGACAAGGAAGTCTCTGTTCAGTTTGATGAAGAAGCATATAAGGAGTATGAAGAACTTCAGCAGCTTGTGGCTGAGAGAAGGAAATCCAGCAAAAAGCCCACATACTCCCAGCTGCTGTCGTCCATCAATATTGTCCTGAGGAATATCAAGGTAGATCCTTATTATGGTGACCTAATACCCAGGAGGTGCATCTCAAAAAGCACAGCAGCCAGGTATGGTACAGACAGGATATTCAGGGCTGAGCTTGTAGGTTATTGGAGACTATTATACACTGTTGTTGGAGATGAGGTTAGGATTATAGCATTTATTCTGGAATTCATGGACCACAATAATTACAATAAGATATTTGGTTACAGAAAGAAGTGAATTCTCCGCGGAATCCCTCCGAGATATTTCAGCAAGGCTTAAAAAAACTTCTGCTAATTGTATATCATGTTCTTCCAGATAATGACTGCATTATGCATCGGAATCCTGCTTGGCATCTTCACAGGCCTCACTCCAGGCATCCACACTAACCTTCTTGCTGTGATGCTTGTTTCTGCTTCTCCTCTGCTTCTGCAATACACAAGTGTGATGGCTCTTGCAGTGTTCATAATAGCTGTTTCTGTGACAAACACCTTTGTTGACTCGATTCCCTCAATATTTCTCGGAGCTCCTGACTCTGACATGGCATTAGGGGTATTGCCTGGCCACAGATACTTACTGAAAGGCTGGGGCTACCAGGCTGTCAAATTGACTTTGATAGGGTCTTTCGGTGCTGTCATCCTCAGCATACTGATGTTTCCTTTTTCAATACCTATTGTAAAGCTTGTCTATCCTATTGTCAAGGATTACATCGGCTGGATGCTCATCATTGTTGTTGTCTTCATGATTCTCCGCGATAACAAGAAGCTCTGGGCATTATTCGTTTTCCTGATTGCAGGAAGCCTTGGTCTTGTTGTCCTGAACATGCCTACTCTGGAACAGCCATTGTTCCCGATGCTGTCAGGCCTGTTCGGAATAAGCACTCTCCTTATCAGCCTGAGGGACACCAACTCGATCCCAGAGCAGAAGACAGAAGATAGGATAAAGCTCAAGAAGGGGCATATGGTCAAGGCCCTGCTGTCAGGCCAGTTCTCTGGATTCATAACAGCTATACTTCCAGGGCTTGGAGCAGCCCAGGCAGCCATCATCTCTATGCAGATCACAAGAAAGCTCGGAGACCATGGTTTCCTTATCCTAATAGGAAGCATAAATACTGTCAATTTCATACTTTCAATATCTGCATTGTACGCCATTGACAAGGCACGTAATGGAAGCATTGTAGCAATATCAGAGCTCATGCCAGAGGGCATAACACTCAGCATAGCTGTGCTTTTCCTTGCCGCGACCATTGTTTCTGGGGCTGCATCTGTATATTTCACCCTGAAGATCGCGAGGGTATTCTCAAGGCTGATGAATATGATAGACTACAGGAAGCTTGTCATAGGGATAATAATATTCATCATAATTCTTGCAGTGATCATGACCGGGCCTCTTGGCCTTCTTGTCCTGATTGTCAGCACAGCAGTCGGAGTGATACCTGCTGAAGTCAAAGTCACCAGAACTCATGGCATGGCATGCCTGATACTGCCGGTGATACTTTATTTTGTGCTTTAGAATTATTGAAAATGGCACCAAGCCATTTTCAAGACTAAAAATCTGACCATCTAAAGATAATGCCGACTCGCAAGCTCGTCTGGCATTATCAGACTTGCAAATTCTTTCGAATTTGCAAGTAAAATGCAAATCCGTTAATACTTTGAGCTCTGCTCAAAGGGGAAGACGTCCTTTAGATGTCGACACCTCACCTTTTTGGGTAGGGTTAGGATTTGCTTATAAGATAATGGTCAAATTTTTATTATTGAGAAGCTCTTCCCGCAGCATTTATATATTGAAGCTGATTTCTTGCAAGCATGAAGAGTTTAAATGAGATTCTCAGCTGCAGGAACAGCAATGCCTGCATGTTCAGGGCAATAGTAGTCGCAGTGCTTGCGCTTGATGTTGTGACAAAGATGCTTGCAAAGAGATACAAGCCTTCAGGATCAGGATTCTTCAGCATAAATTATACCACAAATACCGGAGCTGCGTTCGGACTCTTCAAGGGAGGGAATATCATCCTGATAATAGTCTCCCTGATTGTTCTTGCAGCCATAATCTATATTATGTTCTACTATCCAAAAAAGCAGTCAGGAGGCATGATGGCATTCTCTGCTCTCGTCTTTGGAGGAGCATTGGGCAATCTTCTGGACAGGCTGTTCTATGGGCATGTAGTGGATTTTATTGATTTCAGCTTCTGGCCTGCATTCAATATAGCTGATATTGCGATAACTGCAGGTGTTATTGGACTGATATTTATTATATACAGAGAATGATTCTATGATTTTATCAGAGGAATGTGATCAGAACTCCTCGCTGTCCTCAAGGCCTTTAAGATATCCTTTTTTCTTCAGCCAGTCTACCTGGCTGTACCTGTACTTGAACAGCACATCGCCTTTTCCTTCATCATATTCCCATGGCTCAATTATTATTATGTCTCCTTCCCTTATCCATAGCCTTCTTTTGAGCCTGCCTGGAATCCTGCATACTCTTGTCTTGCCGTCAAGGCATCTGACAGACATCCTGCTTCCTCCAAACCTCTGCTCAACTACTCCAAGCACCTGTTTTCCTCTTGGAAGCTTTATCCTGCTGATCTCCTGCTGGATCTGCTCCTGTTTTGCCTGTTCTTCCTTTTTCTTGCTCATATATAGAAAAAAATGACTCCTGTTTATAAGTTTTATGCATCTAAAGCTCTTTAACAGCTGTTTAGACTAAGAGAACAAGTATTCAGGCTTTTACCACTGATAATTCCTTTTCTTTTCCTGAGTCATGAGCATCCTCTCAATTGACTCAAGCCTGTGGTTTATGCTCTCCACATTTGCCTTGATGGCATCCACCTTTGCAGAGAGTATCTCAATGTCTCTGGAAGGGGCCTGCACACCTCCTGAGCCCTGATATGGCTGCCTTTGTTCCATGGGCGACAGAGGGGCATGCCTCAGATCTCCTGAATCTGGAGGTTTCTCATAGCTGGGTCCTTTTAAGGATATATCCTGATTTTTCTCAGGACTTTCTGAAACATCAGACTGAGCAGGTTGTCTTGATTCCCATGGTTTGCTTTCTGTATTATCCTGTTTGCCGAAGCCTGATGGCTCTTCTGAGCCAAAACCAGAGCTTTTGCCAAAAGGATCATTCTCAATCCCCTGACTGTCAAATCCTCCAGGAGGCTCTATAGGCTCTAAGGGCTCATCCTTTTTCCAGAATTTGAGCTTGTCTGTGAATGCCATGGTATTCTCTTTTACCTCTCCAGGAACTCAAGTCCCTCTTCTTTTTTAGGACGCTTTATTATATAAAGTATTATAAGTGATATGACTATTATGAAAGCAAGGAGATATAAATATTTTATGTTAAATCTTCTTTCTTTCTCTTCAGCAACTGGCTCAGGAACCTCTTCAATTATCACCTCTTTCTTCTCTCTTTTCTCTCTGATGTATGTGTCTGCCTGTTCAGATGCTGTGTGATATTGCATTCCATCCACTGAATATTCTGCAGTGATCTTAGGAAGTATGACAAGACCTGTCATGTTAATGCTTTGGTTTATGGTTATAATATTCTCTGATCCTGGACCCGAATACAGTCTCTTCTCGCCATCAGGAAGATTAAGAGTCACATATGTCCCTTCATTGCCTTTGTTGAACACAGCAAGCTCTGTCCTGAATATCTGATCTCTTGTCGCATTCAGAGGCGCTGTGAGGTTGAGGAATATGGCTGGAGTCTCCAGAGAACCAGGTTCCACTTCATTTGTGACACTTGTAGATGTGTCATTGAACAGGTTTCCAAGAGAATCCCTGAAGTAGACATCAGCTCTGTCAAGTTTCACATTTCCTTGTGTCTTGAATCTCACCATCTCATGATTGTTTATTGTGAATATCTCCTCTGGTTCCATCCTGTCTATATTATATTCCTCAAATCCCACAAGGTCTGTGCCGTACTGCTTTGGAAAGACGATTCTTATGTCCTCTATTGGCTCATCCTCAGTATTTGTTATCTTGTAGTCCACGTTTACAATCTGGCCTTTTGCAATATCCTCTTCATCTATCTCTTTGATTATATCTATGTCCATCTCTTTTGGCTTCACCCTGATGTTGATATCTGAGGTTATATTGTAGGTCTCATTCTCATAAGCATATATCATCTGGCTGGTTATTGTATAATTGGTCCATTCACTCCTGTCAGGAGGGTTTATACTATACCTCAAAATGTCTGAAGTCTCAGCAGCAGGCAGGCTTATTATCTTCTTCTTTATGCTGTCTGCAGGATTGAGCTCTTGTCCGATTACCTCATATATCTGAATGCTTTCCATCTCTTTCTCAAGAGTATTTTCCAGCTGTAGAGTGATCTCATTTTCTTTATGGTCCACTTCTGCAGACCCTTCTCCTTGTATGAGCTCATTATCCAGCTCATGAAGTATCCTTATGTGAGATACTGGCTTAACTATGATCCTTCTGTCAAACTCCTCTTTTATTACTTCTCCATACTGTGTTGAGTATGATACATTAACCTCAACAGTGTATTCTGTCTCAGAATTTACATAAGGCATCTTTATGTACTTATTGAAGAGATCAAGGTATTTTGATGCATTTAGCCTGTCAAACCCATACATCTTCTTTCCTGTCCAATGAGAATCTACTGATACATTCAGGTCAGTGAAGTTCAATAGCTCATTAGGATTCACAAGGTATATCGAAAAATAAGCTGTCTGGCCTGAATTGAATATTTCTCCGTCTTTAGGCACCATGCCTATGTCAATTACCTCATTTTCCACATCAAACTCCAGAATTTCTGATTGATCATGGATTACTGGAAGCCCTTCTTTCCTGAAGTCTCCGGATACCCTTATCACATATTCTCCCTCATCAGCAGCCTCAAGCTTCATGACAAACAGCTTTCCTCTTGGAGTGGTCATTCCTGACCATGTATGGAAGAAGTCATTTATCCTTGAAAAGACAGGACTGACACTGATATATGATGAATCCCTGTCAGAAGAATTTGGATATATTCTCAATGATGTTGGTCCTATGTATCTGACTCCTTCAGGAAGATAGAACCTCAGCTCATCTATGCTTGTGGATCTGTTGTCCTCATAAGTATTGACTACATCTGCCAGGAGCAGCATCTGTTCGCCTGAGTACGCAGGGCTTTTGGACTCCCAGGAGGTCACGTCTGTGCTGCCAGGAGTGTTCTTAAAATCAGCATCAACAAGATTCAACCTCAGCTCAACAAATGATTCTGCATTGATGGAGATTATTTCAGATTTTAGGTTAGCCTTCTCATAGCCGTCAAAATAAAGAACATTTGCTCTGAAATCATCATCCACAGGCTTCAGTGCTGTAAGCTTATATTTGAATGTCAGCGATTCTCCTGTCTCAATATCATCCTGCCAGAAAGCTGTATCCCTTCTTATGATTGAACCATTAGCCAGCGTGATCTTTCTGTCTTTTATTATCCTGACATCAGCTCTGTATTTCAGCGGAACTGACAGGTTTATAGCCTCTGGATAAGAATCAATATATGTCACATTATGGGCTTTTCTCTGTCCTGTATTGGTTATGGTAACAGTTATTGTAGCTGTCTTTCCTATCACAAACTCATCCTCATCTATTGAGCGCGTGACTTCAACCTCAGGAGCTGATGAGTATACCTCCAGAGAAGCAATCATGTCATTTTCTTCTGGATCATATTCTATAGTTTCTACACAGAATTGATGATACGCATCCTTTATAGTGCAAGAACCATTCCTTACTACCATAAATTCATCACCATATGACAGGATCACCTCTTCATAAGAATTGACATAGACTACATAGAGCTCATCATTGAACTCAAATGAATCTCCTGAGAAGTATTCTCCGCTTTCTTCAATCGTCCTGTTCTCCTGGGCAAAAGCAGACAAAGCTGCACTAAGGAATACCAGAACAAGGGTAGCTGCAAATAATATTCTCTTTTTCTTCATGTTTGGATCCTCGATTCAATCATGTCAACAGCTGATTCCGGAACAATCTTGATGAACCTGAAGAGCATAGTCTCAGGATAGACCTCTATATTGCCATTCTTGAACTCTTTTATTATGAATGCTGGTCCGCTCTCCTGGGATGCGCCTCCCAGAAGAAGGAAGAACATTGATGCCCTGATATCCTGTTCTGAGGGTATCTCCTCCTCAAGCTGCTGCATGACTCTATCATGGTACTCATCAGGAATCTCTGCCTGCTCCAGAGACTTGTCAATAAGCCATGCTCTCAAATCATCATTGTGCAATGCTTCTACAGCATCTTCCTTTGTGAAGCCGGAATCAGCTATCTCGCCTTCTGCCAGAGAGTCAAATGTATCCATGCTTACAAGAAATACCTTGTAGTTCTTTCCTACAATGGAGTCATATCCTGAACTGTCCAGAAGCTGCTGGTATACTGCAGCCTCCTCTGATGTTATGGGCTCAGGCTCTGTAGGATGCATAAGATTCTTGGCTCCTGCAAGTATATCGCCTTCTTCAACAAGAAGAAAAAGATTAGGCTCTTCAGGGAACTTCTCCTTGAAATCATTGGCATCCATCACAGCCAGTATACCAAAGATAGATATCACAATAACAGCTGCTATGCTGATTATTGATAGGATCTTGAGTGTTTCCCTTAAATAACCCATTTTACACCTCTTTTAGGGTTTTGTATGAAGTCTTGTTTTTAAATATTGTGATATATGGGCTTATAGATCATACTGCAGTCATGATAACTTAGCAGATGTTATGATCTGATGTATCATGAGCATGACAATTGAATAGTCAGTTATGCTGATTCCAGCTATCTTAGGTTCCTGACAAGCCAGTCAATCAGGATATCCAGAAGCTGTTCCCTATGGCTGTCTCCTGTGATCCTATGGTCTGCTCCATCTATAAGCTCCAGCTGTCTGGGTTCTGGAGCATGATTGAATAGCTCTCTGGCATCCTGGAAAGGGACTCTTGGATCATCTGTTCCATGCATTATCAGGACAGGGCATCTGATCGCTTTTATGCTCTTGATTATGTCATGATTCTCTGCATCATGCAGGAACTCAGAGCTTATCTCATTCAGGTTATGCATCTGGACATATCCTTTCCTTTTCCATTCATCCTGCTGATACTTGTCAAAATACGAATCAATGAACTCTTTTGTGTCTGCTCTTGCTGCTATTGTGACCAGAGCCTTGACTTTCCTGCTGCCTGAAGAGAATAGTACAGCATCGATTCCTCCCATAGAATGCCCTACAATACCTATCCTGTCGCTGTCAATCTGTTCAGACGAATCCATAAACCTGAACGCTGAATCAATATCATCTATCTCCTGGCTTATTGTAAGATCCCTGAAGTTTCCCTGGCTCTCACCTCTTCCAGAGAAATCAAATCTCAGCACAGCAAACCCTGCCCGGGATATCACATCCCACAGGTTGAATATTAGCTCATTATCCTTATTGTCATGGAATGTGTGGCATATTATCACTGCAGGAAACTGGCCTTCTTCATCAGGTATTCTAAGAACACCATGGAGAACATCTCCCTTATTGTTCTCAAACTCAACTCTTTTTGTTATCATCAGAAGCAGTATGGTCTGTCTTTATTTATATCTTTCCTTAAGAAATCTGCCAAGCTTCCTGAAGGCCTGCCCTCTGTGAGATATCCTGTTCTTCTCCTCAACAGGCACGCTTGAGATGACTTTTTCTTGGCCATCTGCAATGAATATCCTCATGTACGGAAGCACATCCTTTTCCTCGTCATGGACTTCTTCTGTTATCTTTCCTTTCATAACTCCATCAAATACTATCGGATCATTGCCAGGCTCGCAGTAGCTGACTGCTGTCCGAAAATATGCTTTCCTTGACTTTCCTTTGAGAAGCCTCATTATTCCTTCATAGCCTATGCCATTGAACACAAACTTAGGATTTGGACCAGGGAAATTCTTGTATGCCTCAAAGAATATGCCTGTGTCATCAACGCAGACAGGCGTCATGAGCATGCCTGCTGCATGCTTTGCTTTTGCCTTTGCAATGGAATCAATATCCCCTTCAGGCTCAGGAAGCTCAATATCCTTCTGCTCAGCTTCAATTCCGAATTCAGAGAGTATATTCTTTACTTCTTCATATTTGTGCTTGTTTGAAGTCACAAAAGAAATATTCATTTTAGCTTTGGCACGACATCCTTGACCTGGGTCAGGTCCAGGATCTTGTTTGGATATTCTCTCTTGTCTTTCCTGTCAACAAGAACTGAGCTTATTCCAGCAGCTTCTGCACCCACCATATCAGACTCTATGCTGTCTCCGACCATCACTGCCTCGTCTTTGGTGACCTTAAGCTTCTTGAGGATGTGCTGGAACATCTTCTTGTCTGTCTTCAGCAGTCCGGTTTCATAAGACAGGGCGATGACATCAAAGTATTTCCTGAGATCATATTTGTCTATGACCTCATTTACGCTGAAACAGTCTGTGCTTGCCACAAGCGCGAGCCTGTATTTCTTCTTGAGTTCTGTCAGGGCATCTAATGTTTCAGGATAAGGTTTTGCAAGAAGCTTGTTCTTATTCCATACTCCTACCAGCTTCTCATATACAAAATCAGGAGGGTTTAAGCTGAACTCCTGGGACACTTTCCTGAATCCTTCAGATAGGCTGTCAAAATACTCTGTCATGAATGCTTTCTCAAACTTTGGAGCGAACTCAGAGAATGGAGCCTTTATCCTGAAGAAGTACTTTGCCTGCTTGAAAGGAGAAGGATTGACTCCCTGCTCCATCAATGTTCCCCAAAAGTCGAATATTATTGCTTTTATCATTTTGATTATTTCCTGAATTATTCAGCTAAAATCCCGACTTGCAAGCCTTGTCTGGCAAAATAAACTTTTCCATGGACTCGCCGGGAGTCGAACCCGGAGTCCCCGCATAGCCAATGCGATGTCATACCATTAAACCACGAGCCCAACTTATGATCATTTAGCAGCCAGTTTTATGTCCCCTTCCTGCACTGTCTTTCTTCCTGAGTGCTTGGCAATCCTTGCTGCCTGCTCACCTACCTTTAGTGCAGTGTCCTGCAGGACATCTGTGAATGCGTCAACTGCGTCAGCTGACACTCTCTTTGCTCCGGCATTAAGCAGTATCCTTGCTACAGGAGCTTTAGGGATTATTGTCATTCTTCTCTGAGCCATATTATCACACCCCTCTGATTATGATATGCTTGATTTATAAGAGTTACTTTATAAATCTTTTGTTTGACTCTTTATTCCCAAGAATAACATTTAAAAACAAGAGCATCTGGGGGTCTTATATGACAGAACAAGCAAAAAAGATCATAAGGAAGCACGCGCTCCTTAATGCCTTCAGATACGGCAAGGCAGAGCCTGGAAAGATAATCGGCAAGGTCCTTGGAGAAGAGCCTGACCTGAAGAATGACATGGATTCCCTGAAAAGCTGGATAGGTGATGCTGTTGTTGAGGTTAACAAGCTGTCTGAAGAGCAGATAAAGAAAGAGCTTGAGGAGAATTCTCCTGATATGCTTGAGAAGAAAGAGGAAACCAAAAAGGATCTTCCTGATCTAAAAGAGATCAGCAGACAGGTTGTCATGAGATTCGAGCCATCACCTTCTGGCCCCCTTCATATAGGCCATGCATATGTTTTAGGACTAATAGCTGAATATGCGAGAAGGTATAAAGCAAAGCTGATACTCAGGCTCGCAGACACTAATCCTGCAAATATTGATACGATCTCCTATGATCAGATACCAAAGGATGCTGAATGGCTTACTGATGGAGGTGTATCTGAGGTCATAGTGCAGTCAGACAATCTTGAGACCTATTATCAGCATGCTCGTGACATGATAGAGAAAGGTCATGCTTATATATGCACATGCTCTGCTGAGGAGTTTAGAGAGCTTGCCCAGAGAAAAGAGGAATGCTCCTGCAGAGGCAATACTTCTGAGAAAAACGCCGAGCTGTGGAAGATGATGTCCACAAAGTTCAAGGAAGGCGAGGCAGTGATGAGGTTCAAGACAGACATGAAGCATAAGAATCCTGCTATGAGAGACTTTCCTCTTATGAGGATAAATGATGATGAGCACCCAAGACAGGGAAAGAAGTATCGTGTCTGGCCTCTGATGAACTTCTCAGTCGCTGTAGATGATTATGAACAAGGAATGACCCATATCCTTAGAGCCAAGGATCATGCAGACAATGCAAAGAGGCAGGAGTACATACAGCACGCTATGGGCTGGCCTGTCCCTCAGACACAGTTCGTGGGAAGGATAAATTTCCTTGATCTTGAGGTATCATGCTCAAAGACCAGAGCAAGGATAGATAAAGGAGAGTTTGACAACTGGGATGATATAAGGCTTCCTTTTCTCATGGCAATGAAGAGAAGAGGATTCCAGCCAGGAGCTTTTATCAGGTATTCTCTAAGCGTAGGTGTCAGCCTTTCTGACAAGAAAGTATCCAATGATGAGTTCTTCAAGGCACTGTATGCATTCAACAAGGACATGATAGATCCGGTCTCAAACAGGTATTTCTTTGTGGATCAGCCTGTTGAGGTGGTGATTGAAGGAGCGCCTGAGCAGGACATAGAGCTTGACCTTCATCCTGATAACAAAAAAGGCGGAAGAATATTCAATGCGGATGACAGATTCTTTCTCGCAAAGAGCGACCTTGACAGCATAAAGGAAGGCGAGCTTGTCAGGCTTATGGACTGCTTTAATATAAGGAAAAAGGAAGAAAAGCTTTTGTTTGATTCTCTGGATTATGAGAAGTATAAAGGTAATGGAAAGAAGATAATACACTGGCTTCCTGCAGGCAAGAGGGATGACTTGTTTGAGGTTGAGGTAATAATGCCTGACAACAGCAGGGTGACAGGTCTTGGAGAAGAGGCAATGAAGAAGCTGAAGACAGGCGACATTGTCCAGCTTGAACGCTTTGGCTTCTGCAGGCTTGATGAAGAGCAGGGAAACAGGCTGATATTCTGGTTTGCGCATAAATGAACTCAATATCCTTCCATGGAGATATTCTATAGAATATAACATAATGGGGATTTTTTCCTTGGCTGATATCTTAATTTCTGATATTTTAATTTCCTTGGTCTATTTAAATCTAACCTTTGAATTCACCACTCAAACAGCCTAAAAAGCCCGAATTCTAGGTCTGGAACAGAAAACTTTATATATAAGCTTAGTCTTGATTTTAATCATAAACCTTTAATTCAAAGGTTTTAAGGGCTCTCGAATCAACGGGGGTAATATTCAAAAACATAGATGGGGTGAACAAATGTCAGATCTATTAGTAGTAAAGGCTAAGATTAAGGAAGCAGCCAAAGGCTGTAATGTTTCAGGAGATCTTGCAGAAGCACTGGACGCAAAGCTAAGACAGCTTGTAGCTGATGCATGCTCAAGAGCTGAGGCAAACGGAAGAAAGACAGTTATGGGAAAAGATCTTTAAATATTTTTTAAATATCCTTTGAGGGCATTATTGCTCTCATAGTTTTATTTTTTTAAATAAGTCGTAAAAAACGGGGTGAGAGCCTCTCAGAATTCTGAGATAGATGACACACAAATATCATGGGCAAATGATGAACAAGAAAGCCAATGTCGCTCTTGCTTTGCTGGCAGTCATTGTTGTTGTAATAATTCTTTATCTGATCCTCATAAATGCCCTCAAGGAATGCAGGCAGGACTCTCAGTGCGGCGAAGGCAGTTACTGCGGTTCTGATTTCAGATGCCATGAGATGAAAGTCATACAGAAGTCTGTGATCAACAATGAATATCATCTTTGGAAAGCTTCTTTTGTCATAGGAATAGCAATAATAATAGCAGCAATAATACTCAGACTGAGAAGGCAGTGACCTACTTTGATTTCATCTCTTTAAGCCTTTTCTTGTGGCTGTCTATTGTCTTCCTTAGATGATCTATGTGCTTTTTAGGAATCTTCTTTTTCCTGAGCTCAACATGTTTTCTCTCTGCCTGGTTTATCATCTCTTCCAGCTTCCTTATCTCATCCCTTTTTCTCTTGTCTATCTCATTGATCTGGGAGACAATGTCCCTTGGATTGTACTCAAGATTCTGTCTGGCCTTCTTTCTCTCAGCTATTCTGGAGGACACTTCATTGAGCCTGCTGCCCATCTCACTTATTCTTTTGAAGTGATCATCAGTTGTCATTGAATGCACATGGCTCAGTCCATGGATCTTCTCTTCAAGAAGGTCCAGCCTTTCTTTAAGTTCCTCAAGTATTCTCTCCTCTTTTCTCTGGTTCAGGACAAGATGGCGTTCCTGGTTCACGACATCTCTTATCCTTTTGTCAAGCTCTTCAAGCCCTGTCTCAAGCTTCTTCTTGCTGGGTACAGGAGCTCTTGCTGATTTCTTAAGCAGAGCTATCTGCGAATCTATTCCAGAGAGCTTCTCTTCTTTCTCTGTCTCTCTTCCAGCAGCCTGGCCTACATGCCTTACAAAGAATCTCAACGTGGACTGGGAAAGGCCTTTATTGTGTGCACTCTTCATTTTAGAATCCGAACAGCTTCCTCTTCTTGGGTGCTGATGGAGGGGGTACTGAACCCTGTGGTGGTGGCGGAGGTCCTGTCGGAGCTGATGGCGCTCCTGGTGGTGCAGGCATATGTGAAGGGCCTGACTGTCCTTGCCCTTGTCCTGGAGGGGCTCCTGGGCCTG
Source organism: Candidatus Woesearchaeota archaeon (assembly GCA_014729495.1). Lineage (GTDB taxonomy): Archaea > Nanobdellota > Nanobdellia > Woesearchaeales > UBA12501 > WJJV01. The sequence continues at coordinate 13,567 of WJJV01000022.1, forward strand.
GTCTGCTCATTCCAGGCGGCGCTGTTGGTCCTGGAGATGGCCCTGTTCTTGATTCTGCAGAACTTGATCCTGGCATTGGCGGTCGGTTAGGGCCAGGCATTCCTGAAAGTCCAGGCCCTCCTGAGGAAGGTCTAGGACCTGGCCATCTGCTGGGTCCTGGCTGACTGCTGCTTTCCTGTTGTGATGGTCCTGAATGCATTGATTCTGTCTTCTTACTGGAGAGGTCATCTTTCACCATGTCTGCAAGCCCTACAACTCCTCTTGCTATCTTCTCATTCTGATCTATTAGAGTGTTCATCTTCTCAAGCATTGGAGCAAGTTTCTTGCCTATTGCTTCAGATTCCTTTTCCTCAAGCTTCATAGCATCAGCAGCATCCCTGAACAGAGCTACAAGATGGTTGATGCTGTCATTGAGCTCTTTTATTGTCCTTACAAGCTCTCTTCCAGAAGGAGAATCACCGAA
>WJJV01000005.1 GCA_014729495.1 Candidatus Woesearchaeota archaeon
GTTGTGATAGTAAGAAAGATGAGGGATTCCTGGAAGCAGGATGTGGATCTAAAGGAAGACATAGGATACATGGGGTAATAATATGAACATTATACTTTTAGGCCCGCCTGGAACAGGCAAAGGAACGCAGGCAGAGCTTATTGAGAAAGAATACAATATCCCTCACATCTCAACAGGAGATATGTTCAGGGAGATTCAGAAAGAGGACTCAGAGCTTGGCAGAAAAGTCAAGGATCTTATTGAAAACGGCAAGTTTGTGTCTGATGATGTGACAGTTGAGATTGTCAGGCAGAGGCTTGATAAAGCTGACTGCAAAGAAGGCTTTCTTCTTGACGGCTTTCCAAGAACAATACCTCAGGCAGAGGCTCTTGATGGAATAACAGAGATAGACAAGGTTATACTGATAAAATCATCTGATGAAGTGATTATCAGGAGGCTCAGCTCAAGAAGGCAGTGCAGTAATTGCAATGCAATCTACGGAATTGACAAGCCCTCTAAAGAGCAGGGCAAGTGCGACAAATGCGGAGGAGAGCTTTATCAGAGGGATGATGACAAAGAGGAAGTCATCCAGAAAAGGCTTGACACTTACAGGCAGCAGACCGCTCCACTCATAGATTTCTACAGCAAGAAAGGCATACTGGCTGAAGTTGACGGAGAGCAGAAGATTTCCAAGATATTTGATGACATAAAGCAGATTCTCAATCAGATCCAGTAGCTCTTATAGGATATATCTTACAAGGAGGCTCTTCATCATCCGATACAGAAGGAAGCGACAAAACATCTGCTGTATTCTCCAGCTGGCTTGGCTCGTGCTTAACAGAAGGCTTAGAGTATACAACCACATTCTCAGCCATCCTTGTAAGTTCAGGAAAGTAGCCTCCAGACATCTGCCTTAGATAAGTCCTTGTTAGCTCGCTGGCAGGATGGTCAAGGTTTTCAACATGGATATCCTTTCCTTTTATTGAATTCACTTTTGTGAGATATGTCTGGTGGCCATCTCCATTATGCACATTAAGAAGTATATAATTCCCAACTACAGACCTCAGGACCCTGTCACACCCAGCCCTGCCACTATCTTCTGGCTTTGTCATCTTTATATGAGTACCCCCTAGAACCTAAAGAACTGGAGTTTTGGCTTTATTTATAAAACTTTCTATATGTTTTTATTATATAGTAGTTATTTCTATATATTGCTTATATATGAAGAATATAATAAGCTATCAATATCAAGAAAGGATCACTCAAACATCTGCCTTATAAGCTCTGTTGCATAGCAGCCTTTGGGCAGGAAGAAGCTGATCTTGTAGGTCATAACACCTTTTTTCTCAATTTTCATGTCCTTTACATCAGCAAATACCTCTCTTTCACCACCCTCTGAACTAAGCTCAGGCATCTTCCTTATTATGAAGTCCCTCTCTGTGACATTCTCTTTCTTCAGAATATCCTTTATTATGGCCTCAATCCTGTTGCTCTGGTAATCTGTGCCAAAACCTACCAGCGGAATACTGAAGTTCTTGGTTTCACGGATTTCCTCAGGTTTCTTTCCTTCAAGAAATTCCTTTACTGTCCTGTTCCAGATAAAGGACTGATAGGAATGGACATACATCATGAGAATCTTCTTAGGCAGCTGCTTCAATGCACCTGCATAGTTCTTTGGATGATCCTTGAGATATGCTCTTACAGCAGGCTCGTCAGCAAGCTGGGCTGCTTTCCTGAAGTCATCTTTTATCATTGCCCTGCCTATCTCTGCATTGCTGCTGCTGAACCTCTGTTCGCCGAAATAATTGATGAACCTGTCCAGCTTATTTGGAATATTGTCTGCGTCCCTCACAGTTATCTGAAATTCATTGCCCTCAAGATCGCCGAGGCTCACAGGCTCATCACTTCTGCCTATGAACTCAAGTCTGATTCCCTTGTGCCTGAATTTCTCAAGCTTCTTCTCGTATCCTACTCTGATTGAGATGACCTGCTCTGTAACAGCAGCCTTGTCTTTTGTTCCTGCAAAACCAAAGCTCTTCAGAGGAATCCTCAGGAATCCTGCTATCTTCTCAAGTGCGCCAATGGTTGTCCAGTCCTTTTTCTTAAGGATGAAATATGAATAATTGCCTTCATCTTTTGGCTGCACTATGCTTCTTTCCTTTACAATAAAATCTTCTGGATTCTTTTTTATAATATACATAAGGTGCTATAAAACAAAAAGAATTAAAAAGCTTTGGTCTCCTGTTGTATTCATGGCTGAAAAAGAACTGTTCAAGAAGGCATATGATATAGCAAAGAGAGATCTAAGAGCCTGCTATGCAGACAAAGGCATACTCGCAGGCCTGAAGAGATTTGATGACTATTGGGCACGTGACTCATTCTTTGCATCATTGGGAGCTCTCTGTATAGGTGACAACAAGATTGTGAAAAAGAATCTTGAGCTTTTCCTCCAGTATCAGAAGCCTACAGGCCAGCTTCCAAGAAGGATTGACAGGTATCATGTAGGTCTTAAGTATCTTGGAATCCCTGTGAAAAGGGATCCTGTCAAGCCTAAGTACACCACTTCATTAGGTTACTGCTATTCTGTTGACCAGAACTCCCTGTTCATAATAGCGCTCTGCGAGTATGTGGAGAGAACAAAAGATTACAGTTTCCTTAAGAAGATATATCCTAAAGCAATTAAGGTCATGGACTGGAACTTCTCAAATGATCGAACAAGAGACCTCCTTCTTGAGGAGGGATACTTTGCGAACTGGGAGGACACAATATTCTGGAGAGGCCAGCTTCCTTACACAAACATCCTGCATTACTGGGCACTGGAGTGCTTTGCAGGCATACTCAGGAAAGCAGGCCTGGAGTACAAGCATTACAGGAACATAGCCCAGAGAGTGAAGAAGAGGATAAATGATTATTTCTGGAACAGAACCTATTATGAGAAGACAAAGAAGGCAACCTCAAAATTCCTCAGTGTGGATGCGAACCTGATTGCCATATTCTGCGATGTAGCTGACAGGAAGAAAGCAGAGAAAATAATGGATTACATCAGGAAGAAAGACATTGACTCAGACATGCCTATGAAGAACAGCTATCCAGGATATCCTCTGTGGAGGAACTCTCCTACAAGACTGCTTACTCTGACTGCTGGTTATCATGGCTCTTATGGCTGGATATGGATAAGCTGTTTTGAGATCTTGGCCCTGATGTCCATAGGAAGAAAGAAACGCGCTTTTGAACTCTTCAGAAGACTTTGCAGCAGAATTGTTGAGTTTGACGGGGTTTATGAGGTTTATTCCAAAGGAAAGCCTGTCAAGGGATTCATGGTTGAGTCTGAACAGCCGTTTGCATGGAGCGCAGGCCTGTTCTTGTACGCCTATGAGGCCATGAAAAAGCAAAAACTATTAAAATGAAACCCTCGATTCCTGATTCTAAGGGCCAGTAGCCTAGCCTGGATAGGGCGACAAGTGTCAGAAAAAAACACTCGCTAGAGCCTCCTAAGCTGTAGATCGAGGGTTCGAATCCCTCCTGGCCCGTTCAATAAAGCAATCTTTTCGACTTCAGTCAGAAAGATTAGTTTTTGGACGCTTCAAGATCCCAGATGGCTGCCAGGAGTCGGGATTTTGTACGTATCCTCTCAATCAACAATGAACCTCACCCATATCAAAGAAGGACTGCGAATCTTCAGGCATTCACTCTACCTCAAGCTATTCAGCCATGACAGATATACTGGAGATCCTGAAGAGGTCTGCAGGAAGATTGTTGATGACTGCTGGAACAATGAAAACAAGTATTTCATGACATCCACCGGAAATTTTGCTGAGTTCTGGTCGCGTGACTTCGGCATGTGCTGCGAGGCCCTGGTAAATCTTGGATATAAGCTTGAGGCTGCAGAGACACTTGATTATGCGCTTGCAGTATTTCAGAAAGCAGGAAGAATAACAACAACGATCACGCCCTCAGGAAAGCCTTATGATTTTCCAGGATTTGCATGCGATTCTCTTCCATTCATCATCAGATCGCTGAAGATTGTGAAATCTGACAAGCTTATCAGCAGATACAGGAAGTTTCTTGTCAAGGAGGTAAAAAGATATTTTGAGACTGCATTTGATCCGCTTACTGGAATGATAAGGGCAGACAGAAGCTTCTCTTCAATGAAGGATTATTCAAAGAGAAAGTCATCAGCATATGACAACTGCATGGCAGCGATGCTTAAGAAAGACCTTGATGAGCTCGGTCTGTTCAATCCTTTCAGGAGATTTGATATCAGGAAAGCAATAAAACAGGAATTGTGGAATGGAAAGTTCTTTTATGATGATCTTAACAAGCTGAATGTTGTTTATGGTGATACCCAGGTGTTTCCTTTCTGGACAGGTGCCTTCAATGATAAGAGGATGTTTGAGTCCTGCCTGAAAGAGATAAGGAAAGCAAAGCTTGACAGACCATTTCCATTGAGATACTCAAACCAGAGAAAGGTCAAAGGCCAGAGCATGGTCTGGCAGGAGTTCTTTGTAGGAGACTATGAGAGAGACACTGTTTGGATGCATATGGGTTTGTGTTATCTTGACTGTCTCAAGAGGTTTGGAAGGAAAAAGGAACTCAATAAGCATCTTGGACAGTATGCAAGACAGATATCAGAACATAAGAGCTTTCTGGAGGTCTTTGACAGCAAAGGAGAGCCTTTCAGGACATTATTTTACAGGTGCGATGCAGGGATGCTCTGGGCTTCTAAGTTTGTTGATTTGACTACTCGGTAATGGAAAACTTTAAATAACTCAGTCAGAATTTCCATATATGAAATATAAGCCTGCAGACACACCGCTGAATGAGGAGAGCGCGCAAAAGATTGCAGAGACTGCTGTTCTGGATCTGTTAAGGCAAGGTGGTTTCAAGAAAGGCCATAGGGATTCTGCTGCTCAGGAGATACTTTCCGGAGTGTTCCCTGAACAAGGAGGGAATGGATATTCTTTAGGAACCCTGGCAAGCGCTGTACAAGCTGCTTATGAATCACATGTCAATGATTCTCCAGCAAATTCTAGGGAACAAACCTTCCTGACATATGCTCAGATAGCAGAAGCAACAGGAATGAAGAAATCAAGTGTCGTGCAGAAGTTTCATCAGAAAAATAACAAGTATTCTCTGGAAAGAGAGATTCCTCCTGGATACAAACGAGGTGCAGGTTATAAAGTAAATTCTGGTTTGTTCGAAGCATTCCCTGCACTGATTGAAGCATATCCAGACCTCGCATCACAATATTATGCACAGCCAGAAGAACCAGAAGAGGAGATACAGCATGAAGAACAGCCAGAAGATAAAGAAAGAGACTACCTCACATTTGATGAAATAGCAAAGGCTACAGGGTGGCAAAGAACAAGTGTAAAGCATAAATCCTATCAGGGAAAACATAAGTATACATTGGTAAGAGCCAGAAAGCCTGGCTCAAGCAGAGGAATTGGATTTGAGATAAACCAAGCATTGTTTGATGCTTTCCCAGGACTGAGAGATGCATATCCAGAGTTAGCAGAACAATGCCATCCAATCAAAGAGGAAAAGTCTCATGAAAGCGATCTTGAAAAGATAGTGAGCAGGAGAAGACCCTCAGCTGAGCCCCCTGCTGAACAGGAAAGCGAACCACCAAAGATGTCCAGAGAGCAAGAGAAAGAGATGATTGAAGAATTCCTCAATAATCAGCAGACATACAACATCCCTGGAAACATAAAAGATTGGCAGACAGCTGTAGATTATATATTGGAAACCCATGGAGATATGGAGTCTGTTCCAGGATATGCCTGCATCAAGAAGTCACTGGAACAGAGAGGGCTGCTGCCTGAAAACAATCCATCATTCTCAGATTATATCAGGACAGCCAGTATATCCTCTTGTTTTGAACACAATGGAATAACAATGGTCAATAAGACCCAAAGCAAGGATATTGCAAAAGGAATTTTTGGGGTGACCAGTCCAGGAGATGATTATTTCTCAGTAGAAGTGCTAGATATAGATGAAAAGCCTTCAAGAAAGGGGGAAAAACCCAGGATAAAGATAGAATTGTTCCCTGAACCAGAAAGCACTGTTCAGGTCAGGGAATTGCTTGACTTCATGCAGGACAGGAAGTTAAGACACATCAGTGCCTCTGAAGATAACATCAAAGAAGTGATAAAGAAAATCAGGAAAAGATGAGAATCAGGCAATAATCAGATATTATTCTTCAGAATCTCAACTACCTTCTTTGCATCAGCCTTTCCTTTCAGTTTTCCCATCGCAATGCCTATCAGCTGCTTCTCTGGTTTGTCCTTGTTGGCCTCAACAATCTTCTTCACTTCTGCTTCAATGTCAGCATCTGGCATCATTGCATAATTGTCCAGGTTCAGGCCATTTCCTGAAGCAATGTCTTCAAGGATATTCATGACAGAATCCTTTGCGATCCTGCTCTCATCAAGCGCTTTGAAGATATCCTTAAGGTCCTTGTCACTTATCTTTGAGGTATCCTTGTCCTTCAGCTCTGAAGCATAAGATAGTATTGTGTCTGCGATAAAAGCAGGCTTAATTTTCCTGAACTTCTCAAGAAATCCGCTTATGAGGTCAGCCTTGCCTGTCTTGGTAACTTTCATTGCAAGATCCTTTGACAGCCCGAGCTTCTCAAGCTTTCCTGCCCTATCCTCTATAAGCTCAACATCTTCAAGACCTTCCAGGTCTGGCTTGACTGTCCTGATGTCTGTCTCAGGATACATCCTTGCTGCGCCTGGCATTGGCCTCAAGAATGTGGTTGTGAAGTCAGGCTCTGCTTTCCTCACTTCTGGCTTCATTTTCCTGCCTGACCTGATTATGTCAAGGTGTCTTCTTGTCTCTTTCTCAATGACTTTTGGGATTGACTTGTATTCCTGGAATCCTTTGACTTCTACTCTCTCTCCTCCTTTGAGTGACATGTTGACATCCTGCCTTATTGTGCCCACTCCTCTTTTCATGCCTTCAACACTTCTCAGTATCATACCGAGCTTTGCAGCAGTATCCCTGCATTCTTCAGGTGTTGTAATATCCGGCCCTGTTGCAATCTCAATAAGCGGAATGCCGAGCCTTGAGAGATTATAGATATCCTTGTCTTTTGTCCTCTGTATTATCTGGCATGCCTCTTCCTCAAGGCATACAGAAGGTATTGTTATCTTCTTTCCATTCACTTCAATGTGGCCGTCAA
>WJJV01000023.1 GCA_014729495.1 Candidatus Woesearchaeota archaeon
TCAAACATCACTGCAGCTCCCTTTACCCTTGGAAGATTGTCTATCTGGACATTCAGGCCTTCTCTCATGTAACTCTGCATAAGCATGCCCAGAGCATCAACATCTATCTTTGCAGTTATCCTATGGCTCAGCACAGTGTCTGACTGGGTCATAACATCAGTGTGTATCTTGCCTGGCTGCTGTGTAGCAAGTATAAGAGAGATTCCCGGCTGCCTTCCTTCCCTCAGTATTGTTATGAGGGCATCTGAAGCAGCTGTTTTGCCCTCGACAGGAAGGAACTCATGAGCTTCGTCAATCACAAGCCATACAAGAGGCATGTCGAGCTTCTCTTTCTTCTCTCCTTCACTGAAATAATGGGTTGCAGCATGGACAGTGTCATACTCCTCATTCTTCCTCTCTATCATTCTCTGTATGAAGAGCTTCTTTGATATCAATCCTACTATGAGGGCCTTGACCTTCCAGCCTCCAGGTGTTGTGGCATAGCAGCTCACATCCAGCACAATCACTTCCCCGCCTTTAGCAAGATCGTTCATTGAGGTGCCCTGCCTGCTGAATACTCCCCAGGCCTCTGTGCTGAGAAGCCTGTTGATAAGAGCATCCTTGACAGTGGATTCTGTCTTCTTGTCAGCCTCAACTGCTTTTATCATATCTTCAATGTCATAATCAATGCCCTTGTCCTTCAGGTCATATACTATCCTCTCAATAAGAACACCTATCGGATCATTTGCAGACACATCAAAAGTAAGCTGCCAGTCTGAAGCATCAAGCTCAGAAGGCTTTACAGAGAAAGGATGATCTGTTGGTATTCCCTTGTCCTTGTATATCTTATGGTATGCCTGAGGCGTATAAATCTTCACATCAAGCCCTCTGCCTTTGAGCCCCCATTTCTCAAGAAGGATCTCGTCAGGCTTGTTGGGATACTTCATTGTCCAGTATATCCCCATTGTGTCCAGAAGGATGAAGCTTAGGTTCTGCCTTACATCAGGCTCAAGGTCTGCAAGGCCTTCTGCGATGACTCCCATTGTGTAGCTGTTATGCACAATTATGTCATTAGCGATGAAATTATGCAGTTCTGGAACACTGATATCATAGACCTTGGTTTTTCCATAGCACCATTCTATGCTTATGATTTCATCCCAGAATATATCTGATTGGGCAAGCATCTTCATCCTTTGGTTGCAGTCTGATTCTGCTATCTGGAGCAGTTTAGCTCTTGAGGCAGAATAATTTATTGAGCTTCTTGCTGCTTTAGGAGATGAATAACCCAAGGCCTTTCCTGCTTCAACCCAGCTGTTGGGCCTGTAGATGTCCCATAGTTCTTTAGGTATTGTATCAATATTGGGATTGCAATGTTTCAGCTCTTCCAGAGCTTGTTTGGATATATCTTCTTTTCTTCCAATAAATCCTATTGATGTGATGAATCTTTCTACATTATCAGAGCTGATCACTAATTCATATGTTGCGAAGTCGTTTTCATTAAATCTCACTATCTTCTTTCTAAGCAGGGATATTATCTCAAACCGCAATAGTAAGCTTTGGATCTGTTTTGCCATTACTTTTGATGAGGTAGAATAGCTTATCTGCCAGGTATGTCCTTTCTTGCTTTTCTTCCTGTATATGCTCCCGTCACAGCTGAAAAGCCTGTTCAAGAACAGCGCAAGTTTACAGTTGGTAAACCTATTTATTCTTGGTGATATCCCTTTTTCTGTTGAAAGCTTATTATATACTCCATATTCTTCCATTAACTGTCTGATTGGAGTCTTTTCAAACTCTATGCAGCTTCCTTTGCTAAATCTGCCTTTATCGTCCCTGACAGCCTCATAACCAATAACATTCCTCTTTATATCTCTTGAATTTATTTTATAGCAATGATTTTGCAGTTCTGTCATCTCAAGACATCTATCCAGATCCTTTAAAGACTTGCGCATATCCTCAACTATCTTTTCATCCTTGTTTGAGAATAGCATAGCCTTTTTAGTATGGCCTTCTGCAATCATATATGCTAGAATCTTTATCTTGGCTTCATCTTCAATCAACTCTCCTTTCACAGGTATCTTTCTTGGTGTGGCTATCCTGCTTCCTTTGCTTAGGTTTCTTGCTTCAACCCACCCCTTTACTGTAAGGAGGGGATGTTCTGGAGTGAGACTTATCTCTTTTCCAGATCTTAGCTTTATTCTGAGTATTTCCTCAACTTCCCTTTCATAGAAACCTTCTTTCTGGGATTGGCTTATTTTGAGATTGTGGTCAAGAGCAAGGATGCGTTTACTATCCTTATATAACCTCATTATCGGAATAGTTGTTCCATCATCAAGAGTAACTAGAGTGTCCCCTGTCAGGCACTTTCCAGCACCCCTTTTTCCGCATATGAATATCACATGGGCTCCAGAAACATCAATGTATACATTGTTCGATAAAGAAGTGACTCTTCCCATCTTCACATACTGCCTTCCTATGAAGATAGTGCCTCTTTTTCCGAACTTCTCCTTATCCCTTTCGCTTCTTCCTATGACAATATCATACATTCTTCTCTTTTATATTCGTCTTTAATATAAATATTTATTGGAACTTAACAGTGACTATCGGATTTATTGGCTGAATCGCTTTTCATGCCCTGTTGCATTGATATTCTTGAATCAGGAATCATGGAGGCATACCAAAAGATTTATTAATAATCTGGCTAATAGCCTGTTTAATGCATACTTTTTATAAATAACTCATGAGGGGATACAATGGCAGAAAAGAAAGCAAAAAATCACAATAAACAACACAAAACCAAGCATAGCAGCAAGAGCCACGATACAAAGCAGTCAAAGCAGTCTGCAGGCAATTCTGATAAGTATAAGATATGGGCTGCACTGGCGATACTGGCAGCTCTTGTGCTGGTCATCATCTTCTACAACAAGATATTTCCTGAACAGGAGCAGGATAATATTGTGGCTACAGTCAACGGAGAGGTCATAACCCAGTCAGAGCTTGATATGCTCTACAGCAGGGTGCCTTCTGAATACAAGCAGATGGGAATGACTCCAGAGCAGTTCCTTGTTGACAGCGTCATACCTCATAAGATACTGCTCCAGGAAGCTTCAAGCAAAGGCATAACAGCTACTGAGAAAGAGACTGATGAGATGATAACAAGCATAATCGAGATGGGATCAATATCAGAGCAGGAATTCCAGGAGCAGCTTGATATGCAGAATCTCACTATGGATGACTTCAGGGATATGGCTGGAGAGCAGATTGTCATAAACAAGCTCATAAACCAGTCCCTTAATGAGATGGAGATACCTGACAAGGACCTCAAGGATTTCTATGTTGAGAACAAGGAGATGTTCGCCACAGGAAATGACACTTATCAGAGCTATTCAGAGGCAAAGGATGATATCAGATCATATCTTGCTAACTCAAGATTTATGCAGGAGATACAGGAGAAAGCTGATGTCGAGATACTCATAGGAGATGATGCAATGAATCCAGGAACAGGAAACATTGTCAGCCAGCCAGGAGAGACATCATTCACTGAGACCTCTCAGGAGATCTGCACTGAGGACGGAAAGCCGCTGGTCATACTGTTCTCAACTACTACATGCCCTCACTGTACCTGGATAAAGAGTACCTTTGACAGCTTTGCAGCCAGGCATGCTGATGATATCGCTGCATATCACTGGGAGCTTGATACCAATGACAATACTCTCACTCCAGAGACAGAGAGTGTTGTGCCTGAGGAGCACTTGGCTGTGTTCAGGTCTGCGAGCCAGAGGGGAGGTGTCCCTACATTTGTATTTGGATGCAAGTATCAGAGGATAGGCAATGCATATGAGAGATCTGATGACCTGGCAGCAGAGGAACAGGACTTTGAGAAGGTACTTGGTCTGATTTTGTCCTGATGATAAAAGATGCTTCAGGAAATGGCAAAAAGGCCTTGAGCTCCAGCTCTTGGGTATGCAAAGGAGATGAGAGCAGAGGATAGAAGGTATCCATGATGAAAAAGGAATTCTCTTCCATAGAGGTTAAATATCTTATTGACGAGCTAAAGCAGCTTGAGGACAGCAAGATAGACAGGGTATATCAGCCTGAGGATGATGAGATTCTGCTGCAGCTTCACAAGACAGGCAAAGGGAAGATGCTTCTGCGCATAAAAGGCAAGCTCATGTATCTCGCTTCTCAAAAGCCCATCAATCCTCAGACACCCTTTGGATTCTGCATATACCTGAGAAAGAAGATATCAGGCGCTATAATAAAGTCCATAAACCAGATGCAGTCTGAAAGGATAGTTGAGATAAGCCTACAGTCAAAAGAAGGGATCAGGAAACTCATCATAGAACTGTTCGGTTCAGGAAATGTGATACTTGCAGACGAGAATGATATAATACTGTCTCCTATGAGCATACAGAGGTTCAAGGACAGGGAGATAAAGCCCAAAGAGGATTATTCCCATCCTGAAAGAGGCATCAATATCTTTGAGGCAGACAAAGAGGCATTCTTTGCTTCAATCTCTGAATCTCAGCAGAACCAGCTTGTAAAGGCACTGGCGCTCGATCTCGGCATGGGAGGCACATATGCTGAAGAGCTTTGCCTGATAAGCGGAATAGAAAAAAGCATCAAGCCTGATAAAGCAGATGATAATCAGCTGGAAACCCTTTTCTCTGAGCTGAAGTCCATGCTTTCAAAAAAGCCGTCTCCAAGGACAGTCCTGGAGGACGGCAAGGTGATTGATATAATCCCTTTTGAGATGGAAAAGTACAAAGATTATGAGCAGCATGAGAAAGACACATTCAACCAGGCGCTTGACTCTGTGATAACCGGGCACCTTATAGGAGAGAAGAAACAGGAGAGAGTAAAGACAGCGAGCAGGGAGATGGAGAAGGTGAAGAAATCCCTTGAAGCCCAGGAGAAGAGCATAAAGAAACTGAAGAAGGATGCTGAAGAGAATCATAACAAAGGAGAGGCTGTATACGAGAAATATGAGCTTGTGAGCAGCATACTCAGAGACATCAGGAAGGCAAGGGAAAAGCACTCATGGAAAGAGATCAAGGAAAAGCTCAAAGGCCATAAGGTAATTAAGGAGATAAATGAGAAAGAAGGCAAGGTCGTGATTGAGATATGATCAGAGCAGTAATAGTTGATATGGGCTGAGTTCTTATTGAAAATCCATGTCCAGATATGCGAGAATACTTGGCAGAGAGTCTGGGATTTGAGATTGGCAGACTTATTGCAGTGCATGATACGCAAGAGCCTAAAATGCAGACTGGCGCTGTTACAGAGAAAGAGCACTGAAAGAATGCATGTTCTGAACTATGTATTCCAGAACCAGGAAAGCCTTTGTGGGCTGAAGCTTACAGGAGAGCCCATCAAGATAAAGCAGATCAGGCAGGATTAAAAACAATTCCTTTCAAAAATATTGAGCAATTGAAAAAAGAATTGACTTCTTTAGGAGTTGATGTCTCTTAGAAAATTAAGGTGAACAGCTTTCCCGGCTTCCCGCACATCAGTGCAGTACTACCGAGAACGTTGGCATGCTTGACTGCTGTGTTCGGAATGGGTACAGGTAAACCACGCCACTATGGCCGTTCA
>WJJV01000006.1 GCA_014729495.1 Candidatus Woesearchaeota archaeon
GCTCAAGTTGGCCGTCAAACTTATACCAGTCATCAAATGGAGGCCTTATCAGCTGAATTTTCATCAGAAATCCCTTCCTACAAAGACACCATGGGCCTGGTTCAGCTCATCACCATTTCCTATCCCAGTTATATCATTTGCATAGCCAAGTCTCCAGCCATCAATATCTGCACCCAGCCTTATTCTTGCAAGGCTGAAGTTGAAGCTTTCAGGTCCTCTATCTCCGAAGTTTGTTATGGTCTCTAATCTTATGTATGGGCTGTTGCCTTTTGGATCATATGAATTTACAGTCATTATATCTGTTTGAGGGTTCTCATTAAAGCTTCTGATGATATGCACATAGTTTGATAAGTCCCCAGTATTAAAGACATACTGGAATCCTATTCTTGGCACAAATTCCTTGCCTGGCACAAACAGGCTTTCTATTATGGGTGACAGGTTTCCTGGCATCTCTGCATCAAGAGGAAACATTATCTTTCCGCACATCACTGCACTGACATTACTGTCCATCTCTGAGTCTGCAGGATCAAGATCAGTCATTATCCTTGTCCTCAGGAAATAGTTCATCCTGAGATTGTAATCATTGATGTCTTCCTTGACCAGGTTTCCGAATGCTTTTGTGTCAAGGGTTATCATCTCAGTCCTTGTGTCTCCTTTATTGTCGTTGCCATACACTGCTTCCAGAACTCCAGCTCCTGAAGAAGACCCGGGCATCAGAAGATATGCTGCTGTAAGTCCTGTTGCAAGAGCGTGTCGTGGCCTGATCTCTTCTGTCAAAGTCTTGCCTATGTAAGGTATTCTTTCTGCTGTTTCATTCAATATTTTCCTAAGCGACATTCTTCTCCACATCACAAACTACCCCAGAACACCCTTTTTGCAGTCATAACAATCATTCATTTAAATACCTTATTTCCCCCTTTAGGGGTAAATGTAGAAAGATTTATATATCAGACAAGCCAGACAACAATTATGGAAGCCAGATTACTGAAGGAAATAGGCCTCACAGAAGGAGAATCAAAGGTCTACATGGCCTTGCTGGAACTTGGAACAACCACAACAGGGCCTGTTGTGAAGAAGTCAGGCATATCTGCATCAAAAGTCTATGATATCCTGAGCAAGCTCACAGACAAAGGCCTGGTCAGCCATATCATAAAAGCAAAGACAAAGTACTTCAGGCCAGCTGATCCAGAAAGGATACTTGATTATCTTGATGAAAAAGAGAAAAGGATTGCTGAGAAAAAAGAACAGGTCAGGGCATATATCCCCCTGCTCAAGGCAAAGCTTGAAGGAGCAGAGAAAAGGGAAGCTGAAGTGTTTGAAGGAAGAAAAGGTATTGAGAATATCTTCTACACAATAATCTCAGACCTGAAGAAAGGAGATGAGTATTATGTCATGGGAGCAAGCTATGGTGAAAGGCAAGAATACCTTTATGATTTCTTTGAACAATACCACAAAGAAAGAGCAAAGAGAGGAATCAAAGTAAAGCTGCTGTTCAATCATGATGTAAAGACAATAGTTCCCACTACTAAGAATCTGGGTGAGATAAGATACATGCCGCAGGATGTGAAGACACCTACCCAGATCATAATATGGAAAGACAATGTGACCACAATAACCTGGCAGGACAAGCCAATTGCATTCACAATACGCAACAGGAAAGTAGCAGAATCATACAAGGCATACTTTGACTCTTACTGGCATCAGGAAACAAAGGTAGTCAAGGGTCTTGATGCAATACAGAATCTTTTTGAGGAGATGCTTGAGGCAGGCCATGCTGATTTCATAGGAGCAAGAGGCTATTTCATGGACTTAAGACCAAAATATACTGATGACTGGGAGAAGAGGGCAATAGAAAAAGGATTTACCATGAGAAACATTGTTGATCCTGAAGTAAAAGGCCACAGGAACACAAGAATGCCTTTCAGCCAGACAAAATACACAATACCAAAAGAGTTCAGCAGGCTGAGCGTTTTCTGGATTTACGGCAATAAGGTTGTGATAAGCAATTGGATGCAGGATAAGCCGATAGCAATTGTAATAGAGAACAAGCAGCTGCATAACATGTACCAGGAGCAGTTCAACCTGCTGTGGGAGAAAGAGATAATAATCAGATAGAATTAATCACTGAACAGATCAGCCTCTTTCTCCTTGGCAAGGTTATGGAAATAACCCATTGCCAGGACAAATCCTCCTGAAAGGCCAAGAAGTATGTTTGATGCCCAGGTGAAATCTATTTGCTTTGTTGTGAGATATATATCAATGACTATATAAGATCCTGCCATAAATGATGCTATTGCACCTATTGCCAATAGATAAGTGTACAATCTCTCTTTCTTCATCTTTGCCATGTTCTTAGGGGAAGAATAGGTCATATTAATACTTTATGAAAAGATAATAAAAATTTGACCATTATCTTATAAGCAAATCCTAACCCCACCCTAAAGGGTGTGGTATTAACGGATTTGCATTCTAGATGGTCAAATTTTTAGTCTTGAAAACCCTCAGAAATCAAAGATGCTCAAAAACCAAAGGTTTTTGGCATGCCGATAATCCAGAAGGATTATCAAGCATTTCTGGGGTGTCAAAAATGCTGTGCATTTTTGAACATGGCACCTCTCGCACTAAAGTGCGGGGTATTACTTGCGAACAAGTTCGCAAGTCTGATAATCCCAGACGAGCCTGAGAGTCGGGATTATCTTTAAACCCAATGAAAATGGCTTGGTGCCATTTTCAATAAAAAGAGGGCAAAAGCCCTGAAATATTCATGAAAACAGACCGATCAACCACGCCCAGAATCCTGAATTACCACCAGTGCCGCTTCCACCGCCAGTTGCCTGGCCTGTTATGCCACCCATTGGATCTGGGTTACCAGAATCTCCATTACTCTTATCACCTTTAGGCTCTTCAGGCTTTGGTTCTGGCTTAGGTATTTCACATGCTTCTGTCTCAGCAGCAGGCTTATGGCCTGTTGTTCCGCAATCATTTGCATCCTTGCATTCCTTTGTCTTCTCATTGTTAATGCATTCGCTCCAGGTGCATACCCAGTTCTCAACGCATTTGCATACCGAATCAACGCAATCCACACCCACAGGACAATCAGAGGATCCGTGACATTCAGGCAGGACCTCTGCATAGATATACCTGTTCTCTTCATCTCCATCTGATTCTGCATAAGCTCTTAGCTTGATATTTCCAAGTCTCGTATCCTCAGAGACAGACAATACAATTTCCACAGTCTGCTCTTCTCCCTCACTTAATTCAGATATCTCTTTCTCTGAGCACTGCCAGTTATCAGGACAGTCTGCTACTGTCACAAGAACATTCTCCTCATCATAGTCTCCATCATTCTCCACTATCAGTTCCAGTTTATTGTCCTGGTTCTTTCTGAGTGTATAATCATAAACTCTGTGGATATTAAGGCTATGATCCTTACCACCACCTTCAATCCTTGGTGCAGGGTCAGGACAGACACATTTGCAGACCTCAGTTTCCTCATTGCATTCACAATCACACCCATCATCACAGCATTCTCCAAAGCACCAGTTAGACATTTCTGCATGACATGATTCATCAACCGCCAAAGCTGATGGAATAGCCATAATCAATACCAGAATAATCATGATTCTTTTCATATTGACACCCCCAATATATGGGCTATAGAGCAACCAATAATATAAAAAGTTAACTGTGTTAAACAGTTTTATAAGCTATTTTAAGGTATTTAAAGGATATATTTATATATGACTCTGAAATCCAAAACCTCATGCCGGGGTGGCGCAATCTGGTACCGCGCAAGCCTGGAATCTTGCAAAGACAGCTTGTTTCCTTCGGGATACCTTATGGCTGGAAAAGGCCAGAGGCCCGTAATCTGGGTTCAAATCCCAGCCCCGGCGTTTTATTCTTCTGCAGCCATAATCTAGCAGTATGACCTCACTTCCCAATGCAGTCACCAGGGTTCAAAATAGGGAATATTAACCAGCCTATTATGAGAGTCTCCTGCAGCCACATGAATATATCTTTTTGTGCATAAAGTTTATAAATAAACTGGATTTCAGGGCTTTAAAGCTTAAATAATGGGCTCGTAGCTCAGTCTGGCTAGAGCATTCGGCTCTTAACTTTGAGAGAGACCGAAAGGTCTGGGGTTCAAATCCCTGCGAGCCCGCTTATGATAAATATATAAATTTAAAAGTAATAAAAAAGGTGAAATAATGGATTACAACATAGAGCAGGAAAGGGAGAAGTGCATTATGTGCGGTGCATGCGCTGGAACATGCCCTGACAACTGGGAGATGAAAGAGGACGGAAAATCATCTCCAAAGAAAACCAGCATCAGCGAAGATGAACTGGACTGCAATATGAGCGCAGCTCAGTCATGCCCTGTGAACATAATACACATAAAAGAGGATAAAGAAGACGGAAAGCAATTGATCTGACTTAATGATCAATCATTTTCACAATCACAATGCCCCGTTAGTGTAGCAACCGGAGCGTGTTACGCGACCCTCGGACGCAACATGCGACTCCTAGTTGCTATGCAACCGGAGTCCCATAAAAAAATCAGATATCACAATCACAATGCCCCGTTAGTGTAGCCCGGCCAATCATTTCGCCCTCTCGAACTGAGAGGTAGAGTCAGGCGAAGACCCGGGTTCAAACTGGTATAAGGTTATTCCTTTGCCATGAATGTCCCGGACGGGGCGTTTATATTTCTTTATTATATTTATTACCTATTAGGATTCCAGAATATTGTTGGATAATCATTCTTTGAAGGCACTCTTCCGCTGTATTCTGGGTTAGGATGGTCCTTGAAATCATCAAGCACATGCATCTTGGCTGCTTCTCTGGCTTCTTCACCAAACTTTTCAACACATCTGTTTACGCCATCCCCGTGATGCCTCTGCTCCCTATGCCTTGTTGACTTAGAAGAATAATAAAAATTTGACCATTATCTTATAAGCAAATCCTAACCCCACCCTAAAGGGTGTGGTATTAACGGATTTGCATTTTACATGGTCAAATTTTTAGTCTTGAACATGGCACCTCTCGCACTAAAGTGTATGGTATTACTTGCGAACTTGTTCGCAAGTCTGATAATTCCGACTTCAGTCGAAATTATCTATAAGCCTGAGAGTCGGGATTATCTTTAAACCCAATGAAAATAGCTTGGTGCCATTTTCAATAAATATTCCTCAATTTTCACCCTCAAAAAGTAGTATTACCTCTGGCAGCCATATATAGAACCGTGCCAAAGAAATCCATCAAAAGCTTTAAAAATGCTATTCCATACTGGGACTATATGGCAAAAGAAACAGAGAACAAACCAGAAACCAAAGCAAAGGCTGAGGGCAAAGAAACCAAAGACCTCATCACCAAAGACATGCCCATAGGAGATGTTGTCCAGAAATATCCAGAGACAGCAGAGGTCATGTTCAGGCATGGCATGCACTGCATAGGCTGCCATGTTGCTGCTTTTGAGACTGTTGAGCAGGGAGCAGCAGCCCATGGCATTGATGTTGACAAGTTCATGGAAGAGCTGAACAAAGCAGCCAAGGAAAGCAAAGACAAGGAATAATATGTCAATTCCCCAGGTGAATCTTGAAAGAGAGGTCAATGTTTTGATTCTTGAAGGCCCATGGATGTCTGGAAAAGACTGCAAAAGAAGGGATGCTCTTGTGAGGAAATGCATGGAGCATGCAGTGGATAATAATGGGGAACAAGTCAGGCTCAATGAGCTGACAAGCATAAAAGTGGATGAGTTCCCTTCAGTGGACTATGTCATAGGACCTCTTGACAAGAAAGGAGAGATTACCCCTGACTACAGAGGCTACATAATAGAAAGTCATGAGAGAGCTCTTCCTTCACTGAGTTTATTCATAAAAGGAAGATACATAACAGGTGAGGCAACTCAGACAGAATTATGACAGTATTCAAGAAATGCCCGCACTGCGGGTCAACAAACATGAAGCATGTCCACAGGTCCAGCGGAGGATTCTGGGAGTGCATGGACTGCGGGTATAAGGGAAGCCATACCCATGAGGAAGAGAAGGAGACAAATCCAGAGATATCATGGTGAAACACATGGATGAATATGATCTTGAGCTGGACAGGGCATTGTCTGAGATAAAGAAGCAGAATGCAAAGAAGGTCTGCATCCAGCTGCCTGACGGGCTGAAGCCAAAGGCAAAACAGATAGCAGATTACCTAAATGAAAACACAAAAGCAGAGATAATCATATGGCTGGGAACATGCTTCGGAGCCTGCGACATACCCAACCTTGGAAGCATCAGTCCTGATCTTCTCATACAATGGGGGCACTCAGCATGGAATTCCTGATTTATTTCCTCACAGCAGTGCTTGCATATATCGGCCTGGCAGGAGGGTTTGCTCTTGCTCAGATATCTCCAGAGGAGATGAAGCCTGGAAGGAAGTATTTTGATGCTCTTAATTACATCCTTTTCTCTCTCATAATGCTGATGCTGCTTTTCTTTGAGAGCCCCACAATAGGCATAACAGTACTGCTGGCAATAAGCATATACATAAAGTTCGGCAGGCAGAAAGCGACACTGAAGATAGCTTATGGAGTCCTGGGAGCAGTGCTTGCTCTCCTGACATTTGACAAGTACATATTCATGATAACAGCATCACTCATATTCATGTTTGGCATTGTATCAGGAACATTATGCTCAATAAGGCACAGCCAGATGTCAAGGAAGCAGCAATTCCTTTACATTATGGGATCAAATGCCCTGTTCTTTCTGACAGCACTACCACTTTACTTTCTTGAGCTTAAGGTAATACCCTAGATGATTTGCAGCTATATGCAAAGCTGGTGTCAGAACAAGTATTATAAGCACCACCTGCCATGAGGGCACATAAAGCACTGCCAGGAAAATCAGGGATCCTATCACAAAATCTATCTGATCCCATGGCATGAACTTGGCGCCTGGCTTGATGTCAAGCTGCCTCTTGACAGCGCTCTCTATGAGATCTCCGAATATTGCGCCAAAACCCAGAAGGAATCCAGGAAGAACACTGTATGCCTGGAACATGGAATCATAATCAAACAGGCTGATGCTCTGGAATAAGGGAAGATTATAAAGCCATTCCTGCAACAGGAACACAAGTATTCCAGCAATTCCAGCAACAAGAAGCCCCCTGAAAGTCTTGTGCGCACCGAAAAGAGACTTTCCCCTAAGCTTTATCTTAGGAGCTATGGGCTTTGCAAGAGGCTTGAATGTGCTCTTGAAGAGCACAGGAGCCATGTTAGCTGCATAAGCAGGAAGCATGAAGTACAATGCCTGTGCTATCATCAATAAAAATCCCATTTTTTGTAAATTCTGCCGATCTCTTGCTGATTATCACTGCTTTTTCAGATCATATCATGCTGACAAGATAAGCTACAATGAATCCCAGCAGCATACCCACTATCACCTGTGTCAATGAGTGGCCTGCCAGCTCTTTTACAGCCATCTTCTTATGCAGCTTAAGAGCCTTGAGTATTGCATTGAGTATGCTTGTATGATGGCCCACCGCCTTCCTTATTGTAAGAGAATCATATATGGTCATTATAGCTATGACAAGCACTACAGCAAATAGTGCAGTGACTCCCTGCTTGATATAGACTGATGTGGCAAGTGCTGTGACAACTGCTGTGTGGCCTGATGGCATGCCCCCAGTAGAGAAGAACAGGCTGGTATTGAGCTTCCTGTCCTTCAGATAGTCTATCACTATCTTTATAAGCTGAGCTATGACTACAGCAACAAGACATGAAAAAAAGATAGGGTTCAATAATATCTCTGCAAAATTCATTTTTTCACCTCATATTTATGATTTTATGTCTACAATATCTTCTTAATCCTGAAAGGGCTTATCATAAGACCTGCTGAACAGAGGAATACGATGAAGTAATACTCAGCAGGAAGCATGGCAAAGTATAGGATTGGGAATATTATGCCGTTCAGTGTTATTGGCATTCCCTGATACACTCCTTTTGCCTTTGTTATGTTGAACCTCGCAAGCCTCAGTGCTCCGCAGACCACAAGTATGATGCATGATACAGCAAGCACTGTCTCCCACATGCCCTGAAGAGCCTGGCCTGCATACACATATCCGAACACTGCAGGTGCAGCTCCGAATGATATAATATCTGCAAGGGAGTCAAGCTCTTTTCCGAACTCATGGGTCTTATTGAGCTTCCTGGCTATCTTGCCGTCAAGATAATCAAATATGACAGCTGTTATCATGAAGACAACAGCAGAGAAATATTCGCCTCTGATGGCATAGAAAATAGACAGCATACCAAAAGAAGCATTCAGCAGTGTGAACACATCTGAGACAGCGATATCTTTTCTTAGATTCATGTACAGACTCATCCTCTTTTTTGATTATTTTATTCTGTTTCTGGTCTTCTGCTTCTGGCAGGCACTGCAATCACAGTCTCGCCGTCAACAACCTTCTCGCCTTCTTCAACCTTGAGCTTCAGCCCTCTGGATCTTGGCACCACAAGGCAGACCTGGCTTCCGAACTTAATAAGACCAATTTCCTGGCCTTTTTTAATGTTTTGGTTTTTTCCTGCAAAGCACACTATCCTCTTGGCCACAAGCCCTGCTATCTGTATGACTTTCATCCTGCCATATTCTGTCTGCATGAGTATCTCATTCTTCTCATTCTCTACTGTGGCCTCAAGCTGGTCTGAACCGAGCACAGCATTGAGCAGTCTGCCTTCCATGTATCTGACTTTTAATACTCTGGCATCAGCAGGAGCTCTCTGGAAGTGCACATTAAGAGGAGTCATGACAATCACTATGACCCAGCACTTCTTTGCAACATCTTTTGTGAATGCCTTGATCTTTCCGACAGGATGTTTCTTTATAATTGCAGAACTGCCATCAATGCTGAGAATCTTTATTATCTTTCCGTCAGCAGGAGACACTATGCCTTTGCTTGGTATGTTCCTATGCGGCTTTCTCAGGAACCAAAGATGATAGAAGAGGAAAATAAGGATAATGATCGTGATGATTGATGATAGGATATATATGACCCATGCCATTTTTTACTGCTCTTCTAGAAGATCCTGCACAATCTGTTCAGGATTTATACGTGTATTCCTGTATTTAGGCTCGCTCATCTGATCATCCTTGAACTGCGAGCACTCAGCCTTATTGTCCCAATAGAACCAGCATTTGCTTCCGAATATCTTCCAGCTTGCGCATTCTTTGCACACTTCGCTCTTTGGCCCCATGATAATATTTTTGATATAGAGACCATATATAAATGTTTTGATAAGGCTTACCAAAAACTATTTAAATGCGCCTCTTTATTTTCAGGTTTAAGCCCCTGTAGCTTAGTAGGTGCTTTTTGAGCTAACTCTTAAGGCTATAAAGAGCGCACGGCTGTTAATCTATTAAGCAGCCACCGTGAAATCCAGGGATTCGGTAAAGGTCACCAGTTCAAGTCTGGTCAGGGGCGCTAAAGGGCTGCATTGAAAAATGCAGCCCACTTCTATTCACTAACCACTGGACATGTGTTGCCCTAAAATTATTAAACAGATGATTTATTATTCTAACTATGTATCAAAAACTAGACTTATCTGATGTTTCTTGGAGCAAGAATGATATAAAGAATGCAATAAAGTTGCCTACTCATTTGACAGAAGATCTATCCCACTTCTTAGGGATACATTATGGGGATGGATACATGAAGGTACAGAAAAGAAGTAAAAGAATAGACTATAGGTTGATTTATAGTGGACATTCCATCAATGAACAAGATTGGTATGAAAATTACATCTCACATTTGATTAAAAGATTATTCAATAAAGATGTAGTGCCAAGAAAGACCGTTAAGAACACAATAAGGATATATTTCTGCTCAAAAGCTATTATTGAATTCTTAAATAAGGCTTGTGAAGTTCCATACAGTCCAAAGATCAATATTAAGATTCCTTCAATAGTCTTAGAATCAGAAGAATTCTGCATTAAGAGTGCTTTCCTTAGGGGTTTAGCTGATACAGATTTTAGCCTTGTATTCAAAGGAAAATGCAAAAAATATTCTAACCACAAACCTACAATAGACCATAAGACATCAGATATTAGATTACATGAAGATATCAAAAAGTTGTTATCAGATCTGGATTTCAATTTCTGTAGTGGAAGAACAAAGAATTTTAGGAAAGGTAAGGCTCATGACAGTTATTATATCCAGATTAATGGAAAAGAAAACTTGAAAAAGTGGATGAAGAATATAGGATTTTCTTCATCTAATCATCTAACAAAGTATGAAGTATGGAAGAAATATGGTTTTTTGGTGCCTAAAACAGATATACATAGAAGAAAGTCCTTATTAAAGATATTTGAGCCGTAATATTTATAAATGAACCTTATTAGAACAGCATTAAGGGCCCGTGGCTTAGTCTGGAGCTGGTCATAATAATGATCAACGGATCATTAGAGCACACGTTCCTTGTAGACACTGCCTATAAGGATGTGAAACTGATAATCGTGCGGTCCCGTGTTCAAATCACGGCGGGCCCATGGAATAAAGGCAAAATCCCGATGAGCTTGCGAGTCGGGATTATGCCTTTTTACATGCTTGATAATCCCAGACAAGCTTGCGAGTCGGGATTATCTTTGCATTTGAATAAGAGTAATCCAGACGAAGTAAGAATTTATTATTCTTTAGAATGGTTAATGATCTATTTGAGGATAGAGGGTAAGATTATACTGGAGAATATTCTTATCTAAAAATTAATTATTTTCACCCTAACTTAATCCCTTTCTCTCTAAGGACTTCAAATGCTTTCTCTCTTGCATGCTTAAGCTCATGCAGAGTGTGGGCATCGCTGTTGACATAGACCCTGTCTGCTCTTTCCAGCAGGATATCCAGGTTAGCCATGTCAGTCCTGTTGTTCATCATATTAGCTCCATTTATCTCCATGGCAACACCATAATCATTTGCAGCCTTTATGACCTCTTTGATGTCCACTGCATCACTGAAATGCTTTATGCATGGATGCCCGATGAATGCTATCTTCTTATGGTACTGCTTTATTGCATTGAGATATCCTTTTGTGATTGTATCTTTGGAGCTTTGGAGCTGATATACCTTAGGATGCGCAGAGAGTATCAGGAACTCAGCAGGCTCATCACTGAGATGATCGCAGATATCCCCTTCCTCATTTAGAAGGTCGCCCTCAACACCGAATATGACCTCAACATCATTGATCTCATTCTTCCATCTATTGATATTATCTCTTCCTGATACCCTGCATTTTCCTTTTGCATCAAGGCAGGCCTGGCTGTGGTCAGTTATCGCTATCTTATTTAATCCAATCTTTCCTGCAAAATAGACTATCTCAAAAACTGAGTTCATGCCGTCAGAATAGTTCATGCTGTGCATGTGGTAATCTTCCTTTCCTGGATTGATGATGTTCATACTTGCACCATAATTCATGATCAATAGCTTATATTTAAGCTTTTTTACTTTTAGCACTATATGATAGTAATAATATAGGGCAATGATATAGGAACAATAATCTGCTGTACAATAAGGGCATAAATCACAAAAAAGATATAAACAACCAGATTTATGCAGGAGTATGCCAAAAAAAGTGATCCTTAACATAAACCAGCCAACAGACAACCCAGCAGTGGATCTTGTTCTTGACACACTGGAAAAGAAGAAGCAGGCCCTTGTATTCGTCAACACAAAGAGAGGCGCAGAGAGAGCAGCTGAGGACATTGCCAAAAAGACCAACATCAAGGATGCTGCTTACAAGGCCCAGCTTGAAAAGATTTCACACGATATTCTTAAGGCGCTTCCAAAGCCCACAAGGCAGTGCGAGCGAGAGGCATTCTGCATAAAGAAAGGCATAGCTTTCCATCATGCAGGCCTTACCCAGAAGCAGAAGACGCTGATAGAGGATGCTTTCAGGGAGAGAGTGATAAAGATAATAGCATGCACCCCTACTCTTTCATTCGGGCTCAACCTTCCTGCATTCCGCGCTATCATCCGAGACCTCAAGAGATATACAAGGCATGGCCTGGACTGGATTCCAGTCCTTGAGTATCATCAGATGGCTGGAAGGTGTGGCCGTCCTGGCTCTGACAAGTGGGGCGAGGCCATATGCATTGCGCAGAATGAGTCAGACAAGGAGAAGATCACTGAGATGTTCCTCAATGGAGAATCAGAGGAGATATTCTCAAAGCTGGCAGTAGAGCCTGTTCTTCGTACTTATGTGCTTTCTCTTATTGCATCTGGGTTTGCGTCAAGCCAGGATGACCTTGAGGCATTCTTCTCAAAGACTTTCTGGGCTCACCAGTATGAGGACATGGACAAGCTTGGAGGCATAATCGACAGGATGGTGAGCCTTCTTGTTGATTTTGAGTTTGTGGAGTCATCAGGCAGCAGGTCAAGAGAGTTTGTGTCAGCTGATGAGGTCGGAGGGAACAGCAGACTGGCTGCAACAAGGCTCGGCAAGAGGGTTGCTGAACTGTACATAGATCCCCTGACTGCGCATAAGATGATAATTGCCATGCAGAGGGCTTCTGAGAAGATAGTGAATGAGTTCTCATTCATCCACCTTGTGTCATCCTGCCCTGAGCTAAGGCCCCTGCTCAAGGTCAGGTCAAAGGAATACGAGGAGATAGAGTCAAAGATAGCAGAACATGAGTCAAGCATAATTGTGCTTGAACCCTCACTGTATGATCCAGAGTATGAGGAGTTCCAGAACTCCATAAAGACTGCCCTGTTCTTCAATGACTGGATTGAAGAGAATGATGAAGAGGACCTTCTTGAGAAATATAATATAAGGCCTGGAGAGATAAAGGTCAAGCGCGATCTCGCTGACTGGCTGCTTTATACAGCAGAGGAGCTTGCCAGGCTGACAAAGAAGGCAGGTCTTCTGAAGGTCATAATCAAGTCAAGGATGAGACTGAGGTATGGTGTCAAAGAGGAGCTGCTGCCTCTGCTCAGGCTTGAAGGCATAGGAAGAGTGAGGGCAAGGAAGCTCTTCAGGAATGGCATAATAGATTCAGGAGAGGTAAGGAAGGCTGACCTGATGAAGCTTGTGCAGATATTAGGCAAGAACACTGCTATAAGGGTCAAGAAGCAGGTAGGCCAGGACTTTGACAAGGCCAAAGTGCCTGAGAGGAGAAGGAAAGGACAGGTAAGCCTGAAGGATTACTGACAGTGCATCCTCATTAGTTTCATTGATTTCCTTAATTTCTTTAGCACTCCAGAGTGCTAAAAATGGTTAAATTTATATATTATCTATTAAGATTTTCATATATGAACAAGGAAATGCAGAGATTCTTGGCAGCAATCAAGAAGGAAAAGGACAGGCATATAATGATGGTCCTTTCTGAAGCAGAGAAAGATGAATCAGGAGCACTTAGATTCAGCACTGCGATACCCCTATCAGGAAAGCTCAAATCCTACAAGAGGACTTCAGATGGAGGGATGCTTTCAGTCAAGCCGGATTATGGACCGCCTTTTGCACATGGGACTCCTGCCTATGCATTCAAGACAAATAATATCGCGAGCATATTGTATGATCCTGTTGACACAGGAGATGAAGATGCGCTCAAAAGGTTTCTTGATGAAATATTCATAGATAGTGACAGGGAAAGATATTCTATAATGATGCACTCCATGTATATTGAGGGAAAACCAGAGAAAAAGAATGGAAGCATGCTCAGGCTCTCGAACGCAGTGCTTGTTGACTATTCTGAGATAGAAGAGGAATGCATGATGTGCGATGAAGACTGCACTGGAGAGTGCGATCTTCAGCCAGAAATGATGCTTTCAAGGCAGGCAATAGTCAGTCTGCCTCTTGTAGTGAATGACACTGCTGCAGAAATGAAATACTCTGATATCGCCAAAGCACTTCTTCCATATGAAAGAGCTGAGTGTATGATCAGAGAGCTGAAATTAGAGAAAACAAGCCATCTTAAGCTGGTTCCTGATCAATGAACATCAGAACAGCAATATTTATAAACCCAAATCTCAGGACAATATCAGAATGATAGAAAAAGTCCACTTCGGCAAGCCGCAGCTGAAGAAGATAAAAGAAGAAGGCTTTTTTCTCGCAGATATGCACTTCCATTCAAAATATTCTGACACTTATACAAGGCCCAGATCAATAGTCAAGAGAGCTGCAAAGCTCGGCATTGGAGTGGCCATAACAGACCATAACCACATAGGAGGATATGTTGAGGCTGCTAAAGAGAAGAACAGCAATGTTCCGCTGATACCTGGAATCGAGATCTCAACAAAACAAGGACCGCACCTTCTGGCATATTTCTATACTTTTAAAGACATGGAACAATTCTATGAAAAGCATCTAAAAGACAAGAAAGGAAAGAACCCCTACATGGCAACCAGGATGAAAGCAGAAGAGGTTGTGGAATTATGCAAGGATTACAATGGGATTGTGTCCGCAGCCCATCCAAAAGCAATGACTCTTTGGGATGTGCAGAGAAAGATAGCTGCAGGAAAGATAGATGACAGCATCATGAAAGGCCTTGATTGCGCTGAAGTTCTCTGCGGACTGATACTCAGGAAGATGAACCTGAGGGCATTGTCATGGGCAGAAGAGAAGACACTGGGCATAACAGGAGGTTCTGACGGCCACACACTCATAAAGCTGGGATCTGTTGTCACATACGCCAAAGCAGACAATGTAGGATCATTCCTTGACTCACTCAGAAAGAAGAAAAGCTATGTATCAGGTATCGAGACCAGGATGCTTCCAAGGGCATTGTCATACTCCAAAGCAATAACAAAACATTCAAGGTATGTGGGTCCTTCTGTCATGATACACTACAAGCTTGGTCTGAGGGACGGCTTCAACAATATAAAAGATAAGCTGAGCAGCAGAAGGCAGAGGCTTAAAATAAGAAAATGAATCCGATTTCTTTTTAAACAGAGAATTATTACTTATGCGCAATAACCTGCCCCTTTAGTATAATGGATAGTACACCTGGTTGCGGTCCAGGAGATCGGGGTTCAATCCCTCGGAGGGGCGTTATTTTAGTTGATTGTTACAGGTTTATTCTTATTTCGTGGGGCCGAGCAAAGCGAGCGCCCCACATGACTGCTTCCGAGGGTAGCAACGCTCGTTCAATCCCTCGGAGGGGCGTTGAGTTTGTTTTATAGTATTTTATATATCTTAAATGAGTTATGAGAATTAATCCTTGCCTCTCAGGCAAGCGCTGCAAATCCGACCGCGGAGAGGTGGCGCAGGATATTAGTTTATTTTCTCGCAACTTTTTCCTAGCCTCGCCAAAAAGACTCTGCTAATCTGATATTGGCGAGGTGGCAAATGCTTTTAGTCTATTTTCTTGCAAATTAATCCTAGCCTCTCCGATAAGATGCTGCTAATGCTATGTTGGCGAGGTGGCGAAAGTTTTAGGGAATTGTCTTAAGGTTTCTTCCTAGCCTCGCTGACAAGCGCTGCAAATCTGACCACAGCGAGGTGGCGCATTCTTTTAGCTTTAGCCAGGCAGCAAAAGTTGAGGCAGCAACATAACTTTTTTGAGGCAACAACAAGGGATGAATACTGAGTGTAGATGAAAAATCCGCTACGCAAGTCCTGATTTTTCCTTTACGAATAAGGCAGACCTGAAGGGGCAGACCGTGTACGAATCCAATGTTGTTGCTGCTGCCGTAAAGATAGAAAATTTCCTTCTTGACAGTGTACGAATCCAATGTTGTTGTTACAAATGCGAAGCTTTTGTAACTAAGAAAATGCAAAGCATTTTCTGTTGCTGCCCTATAACCCCTAAGTTATTCTTGACAGTGTATTAATCCATTATTGTTGCTGGCGACATAAATAGAATATTGCCTTATCTATCGTTGTTCTTACAAATGCAAAGCATTTGAAGTGACACGTGAGCTAAGAGGGGCTTCACTTTGCTCAGCCCTCGGCTGATATCAGTTATTCAGAGGGCTTTTGACTGAAATGATATAAGCCTTATTACAACCTCAAACTTTATATATCAAGATTAATGGACATATGCTATGGAATACTCAGAGCTTGCAAAAGTCTATGAACAGCTTGAGTCAACCACAAAAAGGCTTGAGAAAACATGGATAATATCAGGATTTCTGAAGAAAGCTGTTAAGAGCAGCTCAGGCACTGACAAGAATGAGATTTACATGTTGAGCATGCTGCTGCAGGGAAGGGTTTTTCCCCCATGGGATGAGCGCAGGCTTGGTGTTGCTGCAAGGATGATAATCAAGGCAGTGAGCGTTGCCACTGGAGCAGATGCTTCTGGAATAGAATCAGAATGGAAGGACATAGGAGATATAGGAAAGGTTGCAGAGAAACTAGTCAGCTCCAAAAGGCAGACCACACTTTTCTCCCAGGCGCTCAGTGTTGAGAAGGTATTCAGCAATCTTCAGAAGCTGCCATCTCTTGAAGGCCAGGGCTCTGTTGACCAGAAGATACAGCTGATAGCAGAGCTTCTTACAAGTGCTGAACCTATTGAAGCAAGGTATATTGTGCGTACAGTCCTTGAGGATCTCAGGGTTGGGGTTGCTGACGGCACACTGAGGGATGCGATTGTCTGGGCTTTCTTCAGCGACAGCATCAGCATAAACTATGATGAGGAAAAGAAGACAATCAACCCTGATGACAGGGAGGAATACAACAAGTATGTGGATGCTGTGCAGTCTGCTTATGATGTCTGCAATGACTTCTCAAGAGTCATAGAATCAGCAAGGTCTGGAGGGCTTGAGGCTATCAGGAAGATAGGCCTTGATGTGGGAAAGCCAATAAAAGTCATGCTCTACCAGAAGGCCACAGGAATAGAGAATGCATTTGAGAGAGTGGGAAAGCCTGCTGCATTCGAGTACAAATACGATGGATTCCGATGCATTACAGGACATACTCCAATATATGTCTACAAAAAAGGATTGATATCTGTTAAAGACGTCAAAAAAGAGGATCTTGTTTTGTCTCATAAGGGATATTTCAGGAGAGTTGAAGCAGTAAATAAAAGAAGAATAGACAAAAAAGAAAGATTATTTAAGATTCAATCTTTCCTTGGGAATCAATTTAGGATATCAGAGGGCCATAAGATTCTTGTAGAAAGGCACGGAAAGGTTAGGTGGGTTAACTCTGAGAGTCTTACCAGAACTGATCATGTTGTATTTCCAATACCAAGATTCAGGATCAAAGACCAGCCTGCTGAGAAAGAGCTTGTTCTCAAGAATGCTTCCAATTATTCAAAATCAATCAAGATTTCCAATGACTTCTTTAGGTTCCTGGGATACTGGATTGGCGATGGGTTCACAAATGACTACCACAATACAGAAAGAGTTGGTTTAGTCTTCAATAAGAACGATAAGAATAAGATCAATAAGTATTCCAATATAATCCAAAGAGATATCAAGATAGACAGGATAACCCAAAGCAGACAGAGAGGCATGATATCCCTTTATTGGAGGGATAAACCTTTAAGAATATGGCTTTCCACTAATTTCCGGAGGGAATGGAAAGGTAAAATGATTCCAGATTGGTTTTATAATATCTCCAAATCCCAGTTTCTGGCCTTTCTTGAGGGGTGGACTGAATCTGATGGCCATACAGATTCAGCCGGAAGAACTTCAATAACAACTAAAGAGAGAGATCTTGCAATGTTTGCTCAACTGATCGGGTTGAAGCAGGGTATCATAATTGCACTAAAAAAAATAAGGATTTATGGAAAGACATACTATAAGCTGATTATTTTAAAGTCAGAGAAGCATTATAAACTCAGAAGCGATTATCTAGCTGTTAAAATATTAAAATATGAAGAAATCAAGTATCCTGATCCAAGGACAATGCTTTATAATATCCAGGTTAAAGGTGATAAGAGTTACTGTACAACTCTTCTTTCTCTTCATAACTGCCAGATACACAAAAACAACCCTGAAATAAAGATTTACACAAGAAGGCTGGAGGATGTGACAAAGCAGTTTCCTGAAGTAAAGAAGTATGTTGAGGAGAATATAAAAGGAGAGGGATTCATCCTGGACTCAGAGGCTGTGGGTTATGATCCCAAGACAGGAGAGTATCTTCCTTTCCAGAGCATAAGCCAGAGGATAAAGAGAAAGCATAACATAGATGAGATGGCAGGAAAGTACCCTGTTGAGCTAAACATATTTGATGTTGTCAGCTATGAAGGAAAGAACATGATGAAAGAACCTTTCAGGAAGAGAAGAGAGCTTATAGAGAGCATAGTGACAGAAGAGCCTAAAAAGATTGTGCTGGCAAAGCAGATAATAACAGACGACCCTGAAGAGGCAGAGAGGTTCTATAAGGAAAGCCTGAACGCCGGAGAGGAAGGAGTCATGGCAAAGAATCTTGATGGAGCCTACAAGCCAGGAAGCAGGGTGGGCTTTGGTGTCAAGATAAAGCCGGTCATGGAGACCCTTGACCTGACTATTGTAGGAGCAGAATGGGGAACTGGCAAGAGAAGCGGATGGCTGAGCTCATTTGTCCTGGCATGCAGGGATGACTCAGGAGAGTTCTTTGAGATAGGCAAGGTAGGCACAGGCATAAAGGAGCTTGAAGGAACAGGAGTGACATTTGATTACCTCACTGAACTGCTCAAGCCATTGGTAATTGATGAGAAAGGCAGGCAGGTAAGGATAAAACCTTCTGTTGTTGTTGAGATAAACTATGAGGAGATCCAGAAATCACCTACATACTCATCAGGATTTGCGCTGAGATTCCCCAGGCTGATAAAGCTCAGGGAAGACAGAGGGCCTGAGGATGTGTCATCAATCTCTTTCATTGAAGAGCTGTATTATGGCCAGAAATGACAGCTAATATTAAAGAGTGTAAGAAAGAGAAGTCAGAAAATAGAGATCAGAAAGAATAAATGAGAAAAAAATAATAAAATAAGGCCTAATCATAGGAAGGCCTTGCAATGTAGTTCTTTGAGTCCTCTCCAAGCAATGCGTCATTCTCAAGCCCATCCCTCAGTGTTGCCTTTATGGCATTGGGCTCGTGCAGGGATGATACTTTAAGGTTGATATCCTCTGTCTTGATCATCTTGTATCCTGCAGGAAGCTCATCATACTCAAACCTCTTGATGTTCGCATCGCTTGCTCCGCCAACATAAGCTATCACTACAGGCTTGACAGGATCGTCACCAAAGTTCCTCATGTCAAATGTCATTGACTTTACAATGCCCTCATCATCTGGATCAATCCTGTACCTCAGAGTTATAGGATTGCCAAGGTCAGAAGGAAGTATCTCATAAGTGTCTGCAGGGAGTTCAGGCTCATCTTCCTCAACATCCGGCTCTGGTGAGACATCTACCTCAGTATCAGGTGCAGGTGAGCTTACTTCTGGAACAGGCTCCTCACTCTGACTGCATGCAGCTGTAAGAAATAGAATTGCAAGAACAACTGTAAATATTGCTATTTTTCTCATCAAATCACCCCAATCTCAGCTTTTATTGATATAATCTGCTTATGGATATGCTGAATACCTCATATTTATAAATGTATTCATCAAAAACTATTTAAATGAGAGTTCATAATTATATATCATGAGCCATGTTCTGGAGACAGCAAAAAAGAGGAGGAGCATAAGGAAATACCTTGACATACCTGTTGAGTGGGACAAGGTAGTGCAGATTCTTGATGCAGGCAGATATGCTCCTGCTGCAGGAAACCTCCAGTCATGGAAGATAGTGGTTGTGACTGATCCTGGCCAGAAAAGGCAGCTTGCTGAAGCATGCTTAAAGCAGTACTGGATAGAAGAGGCTTCAATAATTCTTGTGATATGCGCTAAAGAGGAGAGGATGGTGAGCTATTATGGCGAGAGAGGCAGACAGTATCTTATTCAGGGTGTTGCTGCCATGGCAGAGAACATGCTGCTTACAGCCACTGATCTCGGAGTTGGTTCGTGCTGGGTAGGAGCATTTGATGAAGAGAAGGTCGCAGAGGCAGTTGGATGCCCATCAAGAGCCAGACCCCACATGCTTATTACACTGGGGTATTCTGATGAAGTCGTGCCTGTGCCTCCAAGAGAGACCTTTGAATCAAGAGTGTATCTTGGAAAGTACAATAACAGGGTCAAGAACTTCAACATAGTCCTTTGGGACTGGAGCCTGCAGATGCAGGAGACTGCTCAGGAGAGCAAGGCCAAAGCCCAGAAGATGTGGAATAAGATGTCAGAGAAGATAAAGCATCATAAGGAGAAGATCAAGGAGAAGATGAAGAAGAAGGGTGTTGATACTAAGTGAGCCTGGTAATGCTGGAGACTTTCCGGATTTTTATGGCAAATTCTTATTAAGGACTGATTATGAATCTGTCTTATGAACAGATGCATAATATGCAAAAGGAAGTTCATAAGGCCTGGAAGAACCAAATGCTGCACAAGAGTAGAATGCAGGATAAAACTAAGCTATATAATGCTTGCGCAGAAAGGCTATGATCCTGTGATGTATTATGAGCAGATACTGCATTCAGGATATAAGGTAATATGCAAGAGATGTGATAAAGATTTTATTGCCAGATTCAAGAGAGATCTCTTCTTTCCAGTGTGCGAAGATTGTGAGATTCAAGAGAAGGAAATATTCTGGCCTTTGATTGATGAGATTAACAAAGAGGCTGTGGAAGAGGCCTCAGGGTATTTTCTGCCTTCATCAACATTTGATAGAATGAGTATATAAAAAAAAGAAAAAGCCCCCGAAGGGGCAAATGTTGCCTTCACCAATAAGTAGGTTTGGGGGTGGTTTAAAGATGAAGGCAGAAACTCTGTGAAAATGAAAAATAATAAACTATCTGCCTCTTTTTCCCAGCACTATGCACTATCTGGATAACCAGCTGCCTGATTACCTTACC
The DNA here is from genome assembly GCA_014729495.1 of Candidatus Woesearchaeota archaeon. GTDB lineage: Archaea > Nanobdellota > Nanobdellia > Woesearchaeales > UBA12501 > WJJV01. Next base: position 20,845 of record WJJV01000006.1, read on the forward strand.
ATCTCTATGCCCAACTCATCTGAGATAGCCTGTGCCTGAGGGCTTGGCTGACTGTGGTCAACCTTGCCCAGTATCCAGGGGGACTTTACTCCTGTGATGATGGTCATCACTGTGAGCTTTCCTTTCATGTGATCATCTACTCTTGCTCCCCAGATCACATTAGCATCAGGATCCATGGCTTCTGTAACCAATTCACCTACCCTGGATATCTCGTCAAGTGTCATGTCAGGACCGCCGCATACATGGATTATTGCGCCTGTAGCTCCCTCATAGCTTATATCAAGCAGAGGGTTTGTCAGGGCGCCTTTCACAGCTTCATCAACCTTGTTGCTTGTGTCTGAAGCTCCTACTCCGATTGCAGCGACTCCTCCGTCTGTCATTATTGCCTTTACATCAGCATAGTCAAGATTGACCAGGCTTGGTATGGCTATTGTCTCGACTATACCTTTGATCATTGTTGAAATGAGCTCGTTCGCTACTGCGAATGCCTGCTGCACAGGAAGGTTTCCGGCAATTGCCACAAGCCTGTTGTTGTCTATCACAATGACTGTGTCTGATACTTCCCTGAGCTGCTGAAGGCCGAACTCTGCCTTGTCTATCCTTGCCCTCTCTATCTTGAAGGGCATTGTGACTGTGCCTATAACAATTGCTCCTGAGTCCTTTGCCACCTTTGCAACAATCGGGGCTGCTCCGGTTCCGGTTCCTCCACCGAGTCCTGCGCAGACAAATACCATGTCAGACTGCTTGAGTGAATCCTTTATCTCCTGATTTGACTCTTTTGCTGCTTCTGCTCCCTTGTTAGGGAATCCTCCGCATCCAAGCCCTCTTGTGAGGTCCTTACCTATCATGAACTTCTTATCACAGTTTGTTATTCCAAGATGCTGGGCATCTGTGTTCACAGCTATGATCTCTGCTCCATGGATACCTTTCTTATAAAGCCAGTTTATCATATTGTTGCCTGCTCCGCCAACACCTATGACTTTTATGTTGGCTTGTGTTATCTCTAAATCCTGTGTCTCTTCTTCCTGTTGTTTAACAGCATCTTGCACGATGAAATCCATTTTGTTTTGACCCCCTTTTGGTTGTTTTTTGGTTTTTTTGGTTTATCTTTTTCTTTTGGAAATATATCCTGGAGAATATGTTTTCAACTACCTAAATATTTAAATAGTTCTGTAAACTATACTCTCCTTAGAACGAGTTAACTTGCGCCAACAAGTTTACTATCAGTTTATCGCCAACATAATAACGGGTTTTCGCCAAAAAACCTTGTATTAATTCTTTTTTATTAAACATATATAGTATAAATATATTTCTAAGATTTAAACTATATTTTACAGTATATATTAGTATGGCTTTTTGTATATTAGGAGAGTATTTCATATTTCTACTTAGAAGTAGTCAATTGTATAATCAGGCATGATTTAGGAAATAGATACATAAAATATATTGGGTAAAATATTTATAGACTGCATCAGAACTGGTGTTCATGGCATTGCATCTTATTGGAATAGGCCTTTCAGACGAGAAAGACATAACTGTAAAGGGCCTTGAGGCTGTGAAGAAATGCAGAAAGGTCTATCTTGAAGTCTATACATCAGTCCTTCAGGTCAGAGTAAGGGATCTTGAGAGATTCTATGGAAAGAAGATCATAGAGGCAGACAGGGATCTGATCGAGAACAAGGCAGACAGGATACTTGATGATGCAAAGAATGATGATACAGCACTGCTGGTCATAGGCGATCCAATGTCTGCGACAACACACATTGACCTGATGATGCGGGCAAAGGAGAAAGGCATTGAGACAGTTGTTGTGAACAATGCAAGCGTGCTAAATGCAGTCGGAATGACAGGCCTTCAGCTGTACAAGTTCGGAAAGACAACAAGCATACCATTTCCTGAGAATGTCATGAGTGAAGCGCCATATGATTCTATAAAGATGAACAAGGCAAACGGGCTCCATACATTATGCCTGCTTGACCTTGATCCAAAGAAAGACAGGTTCATGACAGTGAATGATGCAATGCATGTTCTTAATGGAATCGAAGAAAAGAGAAAAGAAGGATTATTCACAGGAGACACTTATGTTGTGGGCTGTGCAAGGCTCGGCTCGCAGGACTTCTACATCAAGGCAGGCAGGGCAAACGAACTTGATGAAGTACACTTTGGAAAGCCTCCTTTCTGCCTTATAGTGCCTGGCCAGATGCATTTCATGGAAGAGGAAGCAGTAAAGAGATTTGAGTGATAGATGGAGCAAGTAAGCTTTTTCTTTAATAGATTTAGATGAGTCAAAGAGGAAAGTTTATCTTATACATCAGCAATAACAATGGAAGTCAAGATATATTTATTATTATGGCAACAACAACATCGGATAATGTAATATTCTATCTATGTTGGCAGCAGCAACAACTTTGGATTCGTACACGGTCAAATGATAATATTTTAAGTTAATAACGGCAACAACAGAAAATGCTTTGCATTTTCTTAGTTGCAAAAGCTCTGCATTTGCAACAACAATATTGCCAGCAGACGGCCATGCTCACTTTGTTCGCATGTCCTACTCGGCACCCCGGAGGGGAAACAGGAAATCAAAGATTTCCTTAGTTGCGCTCGCTTCGCTCGGCAACCATCCCCCGCCTCGTCTGCGGCATTGTTGTTGCCTGGAATATCCTTCTGCTGCCTGACTAAATCCAAAAGAAAACGCCACCTCGCTGTGGTCAGATTTGCAGCGCTTGTCAGCGAGGCTAGGAGTATGTTGCAATTGAATAAACTAAAAGGAATAGCCACCTCTCCGTGGTCGGGTTCTTTGCGCTTATCGGAGAGGCTAGGAGTTTAAATGTTCTGAAAAATCACTTAAAGCCATTGCCACCTCGCCAACATAGCATTAGCAGCATCTTATTGGCAAGGCTAGGAGAAGAGTACAATACAATCTTCTTAAAGACATTGCCACCTCTCCGACATAGGGATAGCAGCAACTTATCGGAGAGGCTAGGGAAAGAGTGCAATGCAATCCCAAAAAATCCATTGCCACCTCTCCGACATCAGGATAGCAGCATCTTATCGGAGAGGCTAGGAATACTAAAGATAAACTTTCCATATAGACTTTAGCCACCTCTCCGTGGCCGGATTTGCAGTGCTTGTCAGCGAGGCTAGGAGAAAACTCAGAATTATCCACAAAAAGCAAGATACAATTAATCAGAAAAAGCTTGGATTTCATAAACTAACTTCTTTCAGCTGCATCCCACATCCATCTCTTCGTTTTCTGCATAAGGATAGATTATATTTGCATGGAACTCATCCACTCTGAACGGAAATGGATCTGCCTCTTCAGGATCATCTGATATGCCAGTGTAATTGTACAGGTTTCCTCCAGACTCCTTGTTGGATCGCCTGCACATGCCAGGGAACAATGGATCAAACTCATCTGCAAAGTACTGATAGTCTGCATAGCTCTTGTCCAGGTAAGGGTCTATACCCAGCTCTGTCTGCAAAGTGTCCAGCATCTCCTTTGACACAAGGGACTCTATGCCGCAGCAGGCTGAAGGGCTCAGGTTGCCTTCAAACCGCATAAGGAAGCTTGGAGCTGACTTGTTCTGGTATATGTAAAGGCCATTGTCTATGACTGTCTGCATGCCTGTCAGGCCTTGATCCTCAAGATCTATTCCTGACCTGTTTATATGCCTGACAACAATCCTGTTGGTCGCTATGGATATAAGAGGATCCTCAACACCATCCAGCTTAAGGATAGTGCTGACCTGCACCTGAGGCCTCACTATTGACATAACTCCAGGGCTGGTGAGATTGTATCCCATTATCATGCTCACATTCACTGTCCATGCTCCTGGCTGGTAGATCCTGATTGAAGTAAGATTGTATCTTATGATTATGTTCATCTGCTCTTGGGATATGTTAGTGAGGTTATCAAGCCATGTTGAGATATTGAGGCCTTCCATGCCTGGAAGACCCACATCCACTCCAAGATTATTTCTTATTGTTCCGTTCATTATTGACTGCTCAAGCACAGCAGTTATATTCTCTATGCGAAAATCAACACCCTCATCAACTTTCTTTGATACAACAAACTCTGTTATGCTGTCAAATGACTTATGGGTGAGAGCGAACAAGGCTCTTGGGACATAGACCTTCTCAAAGTTCTCTGCAAAGTTATTGACAGCTGTCACCCTTACCTGAGCTCTTTCTGCGCGCTCCCTGAATGACAGAAAGTCCTGTGACGAGAAGTACATCATGAAAAGAGAGCCTATGAGCACAGCTGAGAGGGTGAAGAATATGGCCTTTTTCCTGAGCTCTGCCCTGCTGTTCACTGCCATACTCTCACCTCTGCAACAAAAGGAGGGGAAAGCTCTGTCTTGTTGTCCACAACAGCAACTATTGTCCTTGATGATACAAGTGATTCTGAGTTGTTCTGCTCCTCGCTCAGGGGGCTGATCTGGGTGTAGACAACCCTTTCATCAATTATGAACTGGAAAGAATACTGGATGGGTGTGAGATTCTGGAGTATTACCTCAGAGAAATTCCTGAGAGATACATTATATGATCCTGGATCCTGCGTATCCTTGAGATGGAACAATGCCATCTGCTCCAGGATTGTGAGCTCATAATCAGTTATGTTTCTATTGTTTATGAGATGAAGAACAGAAGGATGGGATGAGAAATCCTTTACCTGTGTTGACTGCAGGAGGTCAATAGTGTCCTGCGCAAGGAAGTAAGGCTGTGTGACCTGTGTCTGGGTTGCCTCAGAGGACCATATAGCCAGAAAAATGACTACAAGGATGAACAGAGCCATCAATATATCCAGAGTGAAAAAATAACCTCTTTTTAGCATCATAAACCATCATCATGACCAGGCAGTCACTATCATCTTGACAGGTCTGCCGTCTATATACACTATTCTTGTTGTCCTTATGACATCCTCTGCCTCAACTGACTCATTGAGCTCAAACCTTGTCTTGTCCTCATCAATCTCAATCTGCTCTCCCTCGCAGCAGCGGTGCTTGATCAGAGGATTGGAAGTATCTCTGAGCAGGAGCCCCTGCTTGACGCCTGCGCATGCTGGGTAAAGATCGCAGGTATTTCCTGCATCATCCTCAAATCCCCAGCAGTCAGCTATGCAGATATCTCCATCAAGGAGCGTACAGTCTGCTGTGCAGTCAAGGTTTATAGGGCATACATCATCAAAGTCAAGAGTGATTGTCTCACCCTGTGAGACATCTGAATAAGTAAGCTCTCTTGTGGAGCTTCCTGCATAAGATGCCCTCACAGATCCACTTCCAGAAGGTATCTCAAGAGAGTACTCTCCACTGTTGTCAGTTGTAGTTGACAAGCCTCCTGCTGTCACAGTAGCCCCTGGAAGAGGATTCTCTCCGCATGATACTGTTCCCTCAGCAATTGCTGTCTGACCTATGATTATTGTCGTGCTGTTAGGTATTCCATAATAGCCTCTTGCTGTGTCCCTTGGCCTGAGCATGACCTCATAAGTGCCGGTGGAGACTTCAGGCACACCCCATGTGAACTCAGTTCCCTGGACTCCAGGAGCTATGACCTGGGCCAGTATGCCATCCTTGTACAGCTCAAGATCATACTCAATAGGATTGACTGATGACTGAGCAGACCATGTGAGCTCAAGATTAGTTCCCCTGGCCACAACAGTTCCGTCAAGAGGAGTATTGAATACAGCGAGACCGCAGTCAGCATCACCCACCCTGCTGTAAGGTATGCCCTCGCTGTAGAAGTTTCCTTCTCCACCTACGCAATACATATTGCCTCCTGCAGAGTCAATGATGCCACTTCTGTAGAAGTGGTTGAGGTATATCTCATTGCCTGTTGCTCCTGAAGCGAGATTAAGGTCATTATAGTTCTCAAGCAGTGCTGCTGTTATTGTGTTGCCCGGCTTCTCTACCCTTATTCCTGTATCATAATCAGACACAGATATATTCCTCAGCACAATGCTCTCATTCCTTACAAGGATTCCTGTTCCTGAATCAGCAGAAGCAGATGCAAGCCTTGCTCCCTGGCCGTCTATTGTTATGCCAGTGTTGTTCGTTATTATGACTCCGTCATTGTCATCATCAGCTATGATGTAGAAGTATGGGCACAGCACAACATCATCATTAGCATAATAATTATTATTCTCATCAAGAGCTGTCTCAAGGTCAAGGCATGGCTCGCAGACATCACCTACACCATTTGCGTCTGTGTCAAGCTGGTCTGGATTTGAGTAGTTTGCATAGCAGTCTGCCTGAGCAGCAGGATCAGTCACATCAGCGCATGGCTCTGTAGGCACGCAGTTGTCAAAGCTGTCGCACACACCATCCTCATCCCAGTCAATGCACTGGCACTCTCCTGTATCATCATGGCATATCCTGAAATCATCTGTTGAGTCTGATATTCCTCTCACGCACTCTCCTGGAGCAAGGCAGCAGAAAGTGTCATCTGTGCCTGCTATAAGTGTCCAGTTGCCTCCCTTGCATACCTCATCAGAACTGCATTCTATGCCTCCATGGCTTGCGCAGCTCTCGCATGCTGCTGTGCATGCAGGATCAAGGCAGTCAATCTGGCCATTGCAGTCATTGTCTATGCCATCATAGCAGTTTGTCTCAAACATGCTGAGCCCGAACATTCCTGGATCATCGCAGTCTACAAGTCCGTCGCAATCATTATCTTTTCCGTCAACTATCTCAACAGCACCAGGATATACTCCTGGATCATCATCATTGCAGTCATTGCCTCCGAGAGGGCAGAGCTGGCTTCCAGTGTATGTCATTGTTCCATCACAGTAATCATCATTGTCATCATCGCATCCATTGTCTGCCAGACCATCACAGTCATTGTCCAGTCCGTCGCATATCTCTGCTTCAGGCTCGCACACGCAGAAAGGATATTCAGCGCAGTCTGGATCATCGCAGTTAGGGATTCCATCGCAGTCATCATCTATTGGATTGCCTTCTGAGTCATGATTGAGGCATGATTCATTCAGTATAAGATATTCATCACCTCCAAGAGAGACATATTCATCATCTGGAATAGCTGTTAGGGTATCATAATAACCATATCTCCAGGTGATAGTAGAATTGAATATTGTATCTGAGCAGAGGGCTTTTGATCCTGTGCAGAAGGTCTCATTCAAAGGAGTCTCTCCTTCACCGTCAAGTGTACTGGGATCACAGTCATCATCAATGCCATTGCATATGTCAGGCATACCAGGATTGATGCATATCGCGCATCCAGATGTATCATAAGAGCACTGGTCAACAGTTGAAGGGCATCCTGCAGGATCATCTGTCTTGTCATCATCGCAATCCTGCGCATCAGGAAATATGCAACCTCCTCTTAAGAAAGCATCTGCTGAATCACCATAGCCGTCTCCGTCAAGATCAGTGCACTGGCATGCTACAGTTGAATTTAAAAAAGATGTATCAGATGATGCCCAAAGTATCTCATAGACTGGATCAGCCCAGGTTATGCTGCCTAAGTAAGGTCCATAATTGAGACCTTCAACAATGCTTACTTTCTCTCCAAGCCTGTTGCCGTCTATGTCTATCCTCTCAAAGTAGAGGTTTCCGCCATAATTATATGTGCTGTACACAACTCCAAAGTATTCTCCATTCCATTCAACACCCTGAAGCTCCTGAAGCCCATAAGCAGTATCGCTTGTGAAGTCCACAAAGTAATCATCAACAACATTCTCTCCAGACATTGGAATCAGGTTTCCATCCATGTCAAAGAGTGCATACATCACCCTGATATAGTTCCTTGGAGAGTATCTTGTGGTGAACAGGGCATAAGCATTCTCTTCAGGAATCCATATTATCTGTGGCTTAGGATTTCTTGTTGAATCTATTGTATCAAGCACTATAAGATCCTCAGAATCAAATACTGCTGGAGCTGAGTTTCCATCACCATCCATATCTATGGGGTTTCCTGCTGCATCTATGGCAGTGTATAGGATCTCATTATTGTATCTTGTCCTCCTGTCTCTCCAGACAAGAGCATACTCTCCCTCTGCAGTCCCATCTCCATCCCTGTCAATGTCAGGATTCCAGACAAGGTCAGGGTATTCAGATTCATAATCATTATATGTTATCCTTGCATCAGAACTTCCGCATGAACCAAATCCGAAATGGAGGTCCTCCGCATTAGTGAGATCGCTGTTCTCAGGATGCGACTCAACGCAAACAATCCCAGGATCTGCAGCAGGATCATCTTTAGCTGTTGCTTCTGTACCCCAATCATAAGGGAAATATCCTGAAGAATCATCACCACCTATCTTATTGCATTCCTGCCAGTCGCATTCAGCAATATCTCTTCCATCCACAAGCCCGTCGCAGTCATTATCATAACCATCAAAGCAGTCCTCAGGGATTGAGGAACAATACTTGCATCCTATATCAGCAGAGCAGTCCTCATCATCGCAGTCAACAAATCCGTCGCAGTCATCATCAATATAGTTTCCGCATACCTCAGCACTGCACAAGCCTGACTCCAGGATAACGCACTGATGATTGCTGACAACCTCAACATCATAAGCCATTATCCCCGGGATCTCTTTGAGAGTGTCTGCTCCGCACTCAACCATTCCGCTGGAATGTATGAGGCACCTGTAATCACTTATCAATACAGGCGACACATCAATAGCATCAGTAACACCTGTATCTTCAGGTGTCCTGTCCCAGCAGGAAACTGTTCCATCAGACAGCACAGCGCATTTTGGTGAGACTTCTAATGCATCTGTGATGCCTTCTACATAAGCAGGAGACTCCCATATGGTCACATAGTTCTTTCCCCAGCACTTCACAGCACCATAAGCTAGCTTAGCGCATGTGAAAAATCCTGAGGATGACACTTCAACAGCATGCTCAACATCAATAACAGGCTCTGCTTTTGGGTGAGGATCCCAGTCCTGGACTCCCTGGCCAAGATTATAATCCCTGTTCCTTCCCCAGCAGGCAACAGTATAGTCTGGAAGCAATGCGCAGCTGTGGTCATTGCCTACAGCAATATCAATAGCTGATATAGGATTGTCAGACTGGTCAATAACCTGCACAGGAGAATTCCTGTTCTCTCCAGATGTTCCATCACCAAGCTGGCCGAATGCATTGTATCCCCAGCAGTACACAGGGCTTCCGTCAGACATATCGCCGTCATCAACAAGAGCACAGGTATGGTAATGGCCTGCCTCAACCTGAAGAACACCTGATAATGCACTTACCTGCAATGGATCAGCATTCGTGAATGAAGAGTAACCAACACCCAGCTGTCCGAGATTGCCTCTTCCCCAGCACCATAATGTCTTGTCATCCTTTATTGCGCAGGTGTGGTCTGTGCCAACTGCAATATCAACAGCATCAGCAATTCCAGAGACCTCAACAGGAGCATCGCTGGCATCAGTGCTGCCATCTCCCAGCTGGCCATAATCATTGCTTCCCCAGCAGGCCATGTTGCTCTGCGCACTGGCCAGACCCATACAAAGCACAGCCATGACTACAATAACCATCCACATTCCGGGTCTCTTTGCTTTGTTCATTCTATCTATTATCAAGTATTGATCTCTCTGGGAAGAACGCTCTTGACAAACTCAAGAGCTGACTTTGTCTTCTCTTCAGAAACCTCTTCTGCTCCATATACAGCTAAATTTCTCAGTTTCCTCAGTTCATCAAAATTATCCAGCATCCCAGAATCCATTTCAGAATAATTCTCTTTCAGATAAGCTATCAGGACTTCATGCGAGTAAGGCTTGTACCCATCTGCGCAAAGAACTGCCTGCGCTGCTTCCCTCAGGCTTTCATAGACATCCTCAAATATGAATCCCGAATTATCATCTGAGAGGGTCTGTGATTCAATATATTTCAGCCTATCCTCTGCCTTTTTCATAAGCGAAGCTGCCATCTCATTGTCTGGCTGCTGTTTCACTGCTTTTTTCTCTTTCATGTAAAACTCAAAGCTTCTTATCATTTTATCAGTCTCAAAAAACCATGGAGCGTGATTCCATTCGCAAGATTGTTCCTGAACTCCTTGCTGGCTTTGTCAAGCTTTATCTTATGGATGTTTATCCTCCTTTTCAGGCTTTTCTCGTATTTTGCTGTGTTGATGTCTTTTTTCTTGTCTGTTATGACTGCAATGTCAATGTCTGATCTGCCTGTGTCCTCTCCTCTTGCATAGCTGCCGAAAAGCACTACTGCTTCTGGCAGGTACTTCTCTGCAATCTCCCTGATCACTCCGCAGCTTGATATGCTGTAGATGTTTGATGCTCTTTTCAGGGCAACAAACTCTTTGTTGTCAGTATTTGCCAGGTAGTTGTCTGTCACCCTGGTCTTTTCCTTTGAAACAAGGTCCTGTTTCACAAGCTTCCTCAGGATCTTCAGGACTCCTGCAGGCGACAGGCCTGTGAGCCTTGCTATCTCCCTCAGGTGGAAGCTTGTGTCTGGATTCTGCAGGAACATATCCATGACCCTGTCTGTGTTTGTTTTTGTGAACATATGTTAACTCCAGTTAACATATATATTTAAATGTTGTGTTTTTTCTTTATTGTTTACTTTAATGAACATTTGTTTACTTTTGTTGACACCACTCTGGCTGCCAAAACAGTCCACATTCCGGGTCTCTTTGGATTTGCCATTTTGTTCTTGTTTTTAGGTTATTTGTTTATCTGCAGCAGGTTATAAATATTCCTTCTCTGCACCGGTTACCCATTCCTCCTCCAGCATGGCATTTCAGATTAATTTGTCCCGGCCATCTGTCTTGCACACCTATATACATATATTCTCCTTCACTGTGCCAGGTATCTCTAAAAAATGCATAGTCCACATCAAGCAATACAGGATGTGTGGATGGACACTGCAAATTTATAGTATCACCATTTGAATTAAATTCATAACCTCCTGAAGTCAGATCATTCTCAACACTTTTGCTTCCACTATTTGCAGGTTTTCCATAAAACAGAACATCACATCTGCCTGGCATGAAGTTTCCTGAGACAGCAAAATCTCCATTAACTCTGGTATTACCACCTAAAACAAGATCTGAAGTTGAATCTGAATTGGAGATAGCACCAGATACATGCAGTCGGTCATCTATAGTCACTATATCCCCATCAGGATTTAATACTGAACCACTAACCTCAATATTTCCACCTACAGCAGCATCATTAGTGATATCCAGGCCATTAGTGCCTTCAACTCTTGTGTAACCTGTGACAACAAGCTGGTCATCTACTATAACATTGCCTGCTGGGTCTGCATTGGCTACTGTTCCTGTCAGCTTGAGGTCATCATCCACTGTCACTCCAGTGCCTGACTTGCCTGTTATCAGGTCAGTGAACAGTGTCCCATGCGATGGCTGGTCTGCACTGTATGTCTGCGCAATCACAAAACCAGCTGCTCCGATCATCACAATCACTGCAATCGTCAACCATAAGTGTTTTTTTAAAATGTTTATTTCGATTTTCATTTTTTATCACCTTTTATTGCATGCCTACTGCAATCCAATATATTTCTATAGGGTTGCTTTCACCTGGCTGCTGGATTATTGTGAAGCCAGTATTAGTGACATCTGTCAGATAGAAACCATAATAGATTCCGTCATATTCACTATTAGTCTCAAAATCAGTGAATGCATCTTGAACCATCCAATCTAAGGGATCTCCTTCTAATGTTGGCTTTTTCCAGTATATCTTTATCAGAGGCTTGTCTGAGTAGGTATTCTGGAAAGTAACTGCAGTAGCTGAGTCAGCCCCCCCTGTGGTCACAGTGCCGGACTCAATAGGGATATCACTGATCTCACTCCAGGGATGCCCCTGTGTGTTTCCTACTGCCTGAGCATAGGCAAATACTCCTATCATAATCACTGCAATAGTAATCATCAAAGCCCAAAAATGCTTTTTTTCAATATTTATTTTAAATTCCATTTTCTCACCTCAACTGCTGTACTCACAGCATATTGTCTTTGTATAAGGGCTTGCTGTGTCTCCTGCACAGCCAGCCACATGCGAATCATCATTCTTGTATACTGTTGCCACGCATGTTCCTGTATCACATGTCCCGCTGCCAGCATATTCATGGCATGTTATTGCACCTGTGTCAGCTGCCATGCAGATGTCACTGTCATAATATCCTTGTGTAAGGCTCACATGGCTGTTGTCTGTTCCATACTTTGACAGCACAAATTCATCTTCTGCTCCTGAGCAGTCAGTTGCAGTAAGACCAGCCTCAGCCAGATTGCAGCAGACATTGTTATCATAATATCCTGCAGTGCCTATATGAGAGTCATACAAGCCATACATCGTGAACAATGTTGCCTCAGTGCATGCTTCCTGACCTATTGAGCAGACCAATCCTGTCTCAATGACACAGTCTGCAGTGCATCCGTCTCCATTCAGCTTGTTCCCGTCATCGCACTCCTCTCCTGAGTCAACAACACCATCTCCGCAGGAAGGCAGTGTGCAGTCAGTCCTGCACTCATCAGGAGCAGTGTCGCTGTTTGCAGTCCCATTATCACACTCTTCTATGAACTCGACATCTCCGTTACCGCAGACAGGCATTCCCACTGCGCAGCATATCTTAGTGTTATAATCATCGCAGTCTCCGATGTGGGCATCTGACTCTGAGGTCACTGAAGCTACGCAGGAGTATCCCTCGTCACAGTCTCCAGTATTGTAATCGCATATCACAGAGCCTCTGCTTGTCTCCTGGATTGACATGCATGCAGGATTCGTGAATCCTCCTTCAGCAGGCACTTCTACATGAGCATCATCCTCTGAAGATAGCTCAAGGAAAGCATCTCCATTATCGCATGTTGTGTCCAGAGTAGCTCCTTCTACCTTGCAGCATATCCTGTTTGCGAAATCTCCAGTATTAGGCAGTGCTGCATGAGCATCAGTCATTGATGACTTCTTCAGCACTTCAATGAATCCAAATTCATCAGGGCATGTTGCCTGCATATGCACGCATTCAAATCCCCACACTCCTTCAAGAGTGCATTTTCCTGAGCAGCCGTCAAAATATTCAGTGTTGCCGTCATCGCACTGCTCTCCGCCTTCAACCTTTCCGTTTCCGCATATCTCTTTCTCCTCTGCAAAAAGCATCATCTGGTAGAATATGCCATTAGGAAGAAGCGATGTGTTCCAGAAGTAATCATGATATTGTATCTTGATGTCTGTTATGCTTAGCACTCCTGACTGAGCCCTGATCTCAACAGGAATCTGGCATATCTCATCTATGTCAGCATCGCATGAATCATTGATATAATCATTGAGCAGTCCAGAAAAGTCAGCCATAGACTGCCTTCCATTGAATTCTCCTGCAGCTCCCCACTCATAGTATCCATCCATCCCTATATCTATTCCAGGATTAACAGCTCTGCTTCCTGAAACATCAAAAGTAGCCAGATATACTTTAGATGCCTTTGGCACATAAAGATACTGGATCGGCGCATTGCAGTAAGCGCTGCCTTCACAGTCAGGATCCTCACAATCCCTCAGCCCGTCACAGTCATTGTCAAGGCCGTCATTGCATGATTCTTCTGCAGGCTCGTAGGCTAGAATTGAAGAGATATCATCCTGCCATCCTGCTGTACCCACACAGGTCTGCAGGCTTCCAGCACATACACCTTTCTGGAGACTATTAAGAGGCGGTTCTTCTCCTGAGCCATCTGCTGTTGAAGGGTCGCAGTCATCATCTATGCCATTGCATATTTCAGAAGCTCCTGGATGTACTGATGCATCTGAATCATCGCAGTCCTCTTCCTGATATAAACAGCTGACTCTCTCCTCTTCTGTTCCTGTCCCATAACCATCCCCATCTATATCCTCACATGTAAGACACCCTAATTTAGTGAAATAAACACCAGGAACTGAGTCTTCATTAGCCCATACAAAAATATACTCAGAACCTGTCCAGACAAAGGATGATCTAAAAAATACAGGCGAATCACTTCTTCCGTTCCCTATATATAATTCGCTCTCAATGGGCTGTTCATTCTCATCAGCTCTGCTGAAATATATATCTGTTTCATCACCAGAAGGGATAGATCTTGATATATAATATTCAACTCCATTCCACTTAACTTTACCAATATTAAAGCCAAGGATTTCATCGCTAAGTATGTTTCCGTCCATATCAAGCTTGATAAGGTGAGGATTACCATCAATAACACCATTACCAAATACATAAATACTTGAGTCTCTGATTATATTACTAAGTCCTGAAAGCCTATAATCTATAGCCTGTTTTTTAAGCTCTATTGTGCCGCTCTGGCTGATTCTTGCAAAATAGATAGTGAAATAAGGGCTGTCTTCATTCCATATAACAACATATTTTGACCCTGTCCAGATTACGCTTGACCCAGCTGAGTATTCTGGAGTGTCTGACACAAGAATCCTTGACCCAATAAGATTTCCCTGGGCATCAGCTCTCTGAAGATACACTTCAAAGTTATCAGGTGTCGCCTCTTCTATATAAGTGAAAGCATACTCTTGGCTATCAGGATTCCATATGACAGATTCCAGATAAGCTGATTTTGTGTTTGATGTAATCTGCTTTGCATCAACAATCTTATTGCCCTGAGCATCCACTGCAGCAAAAGCCACCTGATCAGGATAACCACCACTGCCGCAAATATTAGTAGGATGATAATTCTGTTCTCTCCAGAACACACCATAGCTTGATCCTGTCCATCGAATAAAGGAACTGCTGAAGGAGCACTCTACATCATCTATCTTTGTCGCAGAAAGCAGGTTAGCATTCTCATCAAATCTTCCAAGATATATTCTTGCACCAAGAAACTCCTCCTGAGTATAGTTCAAATAGGATATTCCCAACTCCAAGTCATCAGGATTCCATACAGCATAAGGAAGAAATTTCTCAAACGAATAAGATGTATCTACAATATTAACAGTAGGAATCACTTTAGAGACATGACCCTCAGAACAGTAATCCTCCTGGGCATTAGAGATGGCACTGCTCAAGAGCACAATCATAACTGCCAAAACCATCCACAATCCGATTGTTCTTGATTTTTTCATTGTCTCTTTTTTTCTTTGTTTCTCATGATAATGTCCTGATGTGATTCCAGTTATTATAGTGCTGTTTCAACTGCTCTTGGGTCAAGACAGTATTGTATGCTGAAACCTCATCAATGATTCCTGCAAAAGATCCTGATCCTATATTAAGGTTGTCTCCTGCCCAGAATCCTCCAGTGAATTCCTCTGAACCCTCAAGTTCTCCATTTATGTATATTTTCAGATTTGAGCCATCATAAGTTGATGCCAGATGATACCACTCACCTGCTGTCAAGGATGAGTCTGAGGTAACTTGTGCACTTGATCCAGAATATGCTGACACAGAAAGCTTGCCACTCTTTATCCTGAGCATATTATAGTTTGTCTTCTCAAGTATCTCTCTATTGTAATCCACTGAATCAGGTCTGACCCATGCCTCAAAAGTGAAAGAATCTTCCATATCTTCTCCAACAAAAGGCTCGTTTCCAACAACAACATTATCTAGAGAATTATCAAAGGATAATCCATTGCCGAACAGCCCTGGAACCCATGAGTCCTTAAGACCATCACTAAGGTCTCCATTCTTATTATTGCTGCTTGAGTCAAAAGCTGTTTCTCCGCTTGTCTCATCCAACTTCAGGTAAATGACCCTGGAATCAAGATAACTGGGCTGTGTTGCAGGACAGCTTCCGCAATCCAGGCTGCAAGAATTGCAGTCTTCTTCAATTGAGCATATCCCATCAGGTCTGCCGCAGTCGCTGAAGCAGTTCACGCATGTTTCTCCTGCATCGCATGTGCCGTCACCGCATGTTGAAGGGCAGTCAGTTCCGAGTATGCAGTCTTCTGGGCAGGTGCCACAGTCCTCTCTCAATAGATTGCAGACACCATCACCGCAATAACCAAACTTCTCCTTTATGATGTCCCAATTATGATAATTTGCCTGAACCTGCTTCTGAGTCAGTGCTATGCCGTACATTGAGAACTCATCTATCTGTCCGTCCATCGGAAGATCAAATGAACTGCCCAATACCAGAGGCGCGGATTCATCATTCATAGGATAAGGACAGCTGGCAGAAGCCCCAATGTGATCCTCCAGCATGCCATCAAGATATATGTTTGCTCCCTGCTCTGGATCAAAAGTGCATACAACATGATGCCATTCTCCTGTACTTACAGGTGTTGTAGTGTGGGGTATGCATGCAGTTGAGTCACCATAACGGCAGCCTATCACTCCAGAATCCACTCCCATAGCATATTGCACATGCCATGAGCCTGTAAAGTATGTCTTGCCGAATATGTACTGTTTTCCTGCATCATCCAGCTTCAACCATGTCTCAAATGTAACACTTTCAGGCAGGTTGGCATCAAGAGCAGGATGGTCAGGAACTTCAACAGTGTCTCCACCGCTGAAATCAAGAGCTTTTTCAAATTCAGAGTCAACAAGCTCTGCGCCATGGATAATTCCCTCATGGCCATTCTCAGTAATATCTTTTAAGGAATCTCCTGAACCATCATCAAAATTCCAGTAAGCAATCATGTTGCTTGAATAGAAAAAAGGCTCAATTAAACAAGCATTGTCGCACCCATCACCCTCCTTGAAATTTCCATCATCACATTCTTCATTTCCAAGGAATATATGTCCGTCTCCGCAGATATTGTCTTTGCAGAAAGAAGTGCAGGCATCATTATTGTCTGTGTTGCCATCATCGCACTCCTCATCACCATCAATAACTCCATTTCCGCATTCAACCTGGCAGTTCTCATCGCATCCATCGTCATTCAGATTATTCCCATCATCACACTCTTCTGGCGCATGGGTTGTGCCGTCAGGATTTGACCAGCTGGATGCCTGGAGCACGCCATCACCGCAGTATTCAAGCTTGCATTTTAGTGAACAGCCGTCATCATCCTGCCTGTTGCTGTCATCGCACTGCTCATAGATGCCGTATGAATTAGGTGACTGAACCACTCCATCACCGCAGTCTGACCTTGTGCAGTCAGGAGAGCAGTGCTCACTTCCCTCAGGTCCCCTGTCGCATTCCTCTCCAGGTTCTGTGAGACCGTTTCCGCAGAAGGGCTCTGTGTCAGGAAGCTTTCCAGGATAGAATCCTACTGAGAAATTACGGCTCTCATTGATTGTGTCTATGATGCCATAATCACTCTCCATAAGATACCAGTTCCCTCCGCTGTTATTGCTGTAATATAATGAGTATGATACTGAGTCATTCTCTGGATCAACTGCAGGACTCCAGTTTACCATTATGCTCTGATTGTAGTTTCCGCTGTCAACAGGATTTATCAGGAATGGTATTGATGCCTCTGGCACCTGGTTTGGATAAACCTCAAGAAGCCCGTCAAGAAGGCCTCCTTGTGACCTGAACGGATCAGTGAAGCCTGCTGAAGTGAGTACGCTTGCCTCAAAATAGTATTCAGGAGGATCGCAGGCAGCTTCCAGCACACCCCAGTCAGAGAACATAGCGCAGTCAGGAGTGTATACTGCAGGCCACTCAGCAACAGCCCTGCCATCATTGAAATTCGCTTTTGGCCTTTCTGCAAACTGGCTCATGCCGTCATCGCCGGAAAGCGTGTCATCCTCCCAGATATCAAAATAAGCTTCGTAATCCTGGCAGGCTTCTCCTTCCAATGTAAGGGCCACCCTGCTTCCTGCAGTTGCATTGCTTCTTGACCAGTAAGCATCTGTTATTGTGCATGGGCATACTGCCTGGTTCTCTCCATCAACTAGCCCGTCGCAGTCATTGTCCTTTCCGTCTGTGCAGTTCTCAAC
>WJJV01000024.1 GCA_014729495.1 Candidatus Woesearchaeota archaeon
ATGCTATAATGCTCTCGGCGTGTACAATGCAAGCGATGATGATGAAACAAACAATGGAGCAACACAATGTTCAAATGGAGCAGATGATGATGGAGACAGCCTCATTGACTGGCCTCAGGATCCTCAATGCACAGGAGTGCTAGATGATGATGAGTCAGCATTGGTTATTCCTGCATGCTCTAATGGAATAGATGATGATTCAGATGGCCATATAGATTATCCATTTGATCCTGGATGCCAGAACAGCACAGACACTGACGAGACTAATCCTGTAGTTCTGCCTGCATGCTCTGATGGAGTGGACAATGATCTTGACGGACTGTTTGACCTCATGGATCCTGGATGTACAAATCCATTCGATGATGATGAGACAGATCCAGTCACAACACCTCAGTGCTCTGATACAACAGACAATGATGGAGACAGCTATACAGACTATCCATTCGATCCAGGCTGCTCAGGAGCAGGGGATGATGATGAGTCAGATGATCCAGTACCTGCAACACAATGCTCTGATGGAATAGACAATGATGGAGACAGCTTTGTAGATTTCCCAGATGATATTGGGTGTGATGATGCAGCAGATAATGATGAATCAAATCCAGCAATGGCAACAGGACAGATCATAGGTTATGTTGTTGACTTCTGGGCAGGAAACACACCCATAGAGAACGCGACTGTTACAGTTGTAGGCCCAGGAAACAATGATGACACAAATGCGAATGGATTCTACCTTATCACAGGAGTGAGTCCAGGATCATACACCATATCAGCAGATCATCCTTTATATCCTTCACAGTCACTGACTGAATCAGTTGTGGCAGGAAGGAGGACATGGGTCTACTTTGCCCTTGGGTGATTGAGCAGAAGGTAATAGAAGATGAGAAATACAATAATAACCTGGATTGCAGCAGCGATGATCATGGCAGTCATGATTCCAGCAGCTTTTGCTGGCTCATGGTCAGGGACAATAGTGAATGCTTTCAACAGCACACCTATCTATAATGTTACAGTGAATGCTACATTGGGCTCAAATTCAAGCATTGCGTACACTGATGCTAATGGTGATTTCACAGTTGACGGCCTTCTCAATGGCTCATATACTCTGACTTACAGCGCATTTGGTTATGTGACCAAGACAAGGTCAGGACTTCCTGCCATAAACAATTCAGATCCTGCAAAGACTGATCTGGTATGGCCATTTGATGAGACTTTGACTCCTGATGGAACAGTATGCGCACAGTCAGTATCATATGGGGGATGGAGCGCATGTACTGGAAGCCAGTCCAGGACAGCAACCTACACTAATTATCATGATATCTGTGGATATAGGTATATAACCTCTGAAAGCAGGTCATGCGATGACGGCAGCGGAGGCGGAAGTGATGATAGCAGTGGCGGTGGCGGAAGCGGAAGCGCTGGCGGAGGAGCCCTTACTTCAGACATGTACAACTGTCTTGAGAATGATGTGAAGGTAACTCCTAATGACAAGGTTGAGTTCATGTATCAGGGAGTCAATTATACCTTCTTTGTGAAGGATATATTATCAGATTCAGTGCTTTTCAAGCTTTATCCTATTCCAAGCAGGGATGTGCAGGTCTCAGAGGACGAGCCAAAGATCATTGATCTTGACAGGAACAGCATGAATGACTTCAGGATGGAGGTCAGCAATGCATTCCCTAATGTTGAGGCAGAAGTGTCATGCAGGCTCATAAATGAAAGACAGACAACTGATGATGAGGAAGAAGAGGAAGAGGACGACGAGCCTGTTCTCAGGAACATAAAAGAAGGAATCCTCAACATTGCAAGTGATATAATCCCAAAGCAGAAAGCATCACCTGTTGTAGGGTCAATACTTGCGATTGTCATAATACTCATAGGCCTTCTTGGTTATCATCTATACAGGAGAAACAAGAAGGATAAGGATGAGTTCGGGTTTTGAATTACTTTTTACTTTTTGTTTATTGTATGATGATAAGACATGATTCACAAAAACCTTTATAAACCCTTTATTTCTGCTTTATTCTATTGTTTCGGGCCCATGGTCTAGTGGCTATGACATCGCCTCGACACGGCGGGGATCGCCGGTTCAAATCCGGCTGGGCCCATTAAACAAAGGCAAAATCCCAGATGCTTAACTAAGCGAAGCTTAGGTAAGTCTTATAATTTTGACTTTAGTCGGAATTAAATTTAAGTTCACGAATCGGGATTCTGCCTTTTTTAATGCCTAATAATCCCAGACGAGCTTGCGAGTCGGGATTATTAATGCATGATCATTCTTGGATATTATTATTATTATTATCATCCTGATGCACGCCGCCCTCCTGGCAGCAGACGGCCAAATCTCTCTGCATTCGATTTGTCCTACTCGGCAGCCCGGGGGGCCCAACCCCGGCCTCGCCTGCGCCAGGGCGGCGTAAAAAGGCAACAACAATGGATGAATACTGAGTGTAGAGGGAAAAACCATACACAGTGTGGTTTTTCCCTTTACGAACAGGGCAGATTGAGCAAAGCGAAATCTGACAGTGTATGAATCCATTATTGTTGTTGCCGAAATTACCAATTTAACCTTAAATTTGCTTCCCATTTCCAACCAAAACCTTTATATACCCCCTCAAAACCCTTAATTCTGTGGTTTAAATGGCTAGATTGAGAAAATTTTGCGCATATAGAAGGCTTGAAAGACCTTACACAAGAAGGTCTAAATTCACTGAAAAGTCCTATATAAAAGCAAATCCTAATATCAAGATAGTCAGGTTTGAGATGGGCAACCAGAAAAAGGCCTATGATTCCAAGCTCAATCTTAGAGCAAAATCTGACATCCAGATAAGGCATGAGGCTCTTGAGTCTGCAAGGCAGACAGCCAACAGATTCCTTGAGGCAAGGATAGGCAAGGGTGATTATTTCCTGAAGATACTTATATATCCTCATCATGTTCTGAGAGAGAATCCCCTGGCTGCAGGAGCTGGTGCTGACAGGATGAGTACTGGAATGAAGAGGTCTTTTGGAAAGCCTATGGGTCTCGCTGCCAGGGTTATAAAGGATCAGACTATATTTCAGGTTAAGGTTAACAAGAAGCATGTTGCAGCTGCAAAGAGAGCCCTTCATAGGGCATCCTACAAGCTTCCTGTATCATGCAGGATTGAGATCACAAAATGAGAGGTCTTTTGCTGCCAGGCATAAAGCTCAAGAGATGGCTTTTGCTTCTGGCTCTAGGAATATTGGGTATAATATCATTCATTATTCTGACATTCTCTACTGAGCTTGCTTATTTCTTCAATCTGCTCAACCATCAGCTGACACAGCTTGCCCAGCTTCCTGTCCACAGCTACAGCCCAAAGCTGATAGCTGAGATATTGATTTTCATTGTATCACTGGCTCTCTTAATACTGGGCGGAAGGGGGTTTATCTCATATCTTATTGATGCTCTCATTCCTGAGAAAAAAGGAAAGATATGGAGCCTGCTCCAGAAGCATTCCATCAGGGAGACAGCTCCGAAAATAGTTGTAATTGGAGGAGGCACAGGACTCAATAGCATACTTTCAGGCCTGAAGAAATACACAAACAATCTCACTGCTGTTGTCTCTGTCACAGATGAGGGTGGTTCATCAAGAAAATTGAGGTATGAGTTTGGCATGCTCCCTCCAGGAGACATAAGGAACTGCATTGTTGCTCTGTCTGAATCAGGTCCTGAGATGGCAAGGCTTCTTGAGTACAGGTTTGACAAGGGCGCGCTTAAAGGCCACTCGTTCGGCAATCTTCTTATCACAGCTTTGACCAAGACAACTGGAAGCTTTGCAGAAGCTGTTGAGGAGACAGGAAAGATACTCGCCATAAGAGGCAAGGTGCTTCCGGTTACGCTTAAGCAGACAACACTCTGCGCTGAGCTTGAGAATGGAAAGATAATAGAGCAGGAACCCAAGGTTGAGGAGCACAAGACAAAATATAATTCTGAGATAAAGAGGCTGTTCATCAAACCAAAAGATGCTGCTGCCTATCCTGAAGCCCTGAATGAGATAAGGAATGCTGATCTTGTGGTGCTTGGACCAGGTTCCTTATATACATCAATACTTCCCAATCTTCTTGTGAAAGGTGTTCCTGAAGCCATCAGGAATTCAAATGCCACAAAGGTCTATGTCTGCAATGTCATGACTCAGCCAGGTGAGACAGACAACTATACTGCATCTGACCATGTGAGCAGGATTGTGAAGCATCTTGGCAAGGATGTGCTGGATCATGTCGTAGTGAACAAGGAGAGGGCTCCTGAGAAACTATACACAAGATACAGGAAAGAGGGCGCAAGCAGGGTGAAGATAGACCGCGAGAATCTTGACAAACTTGAAGTGGATGTTGTTGAAGCAGAACTCTTAACAAAGAAAAACCTTCTTAGGCATGACACTGACAAGCTGGCAAGGGCAGTGATTGACCTTACTTGAGAATTTCTGCTTGCTATTAATCTAATGCTCTTCTGACCTGTAATCCACATAACCTGTTTTTATGGCATCAAAGACTCCAGGAAACATCCTCTGTATATGGAAGTATCCATCTGTTCCATACTCCTTTGCTTTGTCATGCTCTTCTCCAGGCCTTAGTACTCCTTTGCTCGCCAGAGCATAAACTTTGGTATCCGGGTGAACATGCTTTATGGCTTTTATCAGAAGCTTGCTTTTATCATGAAGGGGATCCACAAAGACAATATTGGGATTTATATCCTCAAACTTCTTGTTTCCGCTGACAATATCATCAAATCCTGCAAATACTGCTGTATAAACACTGTCTTTCAGTGCTGCAGATATCACATTGGAATAATATGAATCTCCATTTATCACAAGCACTTTGACATTTCCTTCTTCTTTATCTTTATGCATCTGTTTTCTGGTATTCTCAACAATCCTTTTATAGACTTCCTCTTCTCTGATTCCAAAGTAGTTCCCTACTTCTCTTAGCAGGGTGTCTTCTTCATGAGATATTATATTGTCTGCCAGAGCATATTCTATGCATTTTACAAAGGAGCCGAGTCTTTCCTGCAAATCTTTCTCAATATCATTCTTTGCAGGAATCTCCATTTCCTCAGGATTGTCAGCATATCTCTTTATAATCTCATTCTCTTCTAGCATCTCCTCAAACTGCTCATATACATCTTCAGGCTTGTATCCGAAGAGAACTTTTCCGAAGTTCATAGCAATATCCTCTTCTATAGCATCAAGCTCACCGTCATTGCTGTAGCATTCCCAGATGAAGTTCTTCATCACAGTCCTGCTTAGGCTGCTTTCAGGATTAAGCTTTGACTCAAGAGAGCCTCCAAAAGAGCCTGTATCTATACCCTGGCGTATCTCATTTATCACAGAAGAAAACATATCTAACTGTTTGGATGATCTTATGTTAAAATATCCCACAAGCGAACTGATCAGAGTGCCATGTTTTTTTGTCATTCCCATACCCTTGTATCTATCAAAGTCCATCATTAGATAAAATTCCAGAAATCTCCTGTACATCGGGGATAACCCTGCCTTGGTGACGTTCTCTGAGTCAAGATCCACAACTGACTTTCCATTGCCTGTTTTGATATCTTTTACAAGAGCCTTGAAGTTATTATAATTATGTTCAACTGATTCAATGAATTCATTATCGACGATGGGCACAAGTTCTTTGACAACTTTCTCTATTATCAGTTTCTCTTCTGGACTGATCTCTTTGTACAATCCTTGTTCAGGATCATCTTTGCTTGCGACAGTATAAAGATCAAAGAGAAGTTTCTCTGCAAGGAACATATCCGTGCTTCCAATTGACATTGTATCTGGCATTCTTATCATCTCCTTAGAATTTATCGCTTCCGTCAATACTTATATCTGTATCATCATCTTCTGGTTTTGGTATGCTGTCTACTTCTTCTTTCAGCCTGTTATAGATGTAATGCGCCCTGATCTCAGGATGGGACATAACAAATTTTGGTATCATATCAGCCATCATTTTTGCCATATCAGGCAGCTCATAAGCTCTTAGAGGGAGGTCAGCAGTTTCCTCATCAGTCATGTTGCCTGGAATGCTTAACTGCTGGCTCATTGCGCTTGCCATCTTCGCAAGCCTCTGTTTAATCATCTTCTCTTTCTCATGCCCACCCATAAGATCCTTGAAGTCATTCTCTATGGCTGTTATTATCTCATCAGGCTCTCCTGAATATCGTGCCATTGTCTCCTGCATCTTCTCATAGACATCTCCGATATATCTCTCAAACTCTCCTGCAAGCTCTCCCCTGCTTCTTGAGAAACTTATGACCTGAGGCAGTATGCTTCCAAAAAGCTCTGGATCTATATCATCCAGATCCTGTTTGGATCTGTAGAGATCATTGAATTCACCCTCGCTGCACAATTCTCCGCTGGCATTCATCCTTGTCAGGACATTCCTTATCACATCTACACAAGCCATATCATCAATAAGTTTCTTGACATCCTTCCCCAGACCGAACACATCTGGATACAGATACTTGAAGAGCAGCGAGTCAAGCTGGGTAGTGATTCCTCTCTCAGCAAGCTCATCAAGCCATTTGGCATCCTCCTGCATGACATTGTCCACGAATTCCTGATCTACGAGGTTTGTTCCGACCAGCTTCTGATCCTGCGAGAACACAGCTGTTATGTATGCTTCTGCAAAATCCTTTCTTCTGTTTACAGGCCTTCCGTCAGTGGCGCCCTGCTTGTCCATGCCTAATCCATAATAGAGTATATCCTCATACAGCTCAACAATATGCTCAAGCAAGGGAGCCCCACCAGTCTCTTTCTTTGTCTTCTCAAGCAGGAGCTGCTCCATGAATCCATAAAGTATCTCTGGAAACTTCTCTTTTATTGCATCACCATAATGCTTGAACCATATCTGCTCCCTGTAGCTGAATTTATTGTCAGCAGCGAACTCAATAGCTTTTGCAACAAGATCCTTGCACAGCCTGTTGTAGGCTGGCAGCTCCCAGAGAGCATGGAGTTTTATCCTGTTCTTCATATTGTCAGAAGGCTCTCCAAGCTCTTTGTTCTTCATTGATCTGACTTTTGCATTTATTGCTTCATCCACATAATGTTCATCTCTGAGAGTATACATGTCCATGAGCTCTTCCATAGTGAATCCAGGGTTCCTGACAGCAGCCACATATACTGGATACATATCAGGATTCAGCCCGGATGCCTGATAGAACATCTCAAGCAGTCCCTGCTCATCATATCTTGTCCTTCCCACAAATGTCAGTTCGCTTTCTTTTGGTTCTGAATCATCAGGTCTGAAAGGGTCGGAGTGTTCAGAATCTCTTCTGACTTTCATTGCACCTGCGATCCTTATCTGCTGAATCGCTTCAAATACCTTTGCATGCACATCTGTGAATCTTCCTTGTGCATAGGCTTCATTGAATTCCTTTTCTGTCATGTCAGACAGCACATCCACAGCAAGCTCTTCAGGAGCTATTATATAGAAATTCTCAAAAGGATTTAGATACTCAGTATGGAGTCTTATGTCATGAGATGACCTTTCAAGGATTCCCTTGACCTTATCTTCAGATGACATATCTTCCTCAAGCAGGTCAGATAATTCTCCTTTCCTGCTTTTCCTGCTCTCTATGGCTATCTGTGTATCTGTGATCCTCTCTTTCTTGTCTCTGTATTTTACAGTATAATCCTTGAGGCCGAGACCCTGAAGCTTTGCATAGACCTTTCCAAGAGGCACATATCCCTCTTTCCCGCCTCTCATGAGTATCTCAGAGAAAAGCAGATAGGTTATGTCAGCATCAGCAGCTTCCTTCAGTTCTTTCTGGAGCATTTCTGGTTCTGCGAGAACTGATATCACTGGAGATCCCTCAAACTTTGACTTAAGACCAATGAAAGTGTCATATATCCCAAGCGCATTCTCTACATTGTCTTTTTTCATGCCTGTCTTTAAAAGCTGGGTCTCAATCGCTTCTCTTCTCTGAGCGTTCCAGCACTCGCCAGTCACAGAATAAGCTACCTCAAATAAGCCATACTTATCAATCAGGCTGTCAATATCAGGCACCCTCTCAGAGGGAGGGAGTGTATCAATCAGATTATCCAGAGGAGTATATCCTTCTTTGCTGTGTCCATTCTTAAGAGCATGCAATATTGAGTATGCTCCATTCTGGACTTTCCTGAAAAGTGATTCCTTATGGGTGCTGACTATACGATAGCTCACTCCATTCTCATGATCATCAAGTGATTTGTCAGGATTGAGAAGCTCTGATACAATAGCCATGTGCATATCCCTGCCATTGTTATCTTTTAGGACTATATCTGTTCCGTCCAGCATGAATGTCCATCCATCCCTTGTGATAGCCCTATCTGATGAGTCATTGAACCTTGTGAATCCATACTCAGAACTCATAGATGGAACATAGGCTATTGAAGCCTTATATGTTGAAGGGCTCTTGAGCTCTTCTACTTTTGTTGTGGGCATGTTTGGCAGCATTTTAGATATTGGAATATATGATGTATAGCTGTTTTGCACATTTATAAATCTTTCTGTTTTACACCACTATTAAGTGGTATAATTGTGTTTATTATTTTCATATATATGCTCAATGCACATTAAAGAAATATTTATAAATTAGTCTAATTAGGTGTATTAATATCATAATTTTATCAAGGGAGGTGTAAAATGGCTATATTCAGCGGCTTAGGAGTATTAATTCTTATACTGATCGTGATTGTTATGTCCCTCAAGGTTGTGAATGAATATGAGAGAGGTGTCAGGTTCACGCTCGGAAAATACACTGGCATGATGCAGCCAGGACTTAGGCTCGTCATACCTATAATCCAGTCCTGGGAAAGGGTGGACATGAGGGTCAAGGCAGTTGATGTGCCTGATCAGGACGCTATAACAAAAGACAATGTGTCCATAAGCGTAAATGCAGTGCTTTATTATAAGGTCAAGAGTGCTGAAAAGGTGATACTTGAGGTAGAGCATTTCATGTATGCAGTTTCACAGCTTGCCCAGACAACAATGAGGGACGTTGTCGGAGAGGTGACTCTTGACGAGCTTCTCTCAAACAGGGATGAAATATCAAAAAGAATCAGAGAGATTGTTGACAAGGCAACTGATCCCTGGGGAATCGATGTCTCTTCAGTTGAGCTCAAGCACATTGAACTTCCAAAGGACCTGCAGAGAGTCATGGGAAAAGAGGCAGAAGCAGAAAGAGAGAAGAGAGCAGTGATAATCAAGGCTGAAGGAGAGGTTCTTGCGTCAAATAATATGGCAAAAGCTGCTACTAAACTCTCCACTGCTGAAGGCGCTCTTCATCTTAGGACACTTCAGAGCATAAATGATCTCAGCTCAGACCAGAGCAATACAGTGATATTCGCTGTCCCTCTGGAAGTATTAAGGGCTCTAGAGAGGATTGGAAAGAAGAAATGAGCCTGAATAACCAATAAATTTTTATTATTTATTTCATTCTGTTTCTAAATAATGATCCAGAAAGAAGAGAGATTCAGATGCAGGAACTGCGGTTACTGCTGCACTCAAATCGTGATCCCTACAAAAAAAGAGATCAAAAAGATACAGGAAGCTGGCTATGATCCTGAAGATTTTCTTGAAGAAGACAGGAACGGAAGAAAGAGGATCAGGATGAAGAACTATTACTGCTATTTTCTTGGACTGAAAGATGGAGAGACATTCTGCAGGATATATGAGATCAGGCCAAAGGTCTGCAGGCAATACCCTTTCTTTAAGGAGGTTACAGCAGAGTGCATGCCTCCGAAGATGTTTGATGACAAGATGATATTGTGATCCCTCTATTTTATTCCTGCACTGTCCGGCAAAACAGGCTGCAGGAATTGATTTAACCAAAAACCTTTAAATAGTATATGTACATTATGATTGATATGGCTCACCAGACACCAGCTATGCATCACCTTCACAAGAGGAAAAGAATTTACAAAGGCCATCAAAAGTATCCTCATCCAGAAAGATTCAAGAGAGTGATGGACAAGGTTGTCTATGCTGCTGGAGTGGCCACCCCAATAATGACTCTTCCGCAGGTATTCAAGATATTCATGGAGAAAAGCGCGGATGCTGTTTCCCCCTTCACCTGGGGTTCTTATTTTCTTATTTCACTGATATTCGGAATCTATGGTATATTGCACAGAGAGATTCCCCTGATA
>WJJV01000025.1 GCA_014729495.1 Candidatus Woesearchaeota archaeon
AGACACTGTGCTGAGCCATAGGATAACTGCAAAGATAGATGTTGATGCTCTGGGCATGCTTATGCAGAGTTACATGAGAGAAGGCCTGAATGTCCAGATAGACAATCTTCCAAGGGTAAAGGGAGCTGCAGTGATGTTTGACGATACCAATGAGAGGATGTACTCAATAAAGATCAGACCCAGGTTCACATGGCACGGAGGATCATCACCTGTTGCAGTCCCTGAGAAAAAGAAAGGCATATGATTTAGACACTTCAGCTCAGCTTATTCTCTCCTGTTTTATCGCTCAACTGTGCGTAAAGCTCTTTCATTCTCCATTTGGGAAAGAATCCATCAATGATTCCTGCATCTTTTGCCTCATCCCATGAGCTGAAGTTCTCAGGACCCATCCTCAGATACATTCTCTTTGAATGCACATATACAAGAGGCTCAGCTCCCCATACATCCCTGATAATTCCTGCGAGCCTTATTCCGTTCGCAGACCTGTCAAAGCCAAGGCCGTATATATCGCAGTCAGAGACTATGACCTCATATCTTGTCTCAGCTATCTTCTTAACAGCATTATCAAATGTTCTTGCGACATCCACTTCATAGCCGAGATCAGTCAGCTTTCTTTTCCACTTTAGCATGAAGTTAGAGACTGTCAGCTCAAGGCGAGAGTCCTCTACAATCAATAATCTTCCACCCATGAGGCAGGATTCCATATCATAGAATAAAAATCTTACGATTATGCATACTTATTCCGGAATGCTTCTGTTCTGGGCCAGATAATGTCCGGTTCTGGTTCAGAAACTCATTAAAAAGAACATGGCCATGTTCTTTACAACAAAATGGAGGTGGGAAAATGCATTTTAAGTCATTCCCGAAAACAGTTGAAGGAAGCACTTATCCATTATGGGAGGAAGTGATCCTTACAGAGAAAGAAGAGTTTGTGGAGGAGCAGAAGGCAAGGAGGGATAACATCTCTCTTATGAGAAAGTGCATAGATGATGCAAAGAAGCTCATGGATAAGGAAGGCATGGCAGAGTACCAGTCAGATGTACTTGGGATTGCTCTTGCGCTTTACAGAAAGAGAGCATCCCATGTGGTGTACTGGAAGGACAGGAGATGCAAGGAGAAGTTTGATTTCATGAACAGCAAGACAAACAGCCCTGCTAAATCTTCTTCTAGAACATCAAAAAAGAAGGCAGAGGCATAACCTTGCTCTCTGCAGGCATTATTATTTTTATTTATTTCTTTTTTGTTTTTGAGCTCTTTTTTGCATGATGATCCACAGCGATCTCTGCCTCTATCGGAGCCTTGGCTGTTGAGATCATGGAAGCTATGAACATGCAGATGAACAGCACAAGCAGTGCAAAACTCCATGACTGATCCCAGATAGTATTCCAGTAGAACAATGTCACTAGGATTCCCAGTATACTCACAAGAAAGAACCCGCTTGATAGTGGGGCTGCTTTGAAATGTTTAAGCATTGCCATATTATACACCTCTTTTCAATGCTGAATGCTTTTTTGTTTAAATAATTTTTGCTGTTGCCATGATTCTGCATGCTTATGCTTAACAAGCTCTGCTTCATAAAATGCCGGTTATTCTGCAGTATTCAGAAGCATTTAAATAATACTTCCGTATTATGGAAGTACTGTAATAGCATGGAGGTGCAAAAATGGCAGTAACACATCTGAACAAGGAAAATTTCAGCAAAGAAGTAGAGCAGTCTGACCAGCCGGTTATAATAGATTTCTGGGCTGAGTGGTGCGGCCCATGCAGGATGATGGGCCCTGTTTTTGAGGAGCTCAGCAATGACTATGAAGGCAAAGTTAAGTTCGCAA
Source organism: Candidatus Woesearchaeota archaeon (assembly GCA_014729495.1). GTDB lineage: Archaea > Nanobdellota > Nanobdellia > Woesearchaeales > UBA12501 > WJJV01. The sequence goes on from WJJV01000025.1 coordinate 1,830, forward strand.
AGATTAATGTTGATGAGGAGCCTGATCTTGCAGGAAGATTCGCTGTGCAGGGAATACCTAGCCTAGTTGTTGTAAAGGACGGCAATGAGGTAGACAGGATAGTGGGCTTTGCTCCAAAAGAGGCTCTAAAGGATAAGATAGACTCAATATTGGGTGCATGAGCCATGATTGATTCAGAAGGTGCAAGATGATAGACTTCGCTTGCAGGAGATTCAGCATTGAAGATGTGATCAAGTGCAGTCTTGGACTCACAAGAGCGGACCTCAGGGTGCTCAGATTCCTGCTGGACAACAGCATAGATGAATTCAGCACAGATGATATAGCTGAAAGCCTGAAACTCAACCTGTCCACTGTGCAGAGAGCTGTGAAGAAGCTCCATGAGAAAGGGGTGGCATCAAGGAAGCAGGAAAACCTCTCAAATGGAGGATATCTGTATAATTATCAGTCTTCTGGAAGAAACGCACTGAGAAAGGCGGTGATGGAAACAATAGAATCATGGTCAGAGAGGGTTGACAAGGAGCTCAGGGCTCTTTGAAGATGAAATCCTCATACTTGTCCTTTGCCTTCTCTCTCTTCTTCTGATGCTCCTTGAGAAATGAGTTCAGCTTGTCCACAAGTATCTGCTTGAGCTCTCCGGTCAGCATCTTTCCTGAGCTGTAATCATCATAAATCTTCTTGAGCTTTCTGTCATCCTCTTCAAAGAATGTCAGCCATTGGTATGAGACATCCACATCAGGATTTCCACCCTTTTTCCTGTGCTCTTCAACAGTTGCCTGGCCTCCAGAGAAAGCATATTTCATTATCTTCTTCCTCACTGTCTCAGGCGAATCAGTAGTGTACACCGCAGTCTCTGCCTCTGAAGCTGACATCTTGCCGTCAGTGGACATTCCTCCGAGGCCTGGAAGGAACCTGCACTGTATTGATGCTGGCTTGTAATGCCCTATCTTGGTTATAACATCCCTTGAGACTCGGAAGTGAGGATCCTGGTCAATTGCATGAGGTATCAGGCATGGAATCTTCTTTCCTGCAAGCACGCTTGGAAGGAATGCAGGCACTGCCTGCATCGCAGTATAAAATATCGCGCCTATGTTCTGCTCTGGCCTGAAGCCAAAGGCTGCCTTTGCTGTCGAGAATGTTATCTTCTTCGCTACCTTAAGCGCTTCCTTGTACATAACACCTGCATGCTTGGTGTCAATAAGAAAATGTGTCTTCTTTGGATCAAATCCAAGAGCGATGACATCATATGCGTTCTCTCTTGTGAAATGCTCTGTATCAGCAAGGGTCATGCTCTCCTTGAAAAGGAATTTCTCCTCGTCAGGGAACTGGAACCACAGCTCCACACCATAGACATCCTGCAGCCATTTGGTGAACATCCACGGAACAAGATGGCCGAGATGGACGTGGCCTGAAGGCGCACGTCCAGTGTATAGGAAGAATCTGTTTCCCTTATCGTATTCGTCAAGAATCCATTTCAGGTCGCGGTGAGCAAAGAATATGTTCCTTCTCAGCATGTGGTGCAGAGTGCCTGCCTGTTTCTTTATCCTCTTGAGAAGATTCTCATCTATCCTCGACACTCCGAACTCCTTGACAAGCCTGTCATAATCAATATTGCCCTTGACTTCCCAGGGAGTCACTGATGCCTCTTTTGCCATGCTATGCCTCAATCATATTGCTTATTTAAAGGTTGTGATGTTGAAACCTGAAGGGATGCATAAGCATCCCTTTCAGCGCTTACCTGCACCACCCTCCTGATGAAGGCTCGAGATAGGTTCCAAATGTTCCAGAAGATTTGCTGGACTTGCTTCTCTTCTTGTATATAGCGACCGTGCCCTTGGATGTTTCAAAAAGATCATCAAGGACTTCATACTCTGTCAGCTGGCCTGCGTTATTGAGGAATTTCAGGCTCTTCTTATTCCTTCCTGACCTGAACTGCACCTCGCTCCTGCAGAAAGCTATCTCAAAAAGCAGTTTTGATGAGCCACTGTCATGGTTATATCTTGCTATACCCTGATAGATCGGCACACCGAACTCCTCAGACTGGTTCTCATCCTTTGCTATCTCCAGATCAAGATCGCCTCCTGTTAAGGCAGGGGCGTTCTGCTGCATCAGCTTAACCAGACCTTCAGCTTTCTTTGCGCTCATAGGATAGTAATCCTCTGAAGCGCTGCTTGTTCTTATGGTTGTTCTTCCTGTACTTCCATAACCTCCGCACATTTCCATCATCCTCCATTATGATTTTTATCAGATTGCTGTCAGAATGACAGCAGAAAAAACATTTTCAATACATATAGATACATATATTCTGAGAAAGATTATTCTAACAGGCCCAAGGCCATCTGAAAACATGAGAAACAATATACTGCAATCTAGAAAGAATCAGGTCAGTGCCACGCATAATCACTTTTTGGCATTTTAACAAGGGAATGCATAGCAGATATATAAAATTTGCTGTAAAATTGCTGTAGAATCACTGTCTGCTGAAACTAAAATCAAGAGTTATAATCTAGAGTACTACACAGCAATAAAGAGAAAAATATAAAAGTCCTGCATCCAACAAACAATTAAATGGCTGAAAAAAAGACAGGCTCCAGGAGTTTCGGGGCTTTCAGAGGTGTGTTTGTCCCGACATTTCTTACTATCATAGGTGTTATACTCTACCTGCGTCTTGGAAGGATAGTGGGCGAGGCAGGGATTGCAGGAGCCATTGCAATAGTGCTTCTCGCTGTTTCAATAACAATATGCACCGGCCTTTCCTTGAGTTCTATAACAACAACTATACGAATAGGTGCTGGCGGAGCTTTCTCGATAATATCAAAGACACTCGGTCTTGAGATCGGAGGGAGCATAGGCATTCCATTGTTCATCGCTCAGGTTTTTTCTGTTGTGCTGTACATCTTTGGTTTCACAGAAGCATGGAGATTCATCTTTCCCAGCCATCCGAGGATAATAGTGCTGTCAGCAGTGTTTATTATGCTGTTCGCCCTGACATTCATGAGCCTCAAGTACGCAATCAAGGCGCAGATAGTGGTATTCGGCCTTGTGCTCCTTTCACTTGTTTCCATATTCGCAGGAGGCGGATGGTGGAATCATGCATTGACCATACCTGTGATAGGAAGCTTCAGGATTGAGGGATTCTGGGTGCTCTTTGCGCTGTTCTTTCCAGCAGTGACCGGACTTATGGCAGGAGTGGGGATGTCAGGAGAGCTGAGCGATCCAAAGAGGCAGATACCAAAAGGCGTGATCTCAGCACTTGGAGTTACCACAGTGATATACATCATCATGATATTCTGGTTCGGCTACTCAGCAAGCCCTGAACAGCTGATAAACAATAATCTTGCAGTGGTTGATATCGCAGCATCAGGAGTTGTTGTCCTGATAGGTATACTTGCAGCCACATTCTCAAGCGCACTCACCACATTGGTTGCTGCACCCAGGCTTCTGCAGGCATTGTCAGAGAACCAGGTGTTCTTCTTCAACAGCTTCTTCTCAAAGAAATCATCTTCAGGAGATCCCAGGAATGCCACATTATTCTCTGGCATAATCATAGCAGTATCTCTTGCACTGGGAAATCTGGACAGCATAGCTCCTGTACTCACAATGGTCTTCCTCATAACCTATGCTATGATAAACCTTGTTGTGTTCATTGAGCAGTCAATGGGATTTGTGAGCTTCAGGCCAACATTCAGGATACCACACATAGTTCCTATCTATGGAGCATTGGGATCCATAATAATAATGTTCTACATCAACATAATAGCAGGCATGATAGCTCTTGCAATGCTTCTTGGAGTCTACCTTCTGCTTGTAAGGAGAAAACTTGAGGTCAAGGAAGGTTATGTCAGATCAGGACTTCTTCTTGCAGTATCTGAATGGGCTGCCAAAAAGGTCATGTCCCTTGCTGAGTCCAAAAAGCAGGTCTGGAAGCCCAACATACTTTTCCCTGTCCGTTTCTCAAGGACACTGCTGGGAAACTTCCCGCTGGTAAAAGCGATAATATTCCCCCATGGAGGGCTTTCTGTGCTGGGAATAAAGATAAAAAAAGGAAAGAGGAAAAGAAAAGAGAATAAGGATGAGAATGAAGTGCTTCCGAGCATTGTTGACAAGTTCGGAAAAGAGGGCATCTTCACATCATATGCGCATATCAATGCAAAGGATTATATCAATGGAGTCACAATATCCATGCAGGCTATTGAAGGCCAGTTCTTCCATCCTAACATACTGTTTCTTCCCATGGCTCCAGAGGATCTCTCAAAGAAAGAGGAAAAAAGGATATTCAGGACAGTAAAGGATTCCAAAGCAGGGCTGATAATATATGACAAGGATCCTGAAATAGGTCTCGGGTCTCAGGAGGATATCCATGTGTGGATCCCTGATGATGTGCTTGACAGGGACTTCTATGAAGAGAGGAGATTTGACCTTGCCATGCTTGTCGCGTACAGGCTGAGGAAGAACTGGGTGGGGAGTATCAACCTTTGGATGAACACGACAAAAGATAGGGAAGACGAGGCAAAGAGGTACCTGAGGAGGCTTGTCTATGAGGCAAGATTCCCTCCTGCAACAGAGAAGAATGTCTTTGTCGGAACATTACTGCAGGCAATAAGGAAGGCTCCAAAAGGGGATGTCCATATAATCTCTGTAACAGACCAGAAAGACTTTGAGGAAAAGGCAAAGAAGATGAAGAATGTAAGAAGGTCAGTACTGTATGTCATGGACTCAGGCCAGGAAGATGTGATGGCATGACATGCCTCTTTTTATCTCTCAAGAGGATATGACTTTATTCTGACCTCTGGGTCTATATTGACAAGATCCCTGCCATGATGCAGGCAGACACCTGTGAATATCTGCTCGACCTCAGGGACATTAGTGTATAATATTATCTTAAGATTCCCTGAAGAATCATAGATACTCCTTCTGGGAGTATCTGATGCCAGTTCAGTCTCCCTTGTGAGTATCCAGCTTGAATAATGCTTGCCATTAAGCTGTTTTCTTAGATATCTGAACCCTTCATTAGGATCGCTGCTCTGCTGCATCCTGCTGAATGCAGAGAACACCTTCTTCTTAGCAGGTTCCATGCCGTGCCTTTTTATGAGATCATTGCACATATCATAAGCTCCAAAATTCTCTATTGTAGACAGGAAAGATGTCCAGTTAGGCGCGCTGAATGACACCCTTGATTTCATAACAACAGTCTCCAGGCTGCTGAAATCACCTGATTTCATTCCTCCATTCCGGCATCTTGCTCTGCAATGCCTGTACAGGGGGATGCTCTTTCTTGAAGCATGGGCTCTTGAGACAATGTTGCTGTAATCTTCTGACATGTGATCTGCAATTGCATGGGCCATGCTCTCATCAAGTATTGTCGCGTTAATTCCAGAGACATCGTAGAATCCTCTATCAAAACGTTCCTTGTGAAACTGCTCATGATAGTCAGTACTTTTCTTTCCTGAGAAGTTGGTGATCCTGCCTTTGCAATGGATTCCTGCAACATAATATGATACAGGAATGAAGCCTTTGTGCTTCAGCTCCTCTTCAATAGCATCAGCTATCTCTGCAGAGACACTGCTGAATCTATCTTTGCCTCTCACTGATATGAATGCGTCTATCAGACCGCCGACACTACTGGCTGACAGTATGCTCTTTACATGGATATCTTTCATCTTTATCAAAAAAATCTAAGAACCTCTTTTTTGGGAAATTCAATGCATATCTTATTTAAAGATTATGTTTTTACTTAATCATAAATGCTCCAGAACAGCCGGAAACTCAGATCTAAGGGCTTATCAACTTCAAAAACCTTGCGGACTCTATGACAGAAAGTTTCTATCTGGACACATGCATCTGGAGAGATTATTTTGAGGCTCGGGAGGATAGGTTCAGGCCTCTTGCAGTTGTTGTAGATTATCTTAATCAGTTCGGACCACTTCACGAGCAAAGCTAGTGAATGTGGTCCTGGCTTCCATTTTGCACACTTTTTGGATAAAAGTGCGGGGGAAGGAAAGTACGGGCCACAGGACAGTGCGGTTGATAAAATCATATATGGATTTTTACTGAACACTGCCTTTTTTGAGCATCTCCTTGAGCTTTTCCAGAAGCTCTTTTGCGTTCTCAAAACAGAGCTTTACATCCTCATCTGTTATCGGAGCAGAGTATCTCTCGTCAGCATAATTGCCATACGCCCCTATGTTCTTTGCCTTGTTCAGCTTTTCAAGGCATTCAGCGTACTTGTCACCTGTATTCAGCTTGAGGATGTTGATCTTCATCATGTGATTCTTTATCTGCTGGAAGTCCTTCCTGTTGTCCTTTATGTCCTGGATAGCTTCCACAACATTCTCATAGACTGTGAAAAGCCAGTAGACTGCTGAATCCTTATCATCCTCTTGGATATGGGAGTCAATCCTCTTGAGCTTTTCCTCTATGAAGCTTAGGGTATCTTTTACCCTTTTCTCAACTTCACCTGCTAACATATGACAGCACCTTATGTTTTATATCCCCTTTGTCTATATTCATTATCTCATCATATAAATCCTTATTAAACTTTCTTATTTTCTCTATGACATCCTTTTTTGTTATTGCCGGGATGGGCATTTTCTTTCTTAGCAATTCCAGTCTTGCCTCTTTCAGGAGATATTTATGGAATTCCTCTTTCAATTTATCCATATCATTTAGTTTAATCAACTCAAGCAGTTTCTCCTTGTCTTTCTCTAACTGCTCCATCCTGGCAAATATTGTCTTGTGGGAAGGGATAAATAGCTCTCTTTGCATGAAATTCTGCAAGAAACCATCATCATAGATAATAAGATTGTTTGACAGAATATTTACCAAAAAATCATCTGCATCAAGATATCCCTTTTCAAATTCCTCATCGCTTAAAGTAATAATGTTTATTTTGCCAAATTGGATATGCTTGTTTGTGACCATACTCTCTTTTAGTTTCTCTAATCTTTGCTTGTCATCAGGATCTTTGAGGATTATCAGAATATCAATATCGCTTTGTTCATCAAAATTCCCAGAAGCTATGCTTCCAAATATTAAAAAAGACCTGAACTTTAATTTTGCATCATAACATACTGAATTAGCCCTGCCTAAAGAGTATATGACAATCTCTCTTATATCACTGTTAAGCTCGTTTATTCTGAGAGCATCAATAAAAAGCTTAAAATAGTATGCTGGGTCATTCTTCACTATCTTTAAAGAGCCATTTTGTTTTGTTATAAGGTTTTTATTTTCCAAAGATTTTGCAGCATTTGATATTGTATTCCATGCCTTATTGAATTCTCTGCTTAATTCTGCTATTGAAGCCCACCTAAACCATCTCTTGGACACCAAAAACTGCAGAATCTTGCTTTCATTATCACTTATATCAAAATAATTAAATCTCATCTTAAATTATTTAAATCATATCTCATTATATTGATATGTTTATTATAACTTATATATAAATGTTTCGCTTGAATAAAGAAATGAGGGTGCGCATGGGCTAGGAGAGTGCGGTGCGTATCTTGCCCCTGTTTTTTACTGCTATGGTTGGGTTGTTTGAATAGGTTTGGATAAGTGTGGATGATTTAGCCTCTATTTGTTCCTCGCTTTTTCTTTAAAATCAATCTAATGATAAACTCTATAAATGGAATTATCCCCAAGAGGAATAAGCTTATCCCAGCATTAAATGCAGTTTCTTTCTTCCAATCTTTGTTGTAAATGAGGTAAAAAACATGCCTATCAAGACTATCCCCTCTTTCATTCTCGTAAATTCTTAACATATTATCTCTAAAAGATTTACCAGCATTATGGTCGGAGGGTTTGAATTCAACACATTCAGATTTGCATCCATAGCTAC
>WJJV01000026.1 GCA_014729495.1 Candidatus Woesearchaeota archaeon
GAGGCTGACACAACCACAATTGATAATGGACAATATATGGTAAGAGCTACTGTGACAGATGAGCATGGAGCTCAGTCAGTATGGACAAGCGATGCGTTCGAGATATACAATAACAATGCTCCTGAGTTCGAGCAGATAGGGCCATTCTCAGTGAATGAGTCAGAGACACTTGAGTTCACAGTGGATGCGTCAGATCCAGATGGTGATGATGTAACAATAACCCCAAGGATTCTTCCAGCAGGAGCTATGTTTGATGGTGAGAATTTCACATGGACACCTGATTATGACTGGGCTGGGAATATCACTGTCACATTTACAGCAACTGATGGTGAACTGAACAGCACAATGGAAGTTCCTATAGAGATCATTGATGTGAACAGGGCTCCAGTGATAGACTCAATCAATGGCAAGGGGCTGGAACCTCATTTTGCAGTTGATTATAATGAAGGAGACCTTGTGCAGCTTGATGTTGAAGCCCATGATCCTGACGGAGATAATATAACAGTGACTTTTGAAGGAGCTGTTGATGAGAATGGAGAATGGCAGACAACTGACAGGGACTCAGGAACATATCTTGCAAGAGTCACAGTATCAGACGGTCAGCTTAACACAAGCCAGTACGTGCATGTTGATGTGTTTGGAAGGACATATTGGGAAGGCCTTGGAGCATGCTTCTTTGCAGATGCTGATGGAGACTGCATAGTTTCACCAGTGGAAGCTGATATTGTGGAGCACTGCATAGCCGGAACTGACAGAGTGACAATACCTGGATACACCTGCCAGGATCTCTTTGATCTTGACGGAGATGAGTATGTTGCTCCTGGAGACATAACACTGTTTGATCAGATGTGGTTCAAGACATACCCAAATCTAAATGGAGTGCCTGCAGCATTTGTTGTTGACGCACCTGAACAGGCTTATGTCGGAGAGCCATTCAATCTTACAGTCCAGGTGACTGATGCAGATGGGACTCCAAGAGCAGGAATAGGTGTTGAGTTCACAGTTGAGAACGGTTCAGCAGACCTTTACGGAAGAGAGGTCAGCAGCAATGATGCATGGCAGAACTATGTCACAGGCAGCCAGGTGATGGAGCTTACAAGCCCAAAAGCCGGATGGAGCGAGCCTTACGGCCTTGCTATAGTGCAAGTGACACCTGCAGAGAATGGAACACTTGTCATAGACATGGGAGTTGAAGGAAACCCATTGAAGATGGTGAATGAGTTCCACGAGACTGTGAGCATTGAAGTTATGGAAGCGCCAGAAGAGCCGGATAACATGACAGTGAGCCTGACAGCAGATCCTGCAAGCGGTGAAGCACCTCTTGATGTGGACTTCACATGCGCTGTAGAGAACAGCATAGCAGACTTCACTTATGAGCTCATGCTTGACAATGGCACTGAATCAGTAGTGCTTGGTCCTGTGACAGAAGAGGAAAGAAATTACACTTTCAGCACAACACTTGACGCAGGAAACTGGACAGCATACTGCACAGTGACAGACAGCGACAATCAGACAGCTGTATCAGAGAATGTGACAGTTGAGGCAACAGAAGAGCAGGAAGATCCAGAGAATCAGGCTCCTGTTTTCAATTACATGGATTTCCCTTCAGGAGAGGTTTCAGGCACTGTCAATGTGTCTTGGAACATAACAGATCCTGACAGAGACCATATGACAGCAGTCATATATGTAAGTGATGACAACGGCTCAACATGGAATGACACAGGACTCGGAGCATGGGCAGACAACAACCAGGATCTGTTCATACACGAGATGGAAGCTGAAACCACAGATGTTGAAGATGGAACATATCTTATCAGGGTGAATGTCACTGATGAGAATGGAGCATCATCTGTATGGACAAGTGACTCCATAATCGTCAACAACAGCGGTGTTGAAGATAACAGCGCGCCTGTGTTCGAGCAGATTGATGACATAACACTTTATGAGTCACAGACTGAATGGTTCCGGGTCAATGCAACAGATCCAGAAGGAGACAATGTGACATACTCAGCTGAGAACCTTCCAGAAGGAGCATACTTCTGGACAGAAGAGCTTGGAGGAGTATTCAACGGAATCTTTGTCTGGAATCCGCAGTATGGACAGGCAGGAAACTATACAGTGACTTTCACAGCAAGTGATGGTGAGATGAACAGCACAATGGATGTTAATATCCAGGTGCTGGCTGTTCCAGAAGAGGAACAGATGCATGTTACACTGGTTGCAGACGCAACAGAAGGCAATGAGCCACTAGGAGTGATTTTCACATGCACAGCAGAGAACAGCACATCACCATACGCTTACTCATGGACAATAGCCAATGAGGACGAGAGCGCAGTATATTCAGGAGCCCAGGCTCTTGTTGATAACAGCACTTTCGTGTTCAATGAGACACTTGAACAGGGCAACTGGACAGCGACATGCGCTGTATCAGACAGCCATGATATGCAGAGGACAGTTGTATCAAACAATGTCGAGATAGTTGTGCACGGAGTGAACAATGCTCCAGTCATAGACTACAGTTACCCAGAGGGTGTGCTTTCAGGAGCAGTCAATGCATCATGGAACATAACTGATCCTGATGGAGATGACATGACATGGGATATCCTTGTCAGCGATGACAATGGAACAACATGGAATGACACAGGACTCCAGCACTGGCTTCCGTTCCAGTGGGAAGGAGAAGTTGACACAACCTCAGTAGCTGACGGGAACTACACACTCAGAGTCAATGTGACAGATGAGCATGGACTTTCAACAGTTGTTGAGGACAGCTTTGAGATATACAACAATATCACAGAGCCGCAGAACCATGCTCCGGTCATTGAGCTTGACTATCCAGAGAACCCTCTCTCAGGAGATGAAGTATTGTTCATGTACAATATATCAGATCCTGACGGAGACGATTTCAACTGGAGCGCTGAGTTCAGCGAGGACAATGGCACAACATGGGAAGCTCTTGACACCTCACAGATTAATACAACCGGACAGTACTTCCTGAACACAACAGAGGTTGATGACGGAGAATACCTGCTGAGAGTCAATGCAATTGACGAGCACTGGGCTGCATCAACACAGACCTACCAGATCATCATAGACAACAGTGGAGATGACAATGATGGAGATGATGGAGATGATGGAGGCTCAGGAGATGACGGCGGAAGCTCTGGAGACGACGATGATGACGATGATGACGATGATGACGATGACGGCCACAGCCACAGCAGCGGCGGGGGAGTTATCTGGGCAGGATACGATGATGAAGAGGATGACGGAGTGACAGCAGGAGAGCTTGAAGATGAGGAAGACGAGGAAGAGGTCATAGAGACAATCATCTTAGATGAAGTGCCTGATCTTGGAGTCATCACAGGAGACATGAGCCTTGATGCAGAAGAGCAGGAAGGCATGTCATGGGCAAAAGCCATGGGAATACTGCTCTGGATCATAGCTATGGGCCTGGCCATGTGGCTTGTCTACCTCAAAGTCATGGATAACAAGGCAGACCAGTGGAATGAGAAAGGCGATTTTGTCTATCAGGATGATGACAAGGATGCCTACTCATACCTGAATGACTCATATGAATGAGCAGGATGTACACTGATAAGTTTTTTGTTTTTTCTTTTATTTTTTCTTTATTATGTAATTCTTATTGAAAATTTCGACCAGAATTAGAAAGAGAGTTTATCTTTATTATTCCTGGCCTCGCCGGTCAGATGATGCTATCCTGATGTCGGAGAGTTGGCTATTCCTTTTAGTTTATTCTCTTGCAATATACTCCTAGCCTCGCCGGTCAGGCATTGCTATCCCGATATCGGCGAGGTGGCGAATGCTTTTAGTTATTTGTATTGCACTTTTCTCCTAGCCTCTCCGACAAGCACAGTGAACCTGACCACGGAGAGGTGGCAATGGCTTTAAGAGGATTGCATTGCATTCTTTTCCTAGCCTCGCCAATAAGATGCTGCTAATGCTATGTTGGCGAGGTGGCGCATTCTTTTAGCTTTAGCTAGGCAGCAACAACACGAACGAATACTGAGTGCAGATGTTAAAACCATACGCAGTGTGGTTTTAACATTTGCGAATAGGGCAAAGCCGAAGGCTTTGACCGTGTATGAGTTCAAGGTTGTTGTTGCTGCCGTATAATTTATAGGATTTCCTTTTTGGCCGTCTGCTGCCATTATTGTTGTTGCAAATGCAGAGCTTTTGTAACTAAGAAAATGCAAAGCATTTTCTGTTGTTGCCGTTATTAACTTAAGATTTTATCATTTGACTGTATATGAGTCCACTGTTGTTGTTGCTGCCATAATCATAAATCTATCTTAACTTCCATTATTGTTACTTTCCAAGAAACTATTTGCATTTCCATCCCTGCCTCAAAAACTTTTTATACACTGGGAATAAACTTAGCTTATGGTCAATATCAACCTGATGCAGATAGGCACTGTAATCGTGATGATAGGCATGGTGATAGTTATTATAGGAGCTTTCAGGTCTGCAAGAGCTCCATCAGAGCTCAAGGACAGCAATATTGAGGTCGGTGTCGGCGGTTTCATAGGCCCTGTGCCTTTTGGCTTTGCCAGCAACACTGTAATAATGTACTTTCTGATAGGCCTTATGGCAGTAGCCATGATCATATGGTTCATACTCATAAATAAGAGATGAGAGTGACAAGCCCAAGAATAGCATGCTTAAGGACAAAGTTCAGTTAGGCAATCATGCTGCTCTGCACAGCCATTAAGCAGAATTCTCAGAAAAAATTATAAATGATAACCTTCTTGAAGTATTATTAAGCATATATGCATGCATCTGGAAGCAGACGCACCCAAAAAAGAGGCTGATCATGTACAAGATAACCAAGGTAAATGCCAGGGAGATACTTGATTCTAGAGGCAATCCCACAGTGGAGGTTGATGTATACACAGATAAGTTCTTTGCGCGCGAGGAGATCCCCAGCGGAGCCTCCACTGGAGTGCATGAGGCAGTTGAGCTTAGAGACGGCACAAAGAGATACATGGGCAAGGGAGTCCAGCATGCTGTCAAGAATGTCAACAAGAATATAGCAAAGAAGCTCAAGGGAATGGATGTCAGGCACCAGAAAGATATCGATGATATGATGCTTGAGCTTGACGGCACCCATAATAAGGCGAACCTGGGAGCCAATGCAATGCTCGGAGTGAGCCTTGCCTGCGCAAGATGCTCATCAAAAGCCCAGAAGATCCCCCTATATAAGCTGATGGGAGGAAAGAATGTCATGCCCCTGCCTTTCATGAACATAATAAACGGAGGAAAGCATGCTGATAATTCACTCTCATTCCAGGAATTCATGATAGTGCCAAAGGCAAAGTCATTTGAGGAGAGGCTCAGGCTAGGAGCAGAGACCTATCATCTGCTGAAGAAGGTGATACAGAAGCATTATGGAAAAGATTCCACAAATGTGGGTGATGAAGGGGGATTTGCGCCGAACCTCAAGAGCGAGCTTGAGGCACTGCATCTGCTCATGGAAACAGTGGAATCACTCGGACATGAGAAAGAGATAAGGTTTGCGATAGATGCAGCAGCCTCTGAGTTCTACAGCAAAGGTAAATACATGTTCGGAGGCAAGGAGAGAGAAGCAGAAGATATGATAGATGTGTACAATTCAATAATAAAGGATTATCCGATAATATCACTGGAAGACCCTTTTGCGCAGGATGACTTCTCAGCATGGTCTGAGTTCATGAAGTCAGCAAAGATACAGATAGTCGGAGATGACCTTCTTGTGACAAATCCAAGAAGGATAAACATGGCTCTTGAGAGGAAGCTCTGCAATGCCCTATTGCTCAAGGTAAACCAGATAGGCACCCTTACTGAGGCAATCACTGCAGCAAAGCTCGCGCTTGAGAATGACTGGCATGTCATGGTAAGCCACAGGTCAGGAGAGACTATAAGCTCTTTCATCTCAGACCTCGCAGTAGGGCTGGGCTGCGGACAGATAAAAGCAGGAGCGCCATGCAGGGGAGAGCGGCTTTCAAAATACAACCAGCTGCTGAGGATAGAGGAAGAGCTGGGCAAGAGAGCGAAGTACACGAGATTCTGACACTATCGACACAATCCATGGCATATGAGGGATATACATGAGAAAGAGAGCAGGAATTAAAGATAAGAAAGTTGATGAAGGATTCATAGTCATAGGATCAGACCATGCAGGACTTAAGCTTAAGGAGAAGATAAAAGACCATCTCATAAGCAGGAAGAAGAACATAGTTGATGCTGGCGCTTACAGCAAGACAGCTGTTGACTATCCAGACTATGCTGACAAGGTAACAGGCATAGTGAAGAAAAAGAAGAAGGCAAAAGGAATACTGATATGCGGCACTGGCACAGGCATGTGCATGGCAGCGAACAGGAAGAGAGGCATAAGGGCTGCTGTTGGCTATGACACATACTCAGCAAAGATGTCAAGAAATGACAATGATGCAAATGTTCTGTGCCTCAGGGGAAGGAACATAAAGATAAAGGATCAGCTTAAGATTGTGGATACATGGCTCAGAGCCGACTTCTCAGCAAAGAAGAGGCATGAGAGAAGGATAAACAAGCTTGATTCAATAAGATGAGCATCGCAATCAATAATCAGATAGATCAGGAAGAGTGAGATCATGGAATATGAGATAATACCTTCAATACTGGAAGTGAGGGATGATGCACAGAAGAATCTTGACATGATAAAAGATGCTGTGAAAAGCGTACATATAGATGTTATGGACGGAATATTCGTCGATGACAAGACATTTGGTGTTGATGAAGTAGTGGAGCTCAACACAGACCTCAGGATGATAGTCCATCTCATGACAGTTGACCCTCACCATCTTGTGCCAGAGTATGCTCTTGCAGGAGCAGATACAATAATATTCCATGTTGAGACTGCAAAGGATCCTGAAGCAACAATAAAGCTGATAAAGAAAGACCAGTGCAGAGCAGGCATATCCCTGAGACCAGGCACATCACTTGAGAAGATAAAGCCTTTTCTTGATGATCTGGATATAGTGCTTGTGATGACTGTAGAGCCCGGCAGAGGAGGCCAGGAGATAATGCCTGACATGCTCCTGAGGGTAAAAGAGCTGCGAAGAATTGCTCCTGATATGGACATAATGGTTGATGGAGGCATTGATGAGAACACCATCAGGGCAGCAAAGGAGATGGGAGCCAATATGTTTGTTGCCGGAAGCGCGATATTCGGCAGTAAAAAAGAGAAGAATCCTGTAAAGGAAATAGAGAAACTAAGGTCTGCTATTGAGTAAGCACAGATCATAGAGTGTCTGATTCTTCAATTGACATCCAGATAGCTGTCAGGCTAAACCAAAAACTATATAACCTACCTGATTTCTCATAAGATGATGGAAAACCAAAGATTCAGGAGAAAGAAGCCGATCTCAGATATCAGGGAAGGCGAGCTCGTTGATGACATATTTGTAGTCAAGATAAAGAGAGGTATCCAGAAATATGCCAAAGGATGGGTATTCACGCTGCTGCTCTCAGACCAGACAGGATCGACAATAGAATACAAATTCTGGGGACCTGATGAGGAGCAGAGGGTAAGGAATCTTTACGAAGCTGTCAAGCAGGATTCTGTCATAAGAGTCCAGGGAAAGGTCTCAGATTATAACAATAAGCTGCAGATAGCCACAAATGATCCTTTGGGCATCCAGATACTCTCTCCAGACCAGTATGACCCTTCAGAGTTCATAAAGCCTCCAAAGGGAGATATCGACAAGATGTATAACGGGCTGAAGGAGTCGATAAACTATGTCAAGAACCCAGAGATAAAGGATCTTTTGACAAGCATATTCACAGACACTGACTTTGAGGAGAAGTTCAAGACGCATCCAGGAGCTATAGAGATACATCACAACTGGAAAGGCGGGCTTCTCCAGCATACAATTGAGGTGCTGAACTACTGCATCCTCAGCCACAAGCAGTTCCCTGACCTTGACAAGGACCTGCTCATAGCAGGGGCTCTCCTGCATGACATAGGAAAGATGGAAGAGCTTGAGACAACCACAAGGATAAAGGCAACAGACAAGGGCCAGCTCATAGGTCATCTTCCGATGAGCGTCATTTTCGTTGAGAAGAGGATCAATGCAATCCCTGGATTTGACAGCAATCTCAGGCACAAGCTATTGCATATGATGGCAAGCCATCACGGCAGACTTGAGTATGGAAGCCCGAAAGAGCCTATGATACCTGAGGCAGTTGCATTATATTATGCTGATGAGATGTCTGCAAAGATAGCAGAGATGACAGAATTCGTGACAGAATCAAGAAAGCACACTGAGGACAGCTTCATGTTCAGCAGAAGAAACCAA
>WJJV01000027.1 GCA_014729495.1 Candidatus Woesearchaeota archaeon
AAATGCACAGCATTTTTGACACCCCAGAAATGCTCGATAATCCTTCTGGATTATCGGCATGCCAAAAACCTTTGGTTTTTGAGCATCTTTGATTTCTGAGGGTTTTCAAGACTAAAAATTTGACCATCTAAAATGCAAATCCGTTAATACTACACCCTTTAGGGTGGGGTTAGGATTTGCTTATAAGATAATGGTCAAATTTTTATTATTCTTTTTTTATCTCTTTATTGGCCCATTGCAGGTTTCCGAGTGTGGGCGTTATAGTATTATTAAAATAATGCATTACAAAATTATCTTTTGTGTAATCAATGATGTGGCTGACAACCATTATTCCTTCAACCATTCTTGAGACAGCATCTTCTCCGATAATCCTGAGATCACTGAGAGCTTTCTCTTCATCCTGATCATTGCCTGTGTTGAGATCTTTTATTGCTGAATAAGCTCTTCCATAATGTTCCTCAGGGGTTATAGAAGCTACATACCTTGTCATAATCTCACTGGCCAGGGCAGAACCTTCTGTGCTCTTTGGCCTTTTCATAACTTTGATATTATCTGCAGCGTACAGAAGATCCTCAGGATCCACTATGAAATATCTGTTCATGTCAAGGAATGCTGAGAAGTCAGCTATACCATTATTATCATCAAAACATCCAGTGAGATCTTTTTTCCTGCTAAATTCCTGCATAAGCTCTCTTAGGTTCTTCATGCAGGTAATGTATACTTTTTCATATATAAACCTTTCTATTTTAATCACTACTAAGTGATATATTAATAGCATTCCACAATATTTAAATATCCATATATGCATCTGCTGGGTATGTGCGGCATAATAGGCTATATTGGCCATAAGCAGGCTTATGACATACTTCTTGAAGGCCTGAAAAGGCTTGAATACAGGGGCTATGACTCTGCAGGCATTGCTGTCCAGGACAGCAAAAGCCATAAGATAGAGCTGAACAAGGCTGTGGGCCATGTCGAGAAGTTAAAGAAAAAAGAGCTGAAAGGCACTATAGGACTCGGCCACACACGATGGGCAACGCATGGAAAGCCGACTCTTGAGAATGCGCACCCCCACCTCGATTGTTCTGGAGATATTGCAGTTGTGCATAATGGTATAATAGAGAACTTCCTTGAGATAAAGGACAGCCTGAAGAACCACAAATTTGTCTCAGATACAGACTCAGAGGTTGTTGCTCATCTCATTGAGAAGAATTATTCAGGAGACCTAAGGCAGGCAGTGATTGATTCAATAAACGAATTATATGGAACATATGCATTATGCGTCATGCACAAGGATCATGATGAGATTGTCGTGGCAAGGAACGGAAGCCCCATAGTCATAGGTATAGGAGACAATGAGAATCTTGTTGCAAGCGATGTATCAGCCTTAGTGGAGCATACAAAAAGAGTGATATACCTTGATGATCTTGAGATTGCTGTGCTGAAGAAGGACAGCGTCGAGATATTTGACAAGAATGGAAAGAGGATAGACAAGAAAGAGACAGTCATTGATTGGGACCTTACCCATGCAGAGAAAGCAGGCTACAAGCACTTCATGCTCAAAGAGATAAATGAGCAGCCTGATGTAATAAGGAACACTCTCAATGTTGAACTGCCTGAGATAAAGAAAGATTATAAGAACATATTCATAGCTGCCTGCGGAACAGCATGGCATGCAGGGCTTGTGGGAAAGTACATCATAGAGAAGCAGGCCAGAATACCAGTCCATGCAGAGACTGCTTCAGAATTCAGGTACAGCAATCCAATAATAGGAAAGGATGATCTTTTCATTGCAATATCCCAGTCAGGAGAGACAGCTGACACCCTTGCTGCTCTGAGGCTGGCAAAAGAGAATGGCGCAAAGACACTCGGCATAATCAATGTCATGAACTCTACAATCGCAAGGGAATGCGATGATGTGATATATACAAGAGCAGGCATTGAGATAGGTGTAGCATCAACAAAAGCATACACATCCCAGCTTATTGTGCTGTACATGCTTGCAGAGCAGCTCAGTGGAGAATCAATAGAAGGCCTTGAGAATGTTGCCTCGAATGTCCAGGAAGTGCTTGAAAAGAACCACATCTCTGATGTTGCAAAAAAGTACTTCAGGGTGTACAACTTTCTCTTCATAGGCAGGAACCTCAATTTTCCTACAGCTCTTGAGGGAGCATTAAAGCTCAAAGAGATATCCTACATACACGCAGAGGGCTATGCAGCAGGAGAGATGAAGCACGGACCAATAGCCCTTGTCACAGACCAGGTTCCTACTGTGGCGATAGCTCCAAAGGATTCTGTGTACTCAAAGATGGTCAGCAATATGCAGGAGATAAAGGCAAGGAACGGCAGGATAATAGCAGTCGCGACAGAAGGTGATAAGCAGATAACCCAGTATGCTGATGATGTCCTATACATACCCAATGTCAATGAGCTGCTTACACCCCTGCTCACTGTAATACCTCTCCAGCTTCTCGCTTACAAGATAGCAGAGATGAGGGACTGTGATGTGGATAAGCCAAGGAATCTGGCAAAGTCTGTTACTGTTGAGTGAGACTTCTTTATGTTGTATTGCTATTCAGAGGGTTTCTGACTCCTTCACAACACAGCAAAGTACTCCTTCTGCTCCCATGGGGTGACCTGTATCTGGTAGTTGTCCCATTCCCTGGCCTTCACCATAAGGTATTTCCTGAATGTATCCTCTCCGAATGCTTTCCTGACTATGCTGCCTTTCTTCATTTCATCTATTGCCTGTCCTAGCGAGCCAGGCAGTGTGTCTATTGCCATCTTCTCCCTTATCTCATTGTCAAATCCATAGACATCATCATCTACAGAATCTGGGAGCTCAAGCTTGTTCTTTATTCCTTCCAGCCCTGCTTTTAGCATGACAGCAAAGGCAAGGTATGGATTGCAGCTCGGATCAGGGCATCTCAGCTCTGCCCTTGTGCTCTGCTCTCTTCCAGGAGAGTATCTGGGTATCCTTATGAGGGAGCTCCTGTTTATCTGCGCCCAGCAGATGTACACAGGAGCATCATAACTAGGCACAAGACGCTTGTATGAGTTCACAGTAGGAGCTATCACAGCGCACATCTCCTTGACATGCTTAAGCTGTCCTGCAATGAAATGTTCTGCTGTCTTAGAGAGCTTTGTCTCAGATCCAGGATCAAAGAATACATTCTTTCCTGTGTTGATATCAAACAGGCTCTGGTGCACGTGCATTCCTGATCCGTTCTGGCCAAATATAGGCTTTGGCATGAATGTCGCATGAAGGTCATGCGAGTATGCTATTGATTTTATGGTGTTCTTGAGAGTTATTGCCCTGTCTGCTGTTGCCAATGCGTCGCCGTACCTGAAGTCTATCTCATGCTGGCCAGGAGCCACCTCATGATGGGACATCTCAACCTCTATGCCGAGCTCTTCAAGAGCAAGCATTATGTCAGATCTCACATCGCTTGCAAGGTCTTTTGGTGAGAAGTCAAAGTATCCTGCTGTGTCGTGGGTGACAGGCTTTGTCGAAAAGCCATGTCCATTATTGCTTTCATGCCTGAAGAGAAAGAACTCAAGCTCTGGCCCTACTTTGAACGCAAATCCCATGTCTTCAGCTTCCCTGATCACAGATCTTAGTATGTATCTTGGGTCGCTCTCATAAGGGGTGTTGTCCGGCCTGTGGACATCGCAGATGAACCTTGCTGTTGCCTTGTCCTTCTGCTTCCATGGAAGCACTGCATATGTGCTTATATCAGGAACAAGTATCATGTCACTCTCGCATATCCTTGCAAATCCTTCAATTGATGAGCCGTCAAACCATATGCCTTTCTCCAGGATCTCGCCAAGCCTCTCTACTGGAATGGTCGTGCTTTTGACTGTTCCCATAAGATCTGTGAACTGCATCTCCACAAACTTGACATTGTCATCTTTGGCTTTCTCAAGCACTACTCTGCTCTCTTTGTCCTGTTGATCCCGAGCCTTTCCTGCTGTACTTTCTTTGCTGTCCATGAATTCCACCTCTGTATTCTTTTTTAACAATCTGAACTGGATGATAATTAGCGAGAACAGGACCCTGCAGGCGTCCTGCCTCTTTTTGTTAAAAAAGCTAACATCATATAAGCTTAATACTCTTATAAGTTTTTTTGATTATAATCTTAACATTATAAGTACAAACAAAGAAAAACTTAACATATGTTAGTAAACTACCACAAAATATTTATACTTCTGAATGAATGTTAATGCAAATCAAGGCATAAAATGCTTTCAGAGGGGTTTTTCAGTGGACATAAGCGATACAGACAGTAAGATAATGAACATACTTCTTGAGAACTCAAGGCTGTCATACAGGCAGATCGCAAAGAAGGCAGGAGTTTCAGTAGTGACTGTGATGAACAGGGTAAAGAACCTTGAGAAGAGCGGGATCATAAGAGGATATTCTGTGAGCCTTGATTATGAGAAGCTGGGATATGATATTGTGGCTCTGATAGACATCAAGATATCCAAGGGAAAGCTTGCTATGATGGAAAAGAGGATTGCATCCAATGAGAATGTAATAGCCTGCTATGACATGACAGGGGAGTTTGATGCCCAGATAATAACCAGATTCAGGAACCGGAGAGGCCTGGATGCTTTCCTCAAGAAGATACAGACATATGAGTTTGTGGAGAGGACAAGGACAAACCTTGTGCTCAACACAGTCAAGGAGCAGCAGAACAAGTTGAGCTGAATCAGAGCATTTCTTTGACAGCTTTCAATACCTTTTCTTAGGCATGACCAGTCCAGATATCAGAAGCATTGTGGACACTATGAATATCATGTAAGCTATCAGGTTGAGCATAGGATCATTGATGAATATGATCTCAAGAACTCCTATGATGACAAGAAATGTGAACTTCACAAAGTGGATAAGCATCTTCAATAACCTTTTGACTTGAGAATGAATGCAGAGATGATGAAGTAGACAGACACTATGACCACAAAATAGCTGATTGCAATGACAGCCATGCTCTCTGCGAATATGAGCATGAATAGGGCAATGACAATCAAAAGTCCGAACTTAGCTATCTGGTGTTCCATACTGCCTCTTTTTGCCTTAATAAGGCCATATCCTATTTAAAGTTTTTGAGAGATTAATCAGACAGAAAGGCCAGTGCCATTATCGCGAAGCTCTTTTAAATAATGATATCAAGGTCGCTGCCGGGGGTTGTCCCTTACGGGGAGGCAGACCCTTAAAAGAAGAATATCCTGAGCTGAGCCGGCACTGGCCTAAACATCTTTTCTTAAATGGTAACTAATTCATAAAGTGCTCGCAATACAGATGCTTTTAGTATACAATGCTGAATATGATGCAAATGAAATGAGTATTTTGACACTAAACTTTATTGAGGACATACCATTTCCAATCACAAAATTTATATATGCGCTTTGCCTGATTCTGCTTATGCCAGAAGACAAGATTGACACGCTTGAGGGCCAGCAATGCCCAATCTGCCACAAGAACACCTGCAGGCTCACGCAGATGGACAGGCACATACCTTTTGGCAATAAAGAGATCCTGATCTATGTATTCTCCATGAATTGCTCAGACTGCAAGTACCACAAGGCAGATGTAGAGTTTGCAGGGGATAGGGATCCCACAAAGGTATCACTTGATGTTGAAGGCGACAAGGACTTAGGTATAATGATAGTCAGATCAGGAGAAGGTGTCATAAAGATACCACACATCACGACAATCGAGGGAGGCCCTGCATCAAACGGCTACATAACAACTGTTGAAGGACTGCTCAACAGGGTCAAGAAAGCAGTTGAGACCCTGAGAGACAATGCAGAGGATGATGCAGAAAAGAAGAAGGCCAAGAACATGCTCAAGAAGCTCACAAGGATAATGTGGGGAAAGGACAAGTGCAGGATAATAATAGAGGATCCGACTGGCAATTCTGACATACTGAGCGAAAAGGCTGAGAGATCAAAACTTAAATGATCAGTTGTGTCATAGCTTTCTATCTCTTTCTGGACAGCACTTCCACAAAAAGATCAGGCCGTTTCCTGAATTTCTGCAATGCTCC
Organism: Candidatus Woesearchaeota archaeon; assembly: GCA_014729495.1. Classification (GTDB taxonomy): domain Archaea; phylum Nanobdellota; class Nanobdellia; order Woesearchaeales; family UBA12501; genus WJJV01. The sequence continues at coordinate 6,051 of WJJV01000027.1, forward strand.
ATAGAACCTGTTCTGAGGACATACAATAACAACATCTCCATCAGAGACATTCTCTCCATTATCATAATACACTCTGTGGAATAATTCCCTTTCAGGCTCAGCTATTGCATCACTGAAAAGATTGAAGACATAGAACTCCATAGCCACTCCTTTTATCTTTGATATGGCATCCATGTACTTATCAGGAGTTGTCTTTATTATCTCAGCGCATCTGTCTAAAGTCTTATTTTTAGGCACAAGAAAGTCAGAGTATTGGCCTACCTGGTCACGATACTTGAACATCCTCTCAATCATTAAAAGGTCAGAGTTAGCCAGGCCGATTCCTGACTCTGCATCATGGAGGGATCTTTCGAGATCACTGTCATTGAATCTTTTGACTCTCAAGAGCAAGTTAAGGTTAGGTCTTGAGAGTCTCTTATTGCTGATAAAATAAGCAAGGCCGTTCGCAAACCAGATCTTCTTACCTGTCTGACACCTTACCTCATAATCAAGAAAATCCTTTGCATTATTGGCTTGGGTTATCTTATGGCCTATGTTGCCGCCAGCGCCGTTGGTCACTTCAAGAACAGCACCGAATTTATGGTATTCTGCTGCTTCTGAGATATCTCTGTAGACTTCTTTCTGTTGGGGACTTACCACCTTAAGAGGTGTATATATGATTGATATATAAAACTTATCTGACAACAAACAGTGACAACTAACTAAGAAAACAGATCAGCTAAAAATGATCTTATCCTTGATAGAACAGGAATGGGAGATTCTTTAGGCTTGACTAAATAGACATTTCCATCATTTGGCATTTCTGCTGGATTTGCTGGACTTATTTCACCAGCTTTTGGAGCATCTTCAAGCTGGATTATGCTTCTTCTATGATCATAATCTTCCTGCAACTGAACCGGTCGTGATTCTATTGTAACTAATGATTGATTTCCAGCAGTGTGGGTAAATCTCACAAGATTATCCTGAGGCACTGCAGTAGTATTCAATGAATGATTTGTCTTGATTATCTTGAGCGAAGTATTTGTACTCACAAAGTTATCTGATCCATTAACAAATACTTTCCCAGCAGAGTCGTTAGGCATAGCAACATATCTGATCTCTGTGCTTATGCCTGGTTTGACATATGCAAGATCTGTATTGCTCGGCTGTATATCTGCAGTAACTGGAATAGATTCAGCGTGCACTATCAAAACCAGTAAAAAGAATAAACTCACTATTGATATAAGTTTTTTCATAGGCTATGATATGTTTCCATGATTTATAAGCTTATTGTTTTTATTTATAGTCCTGCCATAATATTTCCAGACCAGTAAACAAAAACTATAAAAAGAATATATATCAAATGCGCTCTAAAAAGAGCAAGGGGGCATATTATGGTAAAAATAGGCATAATCGGAGGCTCAGGTCTTGATGATCCTGACATACTCAAGGATGCAAAAGAGGTTGAGGTTGACACTCCTTACGGAAATCCTACATCACCTCTGAAAGTGGGGAAGATTGAAGGTGTTGATGTTGTTCTCATAGCAAGGCATGGAAGAGAGCATACTATCCCGCCTACACAGGTCAATTACAGGGCCAACATACACGCTCTTAAGGAGGCAGGATGCACTCATATCCTGGCAACAACTGCATGCGGCTCTCTCAGGGAGGAGATAGGCAGAGGTGATTTCGTGATTCTTGACCAGTTCATTGACTTCACAAGGCACAGGCCAATAACATTCCATGAGGAGTTCCAGCCAGGCAAGATGGTGCACTGCCCAATGGCAGAGCCGTTCAATAAAGGGATCAGGGAAGCCCTGGTGAAGACAGCAGAAGAAGAAAAGATAAAACACCATAAGAAAGGCACTGTCATAACAATCGAAGGCCCGAGGTTCTCAACAAAAGCAGAGTCTCATATGTTCAGGGCATGGGGCGCTGACATAATCAATATGAGCATAGCTCCTGAGGCAGTGCTTGCGAATGAGGCAGGAGTGCCTTATGCTGCAATCGCTATGTCCACTGACTATGACTGCTGGAAAGAGGATGAGGAGCCGGTGACATGGGAGGCAGTGCTTGAGATATTCGGAAAGAATGTTGAGAAAGTCAAGAAGCTTCTGGTAAACACAATCCCAAGGATAGGACTGCAAAAGTGATGGCTATGGAGATAATCCTCGCATCAAAATCACCTCGGAGAAGGGAGATCCTTGAGAAGAAAGGGTATGATGTAAAGGTTGACATCAGCGATATTGATGAGGAATCAGTAAAGAAAGATGATGTTAAGGAGCTTGTCATGCACCTTGCGAGGCTCAAGGCTGAGAAAGTGGCTGAGAGGAACAAGGATTCTATTGTTGTAGCAGCAGACACTCTTGTCTTCTTTGAAGGCCAGGAGATAGGCCAGCCAAAGGATGAGGCTGAGGCAGAGCGCATCCTGAGAATGCTTGCAGGAAAGATGCATGAGGTCTACAGCGGACTATGCGTGATCAATACCAAGACAGGAGAGATTCTGCAGGATCTTGAAGTGTCAAGGGTCACGCTCAAGAATGTCTCTGATGATGTCATCAGGGCTTATGTCAGGAACGGGCATCACAAGGGAAAGGCAGGAGCATACAACATAAATGACCCTGAGTTCGAGAGCTTCATTGACAATTATGAAGGTTCATTCACCAACATAATGGGCCTTCCACAGGGCAAAATCCAGAAGATGATTGAATTAGTTGGAGGTTGATAATATGCCGATAAGATCAAGGATAAGGACAGTGCCGGACTGGCCAAAGAAAGGGATAATGTTCAGGGACATAACAACACTGCTAAAGGATCCAGTGGGCCTCAAGCTCACAGTGAATGACTTTGTGGAGAGGTATAAGGACATGGACATTGATGTGATTGTCGGCATAGATTCAAGAGGCTTCATACTTGGAGGAGCTCTTGCTTACCTGCTGGAGAAGGGTTTTGTTCCTGTCAGGAAGAAAGGAAAGCTTCCTCCTGAGACAATCGCAGAGACCTATGAGCTTGAATACGGCACAGACACAATCGAGGTCGTGAAAGGTTCTGTTGAAGATGGCCAGAAAGTGCTTGTTGTTGATGATCTAATCGCAACAGGAGGCACAATGCTGGCAGCGTGCAAGCTTGTTAAGAAGCTT
>WJJV01000028.1 GCA_014729495.1 Candidatus Woesearchaeota archaeon
ACCATCATTAAAGAACAGATAGTTGTCTGCAAGCTCTTCGCCGTCGTCATCTGCAGCAAAGACAAGCTTTCCGCCGTCGTCATAGAGCCTTAATGTCTGCTCATATGTCTCGTCATTGCTTGTCTCTCCTTCTGAGTCCTGATACCTTCCATCTGCAAGGATGACAGGCAGGTCTTCATCATCAAGAACCTCAATGATATCAGACAGGTTGTCTCCATAGTTCAGATGGTTACCTGTTTTGTCAATCTTCTTTCCTTCACTTATTGTCACAGCTGCTGCACCTGCACTTACTGATGCCTGCTGTCTTACTGCATACTGCAGGCTAATACCGATGTCAATTGCTCCGACAATATCTTCTGCTGCTGCCTGGTCGCCTACTACGATCAGTCCATCAAAGCCTCCATTCTGGACGAATGGTGCTGGGTACTCTGACAAATCCTGTGCCATAGCTCCCATGATGGTTGCTCCAACCATAGAAATTCCGGCTCCCAAAGCTGCAATAGCTTTGATTGCTTTTCTCACTTTCATTACCTAAACACCTCCATGTTTTTAGGTCTCGGCTATCTCTTTGTTTTCTAGGCTATCTTTTTTCTTACAATAGGCTATCTTGCCTAAGAAATCTAGGCAAGTACCTAAAAAATATGAGTGGTTTATAAAACTTTCCATTTGCATTATATGTTGTGTGTGTCTCTGAAGTGCTTTAGAGCCAGTCAGATGATTCTGCGCTGTTATCAGCCTTTCATCACTGCATGATAAAAAATCCTTATTGTGAAGCATCATGTTTTTCAGCCATTTATTATATATTAAGTTATTATGTACTCCTGATCGCTGGCAATCTTCCAGAGATTTTCCAGGATTCATCTTATCATGTTTCTTGTATCCCATATCAACACCATATCTGTTCTTTATGCTGACTATTAAACCACGCCCTATTTAAATATCTTTGGCGGTCTTCAGAAAGCAGATAAGACCAAATAATGGTCCAAATTTGGAAAAACAAGTAAATAAACGGCCTTTCGCTCTGAATCATACATAAAAATAATATTATAAGACATTGAAGGCTTAAAAGGCAATATCCTGCTAAATTGCTAAATATTACATAATGCATTAGAACAAAAAAAATGCGGGGATGAGGATTTGAACCCCAGTAGGCACTAAGCCAACAGGTGTCATATAATCACAGCACGAAGCTCATCACACCTTTTCCGGCTGTGGTCAACCTAAGCTTGGACTGATTTCCAGCTAATCAGAATCATCTGTCCCGTTTGACCGCTCCGGCATCCCCGCATGGAATCTGGAACGTATCCTGACAAGCTTATCTTTGTTCTGGAAAGGCAGGTTATTTAAAAATTTATCTATTCCTGAAGAATTTATCTTAATGCCATAATATTCCATGCTGTAATTCTTGTTTATCCATGTATCTATTGAATGATCTATTCCAAACTCTTTCAAGAGATTACTTGTATCTTTATTAAGGCATTTGCTGGCAGTTGTGAATCCTAAAGAGTTTGACCTGAAACCACCATCAGTATCAAACAGACCTGCAAGAAAATATCTCTTGATTTCATAAGGTGAATTCTTGACCTTCTCAGGAACTGATACAATCCGGCTCTTTTTGCCTGCAGGAATTCCAAGATCCTCTGTGAGAAAGTTAAAAAAGCTTTTATTCCTAAATTGAAGATAAAATCTTTGCTTCCTGCAATCTTTTTTCTTTAATGGTCTTGGAATGCTTCTTGTTTTTATTATAAGTTTGATCATATTGCTGATCAGAACAAGATAATCTTTATCCACTAGATCTATGCATATCCTATAATCTTTAGATTTATCATCCTGTGATTTACAGGAATTAGATATATGCCCATCCCCTATTATGACGCCTGCAAGATAAGCAGTCTCCCTTGTCAATTTAATCCTTTTGATATCATGAATCTTCATATGAAATAGACAAGAATCAAAGTTTAAATGAATTACCCCCACATATGTCCAGTGAATTCACTTCTTTCTCGCAACATATATATCAGCTTCAATCATATCATCTCCATCAAAGAAATGATGGGTGAAATACACATTGCCATTGCTGTCTATGGTTGCTTCTCCAGCAAGAGGTGATATTATTTTCTCTGGCTCTGACCATTCTCCATTCACTTTCTCTGACTTCCAGATATCAAGCCCTCCTTTTCCGCCTGGCCTTGAGGAATGGAAATAAAGCTCATTGCTGTCAGCGCTTATGTGCAGCTCTCCAACTTCATAATCTGGATTGAAATCATCAACCTTCCATCCTGTCCACTTGCCTTTGCCTGCATCGTATTCTGCAGTAGCCCAGTGCAGTCCAGTATATCCTTCCCTGGCTGTGCAGAACCATGCCTTGTCTCCTTTCACAAAAAGGCAGCCGTCAAGCGAAACCTTGCCCTTGTCCTGCAGGATAACTCTTTGAGGCTCAGACCACGAACTGCCCTGCCTCTCTGTGACATAGATTCCTGTTACCCTATCTATTATCTGCTTCTCTACAGGAACATCAACATCAGGTGTGAAGAAGAAATACAATGTCTTTCCATCAGGCAGTATAAATGCAGAATCCTCTGCTCCTGCAGTATTAACAATATCATTAAGCGGAACAGGATCAAGATATTCTTCAGAATAGCTTTCAGGAGGAGCTCTATCATCAGCAGGCATCACCTTCTCTGCTTCAGAGGGTATCATACTGAGCCTGTCAACAGACTCTGGCTGTTCCTCTTCAATACCTTTCTGTTCTGCAGCATGTCCTGCATCTGAGGGCACATTATTCTCTGTCTGAATATCCTGGCAGCCCGCAAGCATTGCAATTATGAATATTGCAGATACCCATCTGATTATTCTAGTTTCCATGGTTCTAGTTTCCATCGTGCGCTTTCCTGAGATTCTCTATCTGTTTCTCCAGCTTATCTTTCCTTGGATGTCCAAGCATTACAGCATTCTCGTAGGCGCTTATTGCCTGCTTTGTCTTGCCGCCCATCACAAGTATGTTGCCGAGGTTGTTGTATGCCTGCGGCATCTTAGGGTTGATCTTCAAAGCCTCAGCATAGCTTTTTGCAGCATCCATCAGCCTTCTCTGCTGTGTGTATATGATGCCCAGATTATAATACGCGAGATGGTTCTTTGGATCAGCTTCAAGTATGTTCTTGCATGCTTCCTCTGCTCTCTTGAGATCCCCCTTTCTCTGGTAGAGCATAACAAGGCTCAGAAGCGGAGCAGCATATCCTTTCTTGAGCTCAGAGGATCTCTTCAGGAGATCTATAGCTTTCTGTTCATCATTCTTTATATTGTATAGAACAATCCCAAGATCATACAATACTTTTGGATTGTCAGGATTCTTTTCTGCTTTTGACTGCAGTTCTTTAAGGGTCTTTTCCTGCCTTGCCTTTATGTATGCTGAGTCCATGTCTTTCTTGCATCCAGGGCATTGCTTAATCTCGCCTGCCTTTGCCATGCAGATGCTGCACATTGTGAAACCGCAGTCCCTGCAAGTATTCATCTCATCAGAATTAACTTTCTTTGCTCCGCATAGCCTGCATTTCATCTTGAAATCAATGGATCAAATGGATCATGTAGGTTATCAGGCCAGACATGATAGAATAAATCCATTATATGATAGTCAGCAATACATAAGCCTATAAGACGATCATTTCTTCTGCCAGGAGTATGACCTTAGCTTGGCAGAATTTCCGTATCCGCAGGAGCTGCACACCTTATGGCTCTTATGATATGTCCTCTTTCCGCATCTTCTGCAATGTATATGAGTCTTCTTGCCTGACTTCTTTCCCATTGATGGAGTTCCTTTTGTCATCTTGGTCTCCCCTATTGCTGATTATCATTTCTTAGATGGCATCGCAGCCATCATTGCCGACTTACTGACCTTAGGATCATTAAGCTTCAGGAGATATGATGGTGATGGTGTCCCCTCTCAGGAATACTGTTCCCATCTTTCTCTTGACTTCATTATCTGCCCTTTCCTCGGCATCCTCAAGAACAACATTTATGTGTATGTCAAAAGCCCTCAGCTTTCCCACATACTGCCTGCCGTTCTTCAGATCTATAATAACTCTCTTTCCTCTTGCCTCATTCAAGGCATCCAATGGTCTTGATGTTTCTGCCATATAGCACCCCTCAAAAAAAATTAATATAATGCTGGAAAAACAGGCCATTTATAAATTTTTGTATTACAGAACATGATCCCATATATATCGCAAACAAAAAGCTTTTTAAACAGGCGCTTTCTCCTGCATTCTTATGGTAGTTATACACAGGAGATCGCTCAGGAAGCAGACAGGAGCAAGGAAAGTCCCTTACAGCAAGAAAAGGATCCACCAGAAAGGAAGCAGACCTACTCTGACAAGCCTCGGCGAGAGGAAAGTCCAGACAACAAGGACAAGAGGGGGAAAAGATAAGCAGAGGCTCCTGAAAGGCGAGTTCGTGAATGTTCTTGACAAGAAGACAAAGAAGTCATTCAAGGTCAAGATAAAGAATATCCTTGAGAACCCTGCCAATAGGCATTATATCAGGCGAAACATCATAACAAAAGGCACAATCATAGAGACTGAGAAAGGCAAGGCAATGGTGACTTCAAGACCTGGCCAGGAAGGATCTGTGAATGCTGTTCTTGTATAATCTTATACTTTCTTCTCTTTGATATCTTTCTGTTTCCATGTATCTGAATATTGTTATTGTTCTCCAGAATTAACAGGAACAGAAGATCAACATAATCCCTTAAGGTGAGAATCAAGAATACCTCACTAAAATCATCCAGCCATTGCCAGAATAAGCATAAAGAAGATCTCACTTAATGAACAGCATGCTGAACAGCCACACCACACCAATGAATCCCAGAAGTATGAACACCACCATACCGAATGTCTGGAATCCTGCATTCATTATTATTGCTGAGGCCATTATGAATGAAGCTATCACAAGGCTTATCGATAGCTTGTTGCTTGAGCTGCTTATCCTCTTGAGAAGTCCTCTGAGCCCTTTATGCTCAAACTCCATCCTGAGCGAGCCATGCTCAAGCAGCCATATCAGGTTGTCCATCCTTCTTGGTAGCTCGCCTGAGAGATTCACAATCTCATAGAGCTTCTCTGTCATCCTTTCCTTGATGCTGCCAACTGATTTCTTTCTGCTGAGAAGTTTCTTTAGGAACGGCTTTGTGGCTTCAATGAAATTATAATCAGGATATATCATCCTTCCCATGCCCTCTATCTGGATCAGTGTCTTGAGAAGAAGAGCAAAATTAGGAGGAATGATTATATCATGATCCTTCATGATATGGTGGATGTCATCAACAAGCTCCTGTACACTGAAGCTCTTGAGGCTCACATCATAGTACTGCTTCACCAGTCTTGCGATGTCATTCTTGAGCCTCTGCCTGTCTATCCTTCCGTTTACAGCACCTATCTGAAGGAGCTGTTTCATCATAAGGTCAGTGTCCTGCTTGACTATGCCTATGAATATGTTTGCAAGCTTTTCCTGAGTCTCCTCATCAATGTAGCCTATCATGCCGAAGTCAACAAACCCTATCCTGCTGTCCTTTATGATCAGGAGGTTTCCTGGATGAGGGTCTGCCTGGAACATGCCTGCCTCAAAAACCTGCTTGAGATAGACATCAGAGCCGAGCTTTGCTATCTTCTTCCTTTTCTCTTTAGATGGATTCTTCTTTACCCACTTATCAGGCCTGGACCCATCAATGAACTCAGTCACAATGATCCTCTCTGTGCTGAGATCCATATAGACTTTCGGGAACACCACAGACTTGTTATCCTTGAAGAATCTCCTGAATCTCTGGGTGTTCCTGGCCTCTTTCAGGTAGTCCATCTCCCTGGTCATGGTTCTCCTGAATTCTTCTACCAGACCTACAAGATTATAGCTCCTCAGATCTGAGATGTTCTCATGCGCGAACTCTGCAAGAGTTCTCAGTATCCCTATATCAGCATTGACTGTGTTCTCAATGTCAGGACGCCTGATCTTCACAACTACATTATCCCCATTGTGCAGGACTGCATGATGCACCTGGCCTATTGAAGCAGCTGCTGCAGGCTTCTTTTCAAACTCCTTGAACATCTTGTCAAGAGGCTTTCCATAATCCTCCTCGATCATGCCTTCAACTTTGCTGTATAAGAACGTTGGTGCCTCGTCAACCAGCTTCCCGAACTCTTTGGTGTACTCATCAGGAAGTATGTCCCTTCTTGTGCTGAGGAATTGGCCGAGCTTGATGAATGTAGGACCGAGCTCTTCCATGACATTCCTCAGCCTCTTTGGCATAGGAACATCCTTTGAATACTTCTTCTTGAGAATACGCCTGAACCATGGGACATCCAGCTTTGGCAGGACAAATCCCATGCCATGGTTTACAAGAACTCTGGCTATCTGCCTGTACCTCTTTCTCTGGTCCTTGCTCAGGATTGAAAGATCCATCAGCTACTCTTCATCTCTTTTTTGCTCTTTTTTATGCTATGCATCAATGCAGAGCCTTACTTCTTTTTCTTTGATGACTTCTTCTTTGAAGATTTAGTCTTCTTGGAAGCCTTTTTTGATGATTTCTTCTTTGACTTCTTGCTTATCTTCTTCTCAAGCTTCTTTATGTCAGACTTTGTTGCGATGTTCATCTTCTTGAGATTCTTCTGCACTTCATTCTGTATTGCCTTGTCAAGCTTTGTCTTCTCTTTCTTTGACCTGCTGATCAGCTGCCTTGCTTTCTTCTTTGCCTCTGCACTGCTCAGTCCGCCCTTGTTCACCATCTGCTTCATGAACCTGTCCACCTGTTCCTTTGTCAGCAGGGCCAGGCCCAGTCCAACAAGACCCATCTTCTTTACACTATCTTCAGATTTAGCCATTCATATCACCTCATGTTTCAATTATGTTTCTGATCTGATAATCTATTTCTTTACCTAACCTATTTCTTTACCCAATTGCCTGACTTGTTCTTCTTGTACTTCTTCTTGACTGCAGACCAAGCAACCTTGTTTGCAGCAGATTCTCTTGAGCTGGAGCCTTTTCTCTTGTCAGGATCATTATACTGATCCCAGGCATTATTGAAGGCTTCCTTGTATATCCTCTGCGCTTCCTTTGGCAGATTGTCTTTTACCTTATCAGGCAACTGCCTTATTGTTTTGTAAGGCATATTATATCTATTGGGGTCTGTCCTTTAAATAATTTTTGCAGATGACCTGCAAAGAACACTCTCCGATGACCTGATATCTAACCAAAAATTTATAAACATGGCTTTTATTCTCTGAAGCATGAAAGTAATAATTGTAGGAGGAGGTGACACTGGCATAGCGCTTTCTAATCTCCTCTCTGATGCTGAGAAGGTCATAATAATAGAGAAGGATGAGGAAGTGGCCAATGCCATAGCCAACAAGACAAGCGCGGTTGTCATCCATGGTGATGCCACAGACCTTAGTGTGCTGAAAGAGGCAGGCATTGAAGAGGTGGATGCCCTTATCGTCACGACAGGAGATGACAAGGTCAATCTCATGGTCAGTGAGCATTCAAAGAATGATGGTGTCAATAGGATCATAGCGATGGTGAACTCACTGCAGAATGAGGAGCTATTCTCAAAAGTGGGAGTCACATCAATAGTGTCTGTTGTGGCTGCAAAGGCCAACTCAATAAAGAGAGCATTGGACAATTCTTCTGAGGCAGAGCAGCATGAGACTGCAGGCAGCCTTGCAGGAGAAAGAGAAAATGAGTGATTGTGAGTGATTGCAATTTATCTTTTTGAAGCTTACAATCATTTGATATCAAAATGAAGATACTGATAAAGTACCTTGGATATATACTTCTGATCTCTGCATTCTTCAGAATCATCCCTATAACAGCAGCAATCATCTATGATGAGCCTTTCGGGCTTTTCCTGCTCACATCTGGATTGTCACTTTTCATAGGACTGTCTCTTATAATGGCTGAGCGACGGATGGAGACAAGAGAGAAGACTCTCACTCTGCATAAGGGGCTTATGCTTGTGGCGCTCTCTTTCATCATGATATCTGTGATAAGCTCAATATCTTTCCTCCCTCATTTCCAGTACAATTTCATTGATGCTCTCTTTGAGTCTGTATCAGGATATACTACAACAGGCATGTCTATATTCAGCTCTCTTGACCATCTTCCAAAAAGTCTCCTGCTGTGGAGGGCAGAAACCCAATGGATGGGAGGCATGGGAATAGTCATGGTGTTCCTTTTCATATTCTCAAGGATAAAGACACCTGCGTATGAGGACAGGGTCGTGCATGCAGAGGAGGAGACCCATACAGCAATGGCACTCTACAGAGCCCAGGGATTCTCGCAGGACATGGAACCAAGCATAAGGAACACAACAAGGAACATAATCATGATCTACGGGATATATTCTCTGCTTGGCATTTTCTTTCTTTGGCTGTTCGGCATGACACTCTATGAGTCAATAGGAATGGTGTTCACAGCACTGTCAACAGGAGGATTCACTCTGAGCGACAGCTTTTACACAAACAACATGCAGCTTGTTGTTCTCAGCGTGCTGATGGTCATAGGATCAATATCATTCATAGCTCACAACAAGCTTGTGAGGCTCAGGATAAGAAACTTCATTGCATCATTTGAGAAGAATGTGCTTCTTGTGATGCTTGCTGTTTTTATAGGTCTGGGGTTCCTTGCGCTCTCTGATGCAAAGACTGTGCTGTTTGAGATAATATCTGCTTTCACCACAACAGGATATTCCATATCTGATATTCCTGCTCTGCCCCATCTGTTCATAATGCTGATAATGCTTGCGATGATAATTGGAGGAAGTGTGGCAAGCACCTCAGGAGGAATAAAGGTATTCAGGGTCTTTGTGCTGCTGAAATCAATACCCTGGATGGTCAAGAAATTAGGCTCTCCAGCAGGAGCTGTGATACCTTTCAATGTGAACAAGAAGCCCATGGCAGAGAACAACCTCCTGATCATTGAAATGTTCTTTGTTACTTATATCTCACTTCTGGCCATAGGAACAGTCATACTCATGATCTTGGGCTATAATTTCCTTGACTCTTCATTCCAGATGACTTCTGCATTAGGCACAGTCGGACTCCAGACAATGGAACTTGCTGGAATGCACTGGATAGGAAAGATTACACTGATGATCGCCATGCTTATGGGAAGGCTTGAGATATTTCCATTGTTTGTTCTTGTAAGGAATCTTGTAAAAGGATGATCGGTGTTTATGAATGGATGTCAAGAAGATATACTCTGCAATGCACAGGGAATATGGCTCTCAGGGATGGTGGCCTCTTTCTAAAGGCAGATTGCAGACAAATCACCATTGCGGGCCTCCAAAGGATTCTCATGATCAGTGGGAGATAATAGTCGGAGCTTGTCTGACGCAGAACACCTCATGGTCAAATGTTGAGAAAGCAATTGAGAACCTCAACAGAGCAGAACTGCTCAGGATTGAGAACATAATCAAGGCCCCAGAAAGCAGGATAGCAGAGCTCATCAGACCAGCAGGCTACTTCAACCAGAAAGCAGAACGGCTTAAGCTGATTGCAGACTATTTCTCAGAACACTTCAGGGACAGAACAGTACCTTCCCGCGATGATCTTCTTGCTGTGAAAGGCATTGGCCCGGAAACAGCAGACTCAATCCTGCTGTATGCATTCGGCCAGCCTTACTTTGTTGTTGATGCATACACAAGAAGGATATTCTCAAGGCTAGGCCTGAT
>WJJV01000029.1 GCA_014729495.1 Candidatus Woesearchaeota archaeon
ATGTATGGTGAGGCTGATCTTACAGCAAGGCCTGTCTTTTCTGTTTTTGATATAGGAACAATACAGCCTTCAGTTCCGCTTGACAACAGCACAATAAACCTTATGAAAGGATATAATTTTGAGATGCTGAGAGAAAAGGGGATAGAAAGCCATTACAAATGCCTTGTTACTGATGAAGGGGAGGAGATCTCAGCAAAGGATGCTATCGCAGGAAAGATAGCTCCTACAAAATGCAGGATAAAGTTTGTGAACAGGCTAAAGCCTGAATTCATTGAAGGAGAAGGATGGGATTACTCAATGTTTGGTAATGGTAAAGTGAATAATTATGTACATCCTGTGGAGTTCATATCTAGAAATGAGCTTGGCCCAAATTCTTCTGTATGGGACAGGTTAGAGAGAGGAGAGGTCACGCTTGAGGATTTCGGGCTGCCTCCTGATTTCAAGAGAGGTGACAAGGTTCCTGACCATCTCAAGCCTTTGCTTGATTACAGCACAAAGTTCGAGCCAGATGACAGATATCCTCCTCATAAGGAGATAATAGGACTTTTGGGAATAAGTCCTGAAAGATATGCCAGGATAAATGATTCAACCAGGAATGCCAGCAATCTTATGACTGATTATGCATTCTCTGTCGGGATCAGCAGGGAAGACGGCAAGGTTGAGTATATCACGCTGATGAGTGACGGTTTAGTGAAGGACATCCTAGCTGATGCTGTGTGCACATGGCATGAGGATAGGCTTGTATGGAAAGGCCTTGGAATAAGCAAGCAGAGAATCAGGGATCAGGTAAAGAAACTGAATCCTGAGTGGTATGAGGATATCCAGAAAGCAAAGAAAGAGGCCAAGAAAAGAGGTGTTGAGGATTTCAGGACACTGATGGATCCGAGCATAGAGTATGTATCGCCGAGCCCTGAATTCTTCCATGCTGTGAACAATCTTTTCAGAGCAGGGACAAACCAATGGGTACAGGCAAAGGTCTATCCAGTCTATCCACAGCATGAGGAATCACTTGAGGATAATCTGGACAGGGCAATGGAGGAATTCCAGAAGGTTGCTTGATAAAAGACTGCTAAAATGACACTACCAGACAAAGTGCAGGCATTGCTTGATGGATATGGAATAAGTGAAGAAGAGCTTGAAGCAGTAGAGGTCACACCATCGCAGGCCAGGGCCCTCACTGCATTCACTCCTCCTGAAGGCCGTTACAGCAGGTATGTTAAGCCCCTGTATGAGATAACATCTGAATCTGAGACTATCAGGAGAAAAGTGCGTGTCAGCACAGATGCATTCATCGCTGTTTCTGAGCTAATGGACAGTTATGATGGGATGCACAAAGATAAGAAGATTGTCAGACATCTTACTCATGAAGAGAAAGCCAAGCTCAAAAATATCCCTAAGAGCATGACACTGAGGGATTTCCAGCAGGTCAAGGAATTTGAAAAGTTATCACAGCATGACACAGCTGCTGCAACTGACTGGGTGAAATACACTGCTGGAAAGATGGGCATTGACCTTGATGACAGCATTGACGGCTTCCATTTCGGCATGACATCAGAGGATATAGTGCTTAATGTGTTCGGACTGCAGAACAAGGAGATAATGGAAAGGCTTGTGATACCTACAATAACAGACATGGTTGAGAAGTTCATTGATTATGGCTCAAATCTTGTTGTTGCAGCAATGACTCATGGCCAGCCGGCAGAGCCGACTACACTCGCCAAGAAATTCCTATATACAGTTGAAGCGATCAATACTGAGCTCCAGCATCTGATTGAATATGATCATATCATTGAAACAGTGGATGGTGCTGTTGATGAAGGTGGGCTTTCAGTACAGAAGATAACTGCTGTACCAAAGCCTGTTAAGTTCTATGGCAAGCTTCTTGGAGCAGTCGGCAATCTGAATGATCTGAAAGCAGCATATCCTGATATTGACTGGCTGCAGTTCCACAGGGATTTTGTGGCAAAGCTTGGATTAAAGCCTCTTGATGTTGCGCATCAGACAGGCAATTATACTGACATAAGGCATGTCTACACCACAATTGAAGGGATAACACAGCAGGTAAAGAAATTATCAGGAGATTTCTGGGATCTGGCAAGCGCACAATGGTTCAAGAAAAATCCAAAGAAAGGCCATAAAGGATCATCTGCAATGCCCCATAAGTTCAATCCATGGGAGATTGAGGGCGCTATAAAGTATGCAGGCAAAGGGCTTGCCCAGCTTGACTACACCTGGAGAGAGCTGATTGACTATCGGCATGAGGGAGACATGGGAAGGTCAATACTTCAGAGGGATATAGGAGATGATTTCGCAAAGATAATAATAGGATTCAAGAGAGTGATGAATGAGCTGGACAAGTATGAGACCTATGACAGAAAGGTAAGGGATTATCTTGATGCAAATCCAGCTCTTGTGTCTGGAGCAGCCATGACAATACTCAAGAGAGAGGGTGTAAGCGGTGATGCTTACAGGCTGATGCAGACAATGAGTGTTGATAAAACAGGAGCATATGTTGACAGGGTAACATTTGATAGAAAACTTAGTGATGCGATGATAGATGGCCATATACCAACTAAGGCAGGAGATGATATACGCCATCATCTGGATCCTGCAAACAATATCGGAGAGGCTGAGAGGATATGCCTTGAAGCAGTGCAGAGAGCAAGAGGCACTATCGCAACATTAAGGGAGATATACAAAGTAAAGGCTGAATAAAATGACAAAAACCAACGGAAAACCTTTCCCTATGAAGATTAAAGATCTGATGTATTTCATAGATGAAAATGATCGTGATTTCAGCAGAGAGATAGGAGGGAAGAATCTTGTCAATCCTTATCTTGAAGCTTTCATGAAAGAGTTCAGTTATGAGGTTCCTGGTGAGACTGCATACCAGCCAAGACTCTCCCTTACCTTTGATGATATCGCCCTGATGGATCTTGAGAGTGACATCAGGCCTGACCAGGTAAATGTGCAGTCCTGGTTCTCAAGGAATGTTCCAGTCAACACACCTGTAATAAGCGCAGCTATGGATACTGTCACAGAGTATGGTATGGCTATTGCAATGGCTATGTGCGGAGGTCTGGGAGTTGTCCATAAAGGAGGCAATATGACCCCAAAAGAGCAGGCCAGGCATGTTGCAGGAGTCAAGCATTATCTTCACGGCATGATAAACAAGCCGAAGTTTTTTCAGGAGACAGATACTGTTGAGTATCTGAAGAAAAGGGTAACTGAGAAAGGCTGGAAGTTCACAAGCTTTCCTGTGCTGGACGCTGAGAGGAAGGTAAAGGGCATAATAACAGGAACAAAACTCACTTTCATAAATAAGTATGATCCGTCCGCAAAACTTGAGGATGTCATGAGAAAAGAGCCTTTCATCACAGATACTGCTGATATCGATGAAGTCTACAAGGAGATGAGGAGCAGGGAGATCAAGAGCGTTCCTGTTGTTGATGATAATGGTGTCCTGCGAGGACTCTATGTGTGGGAGGATGTTGAAAGGATTGTGGAAGGCAAAAGCAGGATATATAATGTTGATACAGACGGCATGCTGAGATGCGCAGCTGCCATTAGCCCTACTCTTACAGAGGAGGAGAAGCAGAGGATTGATCTTCTGGTAAAGGAGGGCATTGATGTTCTTGTGCTTGACACTTCACACGCAAACTCAAGAGAGGCAGTAGAGGCAGTAAAATATATCAAGGAAACATATAAGGACAGCACTGACGTTGTTGCAGGAAATCTGGCATATCCTGCAATGGTTCCTGCTCTTATTGAAGCTGGTGTTGACGGACTGAAATTCGGAGTTGGTCCTGGATCAATATGCACCACAAGGACTGTTTCAGGAGTGGGTGTCCCTCAGGCCACTGTATCTCACATGGCTAACCTGATGATACAGAATGGTGTCCCTTATAATATTGATGGTGGCCTAACAAAAGGAGCTGACCTGTCAAAGGCAATAGCTTTCGGAGCAAGCACAGTGATGCTCGGTAACAAGCTTGCAGGGACTGATGAAAGCCCAGGAAGAGTTGTCAATATAGGGGACGGCAAGTTTGTTGTATACCGGGGAATGGCATCTGTTGAGTCTTTGCTGGCAGGCAAAGGTGCTGGCCAGAGATATTTCATGTCCGAAGATACAGGTGACACAGGCAATATTGACATAGCTAACATCGTATCACAAGGCGATTCAGGTCTTGTGCCTTATGAAGGTTCTGTGTCAAGTGTAGTGTATAAGCTTGTCCAGGGATTGAGGATAGGAATGGCCCATACAGGAGCGAGAGACATATATGAGTTCCAGAACAAAGCCAGGGCTACAATGATCACAGACAGCGGAAACAACGAATCAAATGTGCATGATCTGATGAGAACACAGGTGACTACGGCAAAGTAAGATGGCAAATGTAATGGTTGTCGGCGCCCAATGGGGTGATGAAGGAAAGGGAAAGCTTATTGATTATCTGGCTTCAGATCTTTCAGGATACAGTATCAGTGTAGCTGTAAGAGCCCAGGGAGGAAACAATGCAGGCCATACATATTTTACAGAGGATGGCAGGGAGATCATAACACATCTCGTGCCCAGTGCTATGAGCACCCCTCATGTGATAGGTGTTATGGGAAACGGAATGGTGATTGATCTTGAAGTGCTTGTTGAAGAGCTAGGTTTTCTTAGAGACCAGGGCGTCAGTTTTGATGAAAGATTATGGATATCAGACAGAGCTCATGCGATCATGCCTTATGATAAGCATCTTGATGGGCAAAGAGACAAGACCCAGAAGATAGGCACGACTGGGAGAGGTATAGGCCCAACTTATGGTGATAAGATCCTCAGGCAGGGAGTTAGGATGTGCAATTTCAGGGATGGAAGAGCGCATCATCTAATTGAAGCTAATATTGAAAGATATAGTCTTGAAGAGATGTTTGATCCCACAGAGATCCATGAGATTCTTGTTGATAACTTCAGCAGGATAGAGAAATATATATGCAATATCACAGAGAAGATGTCGCAGTTGATGTCTGAGGGAAGGTCTTTTCTTTTTGAAGGCGCTCAGGGAACTATGCTTGATATTGACCATGGAACATATCCTGCTGTGACATCTTCCAACTCAACAGTGGGCGGCCTTATAACAGGCTCTGGAGCAAGGCCGATGATTGATGAAGTATGGGGTGTGGTGAAGGCTTATACAACAAGAGTAGGCAATGGCCCTTTCCCGACTGAACTTGGAGGCAGAGACTCGGAGCTTTACTGCGCTGAAGAAGGCGGGAACAAATACACAAAGAAAGTTGAAGAATCTGAATACAGTGATCTAGATGCTATGATGAAGAATGGAAATGATCTTGAGAAAGGTATTGCCTTGAGGATGCTTGGAGGAGAGTATGGAGCAACTACCGGAAGACCGAGAAGGACAGGATGGATTGATATCCCTCAGCTAAGGCATGCTGTTGCAGTGAATGGGATGACCCATATTGCTCTTACAAAACTGGATGTGCTTTCTGGTCTTCCTAAAGTGGGGATGTGCACAGGATACAAAAGAAAGACTGGAGACAAATGGGAACACTATAATTTTCCTCCTTCAAGCCAGGTTCACATTAAAGAAGTAGAGCCTGTAATTGAATATCTGCCAGGCTGGGGAGATATAAAAGAAGTCAGGAGATTCAAGGATCTTCCAATGGAAGCTCAGATGTACATCAATACAATAGAGCAAAGATTAGGTGTGCCTGTTAAACTGATAGGAAATGGAAAGGAAAGGCAACAGGTCATAATAAAACCTTATAATAAGTGACTTCTTCCAGGATATTCTTGACTGGACAATTCACCAGACATTCTTCTCCATGCCTATTACTGCCCTTGCTATGTTCTTTATTGAGATGACCATGCTCTTCATCTGCTCGACCACCATGTGGGCAGGAGCATTCTGTCTCTCTTTTATGAGTTTGTTTAGCTTCTTGATGTGCTGAAATCCTGCGTTCTCTGCCTTGAACGCGAGGTCAAGATCCTTCTTGTAGTATGCTTTCATGACCTCAAGATAGCATCCCTTTATGCTCTCATACATCTTTGTGACCTCTTCCTTCTCTGACTGCTTCAGATTCGCCTCTTTGAGATATCTTGCTATCCTTTTGGACTTGTCAGCGACTTTCTCCAGCTTCTCTATGAGCACCTGGCTGAACAGAAGCTCTATGTTGGCTTTCTGCAGGTTCTTCGCTATCTTTGAGTCGATTATTGCTGCGCGCAGGACACGATATGCGAGGAACACGAGCCTGTTCACATCCTGATCCCTCTCATAGATCTCTTCATACATGTCCTCTTTTATGCTCTGTATTGAGTCAGTGAGCATTGACCGGATAATATTGTCCATCCTCCTTATCAGGGTCTCTATTGATATCTCGTTGATGTTGAGAAGGTCTTTTGCTGTTATCTTCTGGGCATCCTGCCTTATGATCTCTATACCGCTGAGATTCCTGAGCAGGGATTTAACATGCACTGCCCTCTCTTTTGACAGCTTGCCTCTCACCTCTATGACATCATAATTGTTGAGATATGCAGAGACTATCTCTGTCTGTATCATATCATAGTCCTTTCCGTCTCCTTCTATTATTATTGTCTTTGGTTCTATCTTCTTCTCTCCATTACGCCCTGGATAGATAAGTATCTCATCATTCTTCTGGTCCATATGGAGGAGATCCCCTTTGCTGAGCTTGTTCTCTTTGACCCAGTCCTTTGGCAGAGATACAACATATGAAGAATTACCAAATGAGATTATCTTTCTTGTTTCCATCTATACACCCCCTAATCTTCCGAGTAAACATATACTCCTTATATGGTATATATAATATATAGATAAAATATATATTTAAATCTTTCTATTAATATCTTACCAAAAGGTGGTTGAGATGAGAAGAATAAAGCTTATACAGCTGGAGGATGATGACTTCTTTGAGGAGTTCTCAGAAGATACACCTGAGGACCTGCCTGAGGCATCCCGTCCGAGCATCGGGAAACGGAGCCTTGGTCTCAACATGTTTGGTTAATTTTTTTGGAATTAAAAGGTCCTGCTGCATTGCAGCAGGGCCGCGATATTTGATGCAGTAATCAATAGATTTCTTTCATATTAATGATACACTGGCTATGTGGGAGAGGTGGTGATGGATTTTTTAGGATTATATTGTAACTTATTCCTAGCCTCTCCGATAAGTTGCTGCTATCCCAACATCGGCGAGGTGGTGAGTGCTTATCTGGAAAGTTTATGTTTAGTATTCCTAGCCTCTCTGATAAGCGTAAAGAACCCGACCACAGAGAGGTGGC
>WJJV01000030.1 GCA_014729495.1 Candidatus Woesearchaeota archaeon
TCTTATGCAGGAGTTTATATCATCTGAACTCTTAAGAGGGGATGTGGGGTCTATATCAACCACAATGCCCACTTTCTCTTTCTCATTATCCTCAAGCCATCTTATGGCATGCTGTATTGCAGGAATCTTGCCTGCTGTGTCTGTGGCAAGCTCAGATGGTCTCATGAAAGGCACTTCAGCACCATATTTCTCTGCAACTTCAGCTATTTTCTTGTCGTCAGTGGATACTATCAGCCTGTCGATCATCCTGCTTTTCTTTGCCTCTTCTATTGAATAAGCTATGAGAGGCTTTCCTGCAAGATCTTTTATGTTCTTTCCAGGCACTCCCTTTGACCCCCCTCTCGCGCATATAATCCCTATTGTTTTTCCTTCACTTACCTGGGAGACCTTCTCCTTGTCATAGACCTCATTTGTGCTCACAACCCTTGCCAGCCTTGAAGACTTCAGGGCAGCTTCAATGACTTCCATGACATGCCTGCCATGATCAAAACCAATTACTCTCTCAGGACTTCCTTCTGCGCCTTTAATAGCACCAAGGAATATCTCCAGCTCCTCAACATAAGGGTCTTTTGAGTCTGAAGAATCTGTTTTCAGACTTATCTCTTCCCATCCTTTCTCCGGCTTGTGCATGCTCAGTTTTCCTGATATCATATCTGCTTCTATTGTACCCCCTTCTCCCACTATCTTTAGTCTTCTTGACGGGTCTCTCTGCAGATAATCCAGGTGCAGAATAGCTTTCAGACCCTTGAACTTAGTTTTTGAAAAGGATAATATCAGATTTGCATTATCATCTGAGTCAATCTCCAGAGATGATCTTTTTTCAACATAACCTGTTACATCATCAACACTCCCAAAAAGCCAGATAAGATAATCTATCTCATGGCTGAGGTCCAGAAGCACACCCCCTCCCATATCCTTACTTGCGCTATATGATCTGGTGTAATCCTGTTCTGGTCTCCAGTCAGGAAGATAGCTGCCGCACTCTGCAGATACTGAGACAATATTTCCTATTGGATCATCCTTAAGCAGGGGCTTGAGCTTCTTGAGAACTGGATTAAACCTCATATCATAGCCAATAAAGAATACAATCCCTTTGTTTTTGATAAGCTGTCCGAGCTTATCCATATGGGCCATGTTATGAGATACTGGCTTTTCCATGAAGATGTGGATGCCTTTATCTGCTGCCTTAAGGGCAATCTCCATATGCATGCTTGTTGGATTTGTTATGAACACAGCATCAGGCTTCTCATCAAATGCCGCATCCATATCATAGAATGACTCCGCTCCAATATCCTTCTTTAGCTTTTCAGCCTTTTCCTTATCCTGCTTATGGCTGTAGACTATGATGTTGGCTGAGCTACCCAGAACATCCCTTATGTTCCTCATATGCCTTTTTCCTATGGATCCTGCTCCGAAAAAGAGAAACTTCATTATTTTTACCCCCTGAAAGGAGACAATAAAAGGCTATTTAAATATTTAATGGTTTAGGACTGCAATTTCCTGACTTTAAGGAACAGTGCTGCAAGAAGCGTAGGATACCAAAGGAGAAGGTAGATAACAAGCCCTATGAAATATAAAGGCAGCAGATTGAATATTGCTGCTATAAAAATAAGGAAATATATGAATGTAACTCTGGAGAAAACAATTTCCATCAGCAGGCTTTTCTTTGTCTCCTTGTATATCCTGACAGATCCAGGAGCATACAGTAAAGTATACGCATAAGTGCTGTCTACAGCAAATCTCAGCCCAATAAGCAAAATGCCTGCTGTTAGTATTGCTGGCAGGGGGTCTGCAATTCCAACATATTCAAACCATTCTGACAGATATTGAGGATTATTTGCAACCCCAATTATCAGTCCAATAAGCACTGCAAGATCTCCTGCCCTATCCAGTACACAATCAAGCCAGTTGCCGAAAAGACTTGACATTCCCCTTATTCTGGCTACATCACCATCCACAAAATCAAGCAGCATTCCGATCTGTATTATTGCAGCTCCTATAAGAACTTTCATGTACTCTCCAAAACCCACTAATACAGATCCTGCTATTATGAATAATAATGAGATTACACTTATCTGGTTGGGAGTCAAAGGAGCCCTGGATATTAAAGGGCTTATCTTTCTTGATATTCCTCTGTAGATTCTGTGGGCAAGCTGCATCTCCTTTCCAGTTCCGTTTTCTTTAAGTACTTTGTTTTTCATCAGGAACCTCTGTCATATTCTCCTGCATCTGCTCTTGAGTCTTTGGTTTGAGCCTGAAAAGCTGCTCCTTATAGAGCATAAGCTTTAAGGTACTGTCCCCATACCATTCTGTTGTTTGCTCTCCTACTGGTATGATCTCAAAGTTCGCGACTATGGCGTTCTGCACAAGCTTTCCTGGATCAATGCCAAATCCCTCACCAGTTGCATATACAGGCCTTCCCTGCTTGATATAATCCATGAGCTCTATTATGAACTCGTTTATCTCTTTTATGTCGCCTGTTCTTGGATGGAACACAATATCTCTGTTACCATAATACCTTATGAAGAATCCTATATCATTAGTCATTATAACAGCATTTCCCGGAGTGTTCTGGGCCACGAACATGGCAAAATCCTTTGTTCCTGAGTGCTCATGCCTGTAGCTCAGAACAGGATGGATTGCGTATATCATGCTTCCGATTATGACTATGACAAGAAGATATCCTATCAGATCATTCCTTTTGTATACCAGGCTGCAACCGGCTGCCATAAGTATCATCAGAGGTATGAGTGCTGGAAGCAGGAATCTTGCATGCATCACAGCAAGATTTCCGAACAGGAAAAAGAACATGCTGAACCATAGTATCATTATTCCAAGCTCAAAGTATCTCTTTTTCTTCTGGAAGTAATACAATCCTCCTGCGATAGCTGCCCATCCTATCCATGTGACTGAGAATGTCATGGCCTTCAGAGCAGGAAGCGTGTTATCAGATATGACTCCCATCCATCCTCCTCTGGTTTCTGTTGTGGGGTTGAGCCGCTCAAAAAATGCTGAGAGCCCTCCCCATTCAATTATCCTTGGAAAGAAAAGCAGGAACCATATTCCTGCCATCGGTACGATGAACGCAGCTATATTAATCAGGCTGAACCTGCTCCTGTTTATCATGAGCTTCCTGTTCTTAATCCGGGGATTTATGTAGATCAGAAGGAATGGTATTATGTAAAGGACGCCGTCAGGTCTGATAGCGATATTCAGGCCGAAAAAAAGCCCTGAGATAGCAAGCAGTTTCCATGATTCCTTCTCTGATGCAAGCATCATCAGGTAGCCTCCAAGCAGGGCATAGAATATTGAGAGCGCATGCGTCTTCGGGTATGTTGTGGCAGAAAGGAATATTGGAGTGACAGAGAAGAAAAGCGCAGAAGCCACACTGATGAACCTGTTCTTTGTCAGCCTTTCAGCTATGAGGTACAAAAGAGCGCATCCGAGGGCTGCTGTTATGAACGTGACAAAAAAGTAAGCAGGCTCTGCAGTCATCACACCAGTGAAAAGATGATGCAGATAGTAGAACAGGAAAACTGTCACGACCATTCCAGGAGCTCCATAAGCATAGGAGTACTGCATGGTTCCTGTAGTGAGGATGTCCTCGACTGTCTTTACATCAGCATAGGAGTCAAAATGCCAAAGTCCTGCATTCTTGTACAGGATTCTTATGAGTATAGAGAATATGATTATGCATGCTATTATGAATCTCCGGTCATGCATAAAAGAAGGCAAATTTACTCTTTTTTCCCCCATGCTCTGGACAGATTGGATTATGATTTATAAATATTTCTGTGGCATAAAATTGGAAACATGGTCTGGCATGTTCATTGCTTGCCCATCCAAAGCTCAAATCTCAGCCTGAGAAGGTCCCTTATGTATTCATAGACTGTCTGTATAATGTTCACCCTGCTGTCAGGATCCTCTATCCACTTTACTGGTATCTCATAGGTCTTATATCCTTTTTTCTCTGCGAGCGTAAGCAGCTCTGTGTCAAAGAACCAGTTATTGTCCTTGACAAGAGGGACAAGATCATCAACAGCCTTTCTTGTCGCTGCCTTGAAACCGCATTGCGCATCAGAAAATTTTGTGAATAGTATTGCCTTGACAAGAATATTGTATCCTCGTGATAGAAGCTCTCTCTTGAAAGACCTTTCTGTCCTGGATCTCTTTGACAGCCTTGTTCCGGTTCCTACATCATATCTTTCTGCAAGAGCATCTATCATCTTAGGGAATGCCTCAAGGTCTGTTGACAGGTCCACATCCATGTAGCTGACTATGTCTGCCTTGCTCTCTGTCCACGCTTTCCTCAAGGCCCTGCCTCTTCCTTTCTGGTCAAGATGGATGTATCCCACTTTCTGGCTATTATCAGACAGCTTCTTTGCTATCTTCAGAGTATCATCAATTGATGCATTGTCTGCTATGACAATCCTCCATGAATATGCCTTGAGATTGCCTGAAAGGAATCTGCTCAGCCTTCTTACTGAGTCAGCAAGTGCCTTCTCTTCATTGTATACTGGAATCACTATATCAACGCTCTTACTTTCCTTCTTTTTCTTTGCTTTGGTCTGCTTCATTTTCTCTTCTTTACAGCCTCTTTCCTTACAACCTTTGTCAGCTCATTGTTCATTGTGTCCAGTTTGACATAGAGCCTGAACACAAGATAGAACAGCAGCACTATGCTGAAGTAGACTGCTATGTCTATTCCCCTTCCAACATTGAACAGTCTGGCTATGGGCTCTGTTATTGTGGGCACGAAAAGCACCACTGCAACAGCAATCCATATCAGTGACCAGAATACAAGTTCAAATGTGTTGATCATCTTGTCCTGATACCTGAAGAAGACCCTTGTTATGGCGAACAGCACAAAAACAATGACTATGACCTGCAGCAATGAAACCATTTTTTCACCTCATATTAAATTACCTTTTAAACATCATGTTGGGATATTCTCTCAATCATCTTCCAATCATCTCAAAAATTTTGTCCATATAAGCCTTGCAGCTATCTTTATACTATTGAGCGCACTCTGGCCTTTCTGCCTTGAATACTTTGTGTATCTTATTGTGACAGGCACTTCTTTGTACCTGATCCCTTTCTTCTTTATCTGGTCTATTATCTCTGAAGCATGCTCCATCCTGTCCTGGTTTATCTGTATCCTGCCTGCAGCCTTGCTTGACAAGGCCCTGAATCCATTGTGGGTGTCTGTCAATAGGATCCCTGAATAGAAGAATGTGAATATCACTCCTATCTTGAGGACAACCCTCTTTAGAAGAGGTACATTGGATCCTTTCCTGAGGAACCTTGAACCCAGTGTGACATCAACCTTGCCTTTCTTTATGGGATCCATCATGTCCTTTATCTCTTTTGGATCATGCTGTCCGTCTGCATCAAAATGCACAATGATATCAGCGCCTTTTTCCAGAGCATAATCAGTTCCTGTCTGGAGCGCAGCTCCCTGGCCCCTGTTGATCACATGCTCAAGTACAGCAGCTCCGGCTTTTCTTGCTGTCTCTGCTGTATTGTCGCTGCTGCAGTCATCAACAACAACCACATTAGTGTAGCCCTCTTTCCTCAGGCCTCTTATAACTTGAGAAATGCTTTCTGCCTCATTATATGCAGGAATGACAATGAATATCTTTGGCATAAATCAACCTCTTGAATAAAACATATGTACTGCCTAATTTAGCAATATTTATATAGTTTCTGTTTTTCATAAAAGATGGGGATTAGGGATATAATGGCAAAAGAGGACAACATAACAATATCTCTGGATGCTGCAAAAAAGAACTGGCACTGGATAGCTCTTGGACTTATACTTGCTTTTGGACTTTATCTGAGATCATATCATCTTGACTATCCTGTTGTAGGATATCATAACTGGAAGGAATCAAGATATCTTCAGGAATCAAGGAACTTTGCAGAGAACGGATTCTTTGAACATGGATTCTTTATTGCAGAGCATGATTATCCCACACTTAAGGAGGATTCCAGCGGAGCCCATGGAGGAGAATTCCCGAGCCTTCCTATACTCATAAGCATATTCTTCATGATATTTGGCGAGGGCATATTGCTTGCCAGGATAATCATCCTGCTGTTAGGGTTGGGCTGTATTGCAGCAATGTACCTTCTTGTCAGGGCATTGTTCGAAAGAGAGGATCTTGCTCTGGCGTCTGCTTTTGCTGTGGCTATGATGCCTCTTTTTGTATTCTTCACACATAATGTGCAGCAGGTAAACATCAGCCTGTTCTTGATGCTTATCGGAGCTTACTTCTATGTCAGATGGGTAAAGAAAGACTCAGGAAGAGACATGATACTGTCAGCTTTATTCATAATGCTGGCTGGGATAACAAAATATGACTTTTTGGTTATAGGAATCCCTATGCTTTTCATATTCCCGTGGAAGAGACTGATTAAACTCAAAAAGCTGAGCTCTTATGCTTATCCATACATCGCTTCTGCTGCAATCTTTCTGCTGATAATAGTCCAGTACATATACTTCAACATATACATACCCTCAAGGACATCTGCTAGTGCTGTATCATCAAAGCTGATTGATGTAAGTGTGATATTCACATCCCAATGGTGGACAGCCATGAGAGCATACACTGCTGACAATTATACAATCCTGGGATTTGTATTTGCCTTATTCGGCATAGGATTCTTCCTGCTTTTCTACAGGAAGACACTTGGATACAGGTTCATGGCTGGATATCTTGCAGGAGTCATCCTGTATTTCTTCATCATGGCAAGTAAGATGGGCGGGCATAGTTATCACCAGTTTGCCATAGCACCATTCTTTGCATTCATGATAGCTTACTGTTTTGTTGTTGTCGCCACCAATATATCCAAGATGATGAAGGCAAAACAGCTCAAGCCAGCTATTGTGATAGTTCTTTTCCTTATACTATATTTTCCTTCAACCCAGGCATGGGAAAGGCAGTTCAACACCCAGTTCTACGGCCTTGATGTCGCTGGCAAGTACATTAATGAGCACTCAGACCCTGATGAGAGGATAATTCACTCAGGACATCAGGATTATGGTTTGCTGTGGTATGCTGACAGGAAGTCAACCGGAGGGGGTGTGCCATCTCTTGAAGATATCAGGATGGCAGAACAGGATCTCAATGTCAGATGGATATTTCTCTACCAGTGGGGTTTTAGTGTAATGCAGGATCAGGAGAGATGGGATTATATCAAGGAGCATTACTCCCTAAGGCAGATAGGCCTGCTTAACCAGAAGCCTCTCTATATGCTATTTGAGAAAGGAGGTTCATTCAATGAGTCCATGCTGCAGAACATCACAGGCAGGCCTGACCAGAAGGCATATGAGCTGACTAAAGGCGATGTTGTGATGCAGTGGATTGATTTTGATTAGATGTATATATTCTCTTGGTTGATTCTATCTAATTCAATGATTCAATTCTTTCTTATACTTACAATGTAAGTAAAAACAAAAACTTTTTATATTATTTATCTTACACTGTAAGTACGAAGTGATTTTTTTACCAAGGAATCACCTTTTTGGGCCTGCATAATGCCTAACCACCCCCTAAAACCCCAACCATATTCTGATTCTGATAGGTCTGAATCCCCTGACTCAGAGATGATAAGCATACCCATACCCTCAAGGATATTCAAGGACAGGGCTGTCAGCGTCCTTGAAGCCATTGTGGAGTACATGAAGGATGAACTTGATCTCACATTCCATGACATAGCAAAGCTCCTGAATCGTGATGACAGGACTGTGTGGACATGCTATTCAAGGACAAAGAAGAAGAGGCAGGAAAGCAGAAAGCAACAGGAAAAAGAACCAGGAGGAAAGACAAAGAATGAACATTGAACTCAAGCTGGATGATGCCAGGCAGAGGCTTGCAGAGATTGACAAGGCCATCAATTACTATGAGGGCTATAAGGCCTGGCTTGCATCTGAGATTGAGAGGATAGAGGCCATGGCTGACCAGGGCCAGATAGGGCCTGATGAGTATGATGTTCTTATCAACAGCTGTACAGACAGCCTCAGCTCAGAAGAGCTTGGAAAGAGACTGAGCACTGCTCTGAAGCATTATTCAGATCTAAGAAAGCAGGCAGAGCAGGAGATAAGGCTTTATGAGGGCATGATTCCCCTGCAAGAGCATGAGCCTAAAGAGTCACCACTTCCTTATATGCTGTTCATATCCTCACTTGTCTGCATCTCTCTTGGAATGCTTGCAGCACTCCAGCTCAAGAGCACTGGGTTCGCGATCTTCAACAGCACAACAGCTCCTTCAGAAGTGCTTGCAACATCAATAATAATGTCAGTATCAATCATACTGATGCCTATATTAGGCCTGGCGATATTCAGGATATGGGAAATCTTTAAAAACAAGCCATAACAGACCCAAGAATGATGGAACTGCCAAAAAGATACGATCCTCTGGAAGAGGAGCCAAGGATCCAGGAATTCTGGGAAAAGGAGAAGGTCTACAAGTTTGACCCAAAGTCAGACAAGAAGATATTCTCAATTGATACACCTCCACCTACTGTATCAGGCAAGATGCACATAGGCCATGCATTCAGCTTCTCGCAGGCAGATTTTGTAGCTAGATACAAGAGGATGAGAGGATTCAATCTTTTTTACCCTTTCGGCACAGACGACAATGGGCTTGCTACAATAAGGCTTGTTGAGTCTGAGAAGAAAGTCAAAGGCACAATGATGTCCAGAGAGGAATTTATCAGGCTCACAATGGAGGTCCTTGATGAGGTGAGGCCAAAATACATCTCTGACTGGAAGAGGATAGGCACTTCTGCTGACTTTGACATCTATTACAGCACAATAAATGAGCATTGCAGGAAGATAAGCCAGAGATCATTCATTGACCAGTACAAGGATGGCAGGGTGTACAGGAAAGAAGCCCCTACACTATGGTGTCCTGACTGCCAGACAGCAATAGCCCAGGTTGAGATGGAGGATGATGAGCAAGACTCTTTCTTCAATGACATAATATTCAGGATACAGGAAACAGGAAAAGATGGAAATAAAGAGGAAAAGGACCTTATCATAGCAACAACCAGGCCGGAATTATTGCCAGCGTGCGTGGCAATATTCGCGCATCCAGATGATGAGAGATACAAGGACATGATTGGAAAGAAGGCAAAAGTTCCTTTATTCAACCATGAGGTTCCCATACTTGCTGATGAGAAAGCAGATCCTGAGAAA
>WJJV01000031.1 GCA_014729495.1 Candidatus Woesearchaeota archaeon
CAACAAAGCAGCCATGCCATTATATGATGCAATAATTGAACAAGAACCTAGCGCAGAAGCATATCATGGACGCGGTTGGACAAATTATTTCTTGAATCATCCAAGAAAAGCTATTAATGATTTTGCAGAAGCTATTGAACTCACACCTATAGGAAGAGAAGATGATAAAGACAATGAAAAAAGAAAAGAAGCTTTGTTCTCTGATCAATATGAAAGACTAGCTGAATACCATTTCAGTAAAGGTCTAGCTCATAAAAAAATGAAGCACCTGAACAAAGCTTTTAAAGAAATGGAGACAGCAAATAGTTTATATTTCTTATGCCAGCTTCAGGCAGTTACAAGAGAGGTGTCTAAAGTGGGAGACATGCTCGAAGAGCCTGATAGATTTGATGAAGCAGTCAAAAATATGTTTGGTTATAATGGAAATACCAGTGTGTGCCAGAGAGCAGCAGAGAACACAAAATACCTTGATAGAAATCATCCAGCAGTCAATCTGCAGATGGCAGATATATCCGGAATGCGAGGAGATATTGATAAAGCAATAGAATACATGAAGAAAGCAACAGAATATGATCCTGAAAATGCAGTGAATCATAATATTCTTGGTAACCTGCATATTTCTCAATCAGAAGGAAGAGCAATCAATGAAGAGACTGTCAAGAACTATCTTGAACCGGCATTGATGAGTTTCACCAGAGCGCATGTGAATGACTCCAAGAATCCAACCTACCTACTGAACAGGGGTCTGACACTCAGCATTTTAGGGCTTCAAGATGAGGCATTAGAGGATCTGGAAAAAGCAAGACAGATAGATCCAGAGAATTCAGAAGCATATACTGCTTTAGGCCAGGTATTCCAGAGAACAGGCCATCATGATTCTGCAAGAATCAGGTATCATCAGGCTATTAAGTTTGCAGACAAGAGCGATAATCCTGATTACCAGGAAAGTGTAGAACATGCAAGACAAGGTCTTGAAGAGATAGAACATATGTCACAGTGAGCTGATTTATTTCTTTTCCCAATACTCAACTCTTCCTTTTACCTTTCTGAATAGAGGATTTAATTCTATTCTCTTTACATTAGAAATCTCTTTTGCTCTTTTTGGATCCCTTTTTCTCAGCTTTGCCTTGACGTGCTTGAACTCATACTCAATCTGGCCAGAAGTGACAGCAATCCTGGGATGCTCTGCTTTGACTATCTTCTTCTTGTCAAAGCAGTATCCTCTCATGCATGCCTCATCATAGATTGTCATGAGATAGAGATTGATTGCCCTGACTGGATTCTTTGCTTTCTTGAACCTGTCAAGCTGAGGATGGTTCCTGTAGTATCCTGTCTTTCCCTGCAGAACTATTTTTGCAAGCAGTGCCTCTCTCCACAAAGCCACAAGGCCTTTTGCATCAAGGTATTTCGGATGGATGCTCCATAATCTCATTCTCAGCTCCTGGATGGTTAACAGCTAATCATACATAAAGTCAAGCTCGTCAGACCTTACAGTTACCTCCTTAGGATCATTGTCCTTGCTTGCCCTTGACTTAATCTCCTCAAACTTTCTTGGATTATCATATTTCTTCTCTTTTGTCTTTATCTCAGGCTCTTTTTTCCTGTTTATTCTGCCTTCATTGAACTCAAGGCCTTTCCTGAAGTTTATGTTACCGCAGTTCTCGCATCTAAAATAAGGCCCGAACTTTCCTGAACAGGGCTCAAGGGATTCGCCACACACGCATCTCAGATCATCAAGGCTGAATTCCTTATGCTTCCTGCACACAGGAAGGCCCTGAGGATTCTGGAATGTGGCCTGCACACCGCAGAAAGGGCACTTGTTTATCTTTGACTGGCCGTACTTCTTAGGGATTCTCATGCCTATTCATTATTGCAGGTGCTTATTAAATTTAGTGTTTTCAGAATGCTGAGGATATATAGAATGCAAATCCTAACAGCATTGTCACGATATTGGCCAGAAGGGATATAAGGATTGATCTCTTGTAGCTTGTCCTGACAAATGCTCTGACAAGGAATATTTCTGCAATAAAGACTCCCATTTCAATAAAAGAGAATACAGGAAAAAGAAGAATATAAATCAGAAGGGCAAGAGGGTATGTTAGGATATTCACAAAAAAGGAGTATTTCAGAGCGCTAAAGAATCCTTTTTCCAGCCTGTCCTTTGCAAGAGGCCATATTATAAGGGATTCAAGCAGCACTGTTGCAAGGAAAGCAAGGATGTAGATTACGAATATTGAATAATCCCTCTCTTTTACTGTTGTCTTCTCCAGCTCAAGCCTGTCATCGTCTATAGATATTATTGTATACTGGTCTGTTATGCTTTTCACAGAGCTGAGGATTGAGACATAAGGAGAGGTTTTGATATGCACATCAGATTTTATGAATGCAGGACTATCCTCAAAGATGCCCGGTTCTTCTCTCCTGATACCAGACAGTATTGCCTGGTTATCCTTGCTAAGAGCATATATTGTTCCTGTATTGAATTTATAGAAGCTTGTGCATCTGCCAGGAACTATCATCTCATACTTATTATATGCACCTCTCTGGTCAAGGATGAAGATATAATCAGGATACTCATCCATGTTTGTTATCTCAAAGCAATGATTGATTCCTTTTGTGCCCACAGGAATAAGATCAGCATGAGCCAGTTGAGGAAGAAGCAATGCTATGAATATTATGACAAAGGGTAATATTCTTAATCTCATGACTCTGTATAACAAGCAGAGCTATTTAAATCTTTTCAAGACTTCAAATCAGATTATAATACAGAACTAACCGCTTATTCACGCCTCAACTAATGCCTTCATTATCGGAGATTCAAGGTTATTCATTGTTATTGCAGCTGATTTCTCCT
This sequence comes from Candidatus Woesearchaeota archaeon, assembly GCA_014729495.1. Taxonomy (GTDB): domain Archaea; phylum Nanobdellota; class Nanobdellia; order Woesearchaeales; family UBA12501; genus WJJV01. Next base: position 2,855 of record WJJV01000031.1, read on the forward strand.
GATTCAGGGCGTGGATTATGATAAAAACAAGCATAGAATTGCCTTTGACAACAATTTTAAGCTCTACTTTGTCTATATTCTCAAGAATCTTTTTTGGTATGCCATACTCTCCGAGTATCTCAGATGCTTTCAGCACTTCAATTCCCACTATCTTCTTGTCCTTGCTGAACTCAAGATGGAACTCTCCAACCACAACATTTGAGTAGATATTTGAGCCTTTCCTGCATATATAAAGCAGGTCATTTGACTTATCATAATCAAATTCCAATTTCTTTATATAATACTCCTTTCTACTTCCTGTAATATTTGGCTGCTTCATCCTGTATCCTCTTCCTTATCTTAAAGATGGTTATCAAATATAAAGATTTTGGTTTTATGCTAACAGGAATCTTGAATATCCTGTTCCTACTGAGCTTGAAATACAGGTCATGCACGTCCCTGTACCCTGGATTCTTTGATTCAGAAACACCGACAAGCACAAGCTTATCTGGATTGAGTATGTTCTTAACTACTTCTTTCCTGTCAATCTTCTGCCTTTCCAGCTTTAGGGTGAAATGAGACTCATTATATTCTATATCATCCCTCTTATACTTAATTAATATATTCCTGACTTTACTGACATTCTCTGTTCTCACCCTGTTCTGCATATAATATTACCTCAAAACTCCTTATCAACAACATCAATGTAATCCTTGACCCTGCTCACGACTGTATGCAGAAGGTACTGCTCTACCTTTTCCTGGAAGATGTTATTCAGGCTGTCATGCTCATTTATCCTGTACTTGTTCCTCACCTTCTCCACAAGGAACAGATCCCTGAGCCTTTTGAGCTGCCTTCTTATGTTTGATGAAGCAACTCCGGATACTGCAAGACCTGTGTCATTCCTTGACTTTATCACAAGATCCCTTACCTCTTCTGAAGATAACTCTCTCTTCTCCTTCTTTGCTTTCAGCAGAATAAACAGAATGTCTACGATTATATCCCTTGAATCTCCTGGCTGCAGCAGTCCTGTTGAGAGGCACAGTTTCCTTACCAGGTCCCTATGCTCCAGGTTGAACGGCTTCTCATATTTCCTTAGGGTTATCTCAGCCAATGGTGTGTCCTTTGATATTATCTTGTTCTTCATACATACTAGTTTGCTCACCTCCTTTATAAGCCTCACATAACACTGTCCAGTGTCCAGTGATTCAGCATAATGCCTCTCAAGGTCCTCAGATACCTGTATTCTGTACCATCCTTATGTCTAGTGGTATCTAAAAACCTTTTATAGATGCTCAATGAACCCTGATTTTGCGAGGAGAATTGAGTTTTCAGCAAAATATTTATAAATGTTTTGAATTACAAGCAGGATATACCAATATATTATATATAAAGAGGTGCTTAAATGACAAACGGAACCTACTTTTACAGTCTTGTTAGCTTCATAGTACTATCTGTTGTGATCATCCTTGTGTATATATTCTTATCATTGTATATGAAGAACATGTACTGGCATCTGAAGAAGCTGATTGACACTACAGATACCCAGCTGACCAGGATCGAGAGCAAGATTGACAAGCTCCAGAAAAAGAAGAAAAAGTAATATTTTTATAATTCTGCTTATTTATATTGATTATGACCCTCAGCTCAAAGATAAGCAGATTAAGGAATTCTCTGGATGAGATTGAGAAGAAAGGCATTGACCTGTCCAAGAAGACAGACACTGCAAAGAGCTTCTATGATTTCAAGGAAAGGAAAGAAGGGTATTACATAAGCTCATTTGAAGGCATGCTTAATGATCTAAAGAAGGATATAAACAGCATTGCAGCAGAATGCAAGGAAGAAGACGCAATTCTTGATCTGATAATGCTTGTCAAGGACCTTGACAAGAGCAGGACAGAACCAAGCAGGATGAGAAGGATACTCAATGAGCTTGAGGGAAAGGCATCAAAGATAAAGCTTCCACAGAAGACTGACAAGGGCATGTCAATAGATATTCCAAGCTTGCCAGAGGAGATAAAAGAGGATATAACAGCAGATCTTTCAGAGATAGAGAAGTGCTTCAATTCAGGATTGTACAGGAGCGCAACCATCCTCTGTGGCAGGGTGCTTGAGACAACCCTGCACAGGAAGTATTATGAGGCAACAGGAGTTGATATCCTTGAGAAGAGTCCGGGCATAGGCCTTGGAAACCTCATTGCAAAGCTGCGTGACAAGGATGTCAAGCTTGATCCTGCTATAACCCAGCAGATACATCTCATAAATAATGTGAGGATATTCTCAGTCCACAAGAAGCAGGAAGCATTCATGCCATCACATGGCCAGGCAAATGCCATAATTCTTTATACTGTTGATGTTCTTGGTAAGATGTGGAACTAAACAGTTTACAGCAAAACATTTAAATGACTTGGCAGGACTCCAGAAAAAGAGGTAGATCAGAATCAAACAAGCACTCAAAAGATCAAAGACCGGGCTTGAGATAGAGGTGCAGCTTCTTGACAGCGAAGGCAATATCAGCAATAATGCAGATGCATTCATAAAGGAATGCAAGAAGAAGAGCAAGAGCATCCGCATACATAAGGAAAGCGGCATGCACATGATAGAGCTGGCTTCATTCCCGTCTGTCAATGTGCAGAACGTCGCATTGCATATGATACGAGGTCTCAAGACTGTGTATGATGTGGCTGATATGAATAATCTTATTGTCTATCCGTTCTCATTATATCCTATACAATTCACTCCTAAGATGAGGGAGAAGAGCTGGTACAGGATACAGCAGAGGATCCTGGGCAAGAAGAAGTTCAGCATATCAGGCAAGGTGACTGGTTTCCATTTCCATTACACCCTGCCGAGAGGTGTCTTTGACAGGAAGACAAAATTCCTCAAGCCCATGCTCAACTCAAAGATAAAACAGACACTCATTGACAGCTATAATCTTGCGATAGCAACAGACCCATTCCTTATAGGAGTGATGCAGAGCTCCCCCATCTACAATAACAGGATACTCGCCAAGGACTCAAGAGTCCTTCTTTACAGAGGAGGAAGCGCTCTGAAGTATCCTCATGGAATGTACACTGGATACACTCAATATGGAGGCCTTCCGCCTTACAAGCAGACCCTGACAGACCTTATCTACAGCCTCAAGAGCAGGCATGCGAGAATGAAGAGGATGCTTGAGACCCATGATGTCCCTGCAAGGGACATATCAAGATATGGAAAGACACTTGATTTCTGCTGGGGGCCTGTAAGGATAAACAAGCTGGGCACAATAGAGCAGAGGTCATCTGACATGAATAATATGGATATTATCATAGCTGCAAGCGTTCTCATGAAATATGTTCAGAGGAAGGTGCATCAGGATTTCCTGAGAGTCATTCCTTCAGAGATAGGAATTGATGAGCCTTTCAAGGTAGAGGACAACATCCTGCACATCCCTCCCCACACTCATGTGAGAAAGCAGCTGCAGTATCTCAGCGCCTACAAAGGCCTTGATGACCACCATGTGCATAACTATTGCAGCAGGTTCTTCAAGTTTGCCAAGAATGTCATAAACAAGAGATATGAAAAGGCGATCAAGCCAATAGGTGACATGATTGATGAGAAGAAGACTGTCTCAGACCAGATAATATCTTTCATTAAAAAAGAAGGATATGGTCCAGAAGAGAAGATTCCTGATGAAACCCTTAAGCGTATGTGCCTGAGGGTATCTGAGAAGAACAGGAGACTGCTGCACAGATCAGAGAAGATAGTAAGCAAGCTTGAATGATGGAAGACAAGAAATACCAGGACAAGCTGAATGATATCAGAAGCAAGATAGAGGATTACACCTACAGAAAATTCCTGAGCTGGTTCTACAGTCTGAGTGAAGACATGCATAATAAGCATCACAAGAACTTCCTTGCTCTGCTGGACTCTCGTGAGCTTGTCATAGATGTGCTTGACGGCACAATAAGGTACTTCTACAACAACAGGAACAAGATATGGTTCAGGAAATTCTTCTACAACAAGAAGGTCTACGAGCTTGTCAAGCAGGATATCGAGCTCTATAATGAAAAGTATCCCAGGATAAAGCTCACTCTCACGAGAAAAGGCACTATGATATTTGATTATTACAGGAAGAATTCATTCAATACCCTCCTTCTGACAATACACAGTGGAACATGGGCTCCAGGTTATGTGAAGAGGAAGATGGCAATATACAAGACACTCAGGCACAAAGAGGAAGACCAGGGATCAGACCTCCTGTATTCTGACATTGTGCTTAAGAAAGGGGGCATCTGGATAAAGACCCACCAGTCAAGATTCGTCTGCGACTTCAACAGATCAAAGAGAGATGCTGTCTACAGGAATGACTCAGAAATGAGAGTCAAGGAGATATGGAAAGAGGAGTTCAGCCAGAAGGACAAGAAGAGAATACTCAAGGAATACGACAAGTTCTATCACATCCTTGATAAGCTGATTGAGACACACAGGTTCAATATAATATTCGACGGCCACTCAATGGTAGACGAGCCTGACAGGCCGTCAGTGAGCTTCGGCACAAGATACATACCAAAGTTCTATATGCCTATTGTGAGAAGCATGCAGAGGAAGATGAGCAATGATCTTAAGGAAGAGATTGCCCTCAATAAGCCATACGAAGGAGGCTATATACTGAAGTATCTCTCAAAGAAGTTCCCTGATGTGTTCATATTCTCAGTAGAGGTCAATAAGAGGATGTACATGAACAAGGCCCACACAACCATACAGAAGAGGAAGCTGAAGAGGATGAAGGATCTCTTCCAGCACATATTTGACTTTGAGATATGAAGACCAGAAAGATATTATTGAATCTATTCAAGCAGACTGACCTCAATCCTTTCCTTTCTCAGTTGCAATTTTCTTAGCAAAAAGCACAATATTTATATATAAGTTTATATAATCAATTATATAATAATATATACAGAATGTTCAAAGAGGCATAAATATGGAATCAGAAATCATACACTATCCAAACCTAAAGACAGTATTGATGGTTGAAGAAGCACTTAAGGAAGCAGATGAGCTTTTGACCAGAGAGGAATTAAAGAAAAGACTGCCAAAGAAGATTATGCACCAGACATTGAATATAATACTTGAATACCTGGAAGAAAGCGGAAAGATACTGGATGGAAGAAAAGGAATACTCTGGATATACAACAAAAGCAAGAAACTGGACAACGCTGTAAAAGAAGGGATTGAAGTATGAGTTTCAAAGGAAAATCAGTAAAAGTGGTGATGGCAGGAGATGCCAAAGAAGAGTACAAAAAACTTAATGAAATTGTAGGAAGCGAGATTAAGAAAGGAGTAGAAAGCAGTGACCACCAGATATTATTCAGGGCAATAAAGCAAAAGATAGAATTCCTGAAAGAGAATCCTGAATATGGAATCCACATCAATAAAAGAAAGATTCCAAAAGAATATATCAAAGACTATGAAGTCAACAATCTCTGGAAAGTGAATCTTTCAGGAGCATGGAGAATGATATACACAATAAGAGGCTCTGAAGTGGAGATACTGTGCATCATGCTTGACATTCTGAACCATAAAGATTATGAAAAGAAGTTTGGGTATAGAAAAAGCTGATTATTATGCAAGACTGACCTCAATCTTTTCTTGCTGTGATTATTGAGAAGAAAGGTATTCTGAAATCATCAGGAGACCACATCTCAGGATATGTTTTCCTGTCATTCTCTGTTGGTTTCGGAGCCTGGATGTTCTCAAGCTGAAAACCGTAATTGATGAGATTCTGGAGCATGAATTCAAGAGTGAGGTGGGAGCCTTCCAGGGGAATCTCTTTACTGTCAGCATCATAAACCTTGAACTTTACCTCATCTCCATTCTGATGATAGCCTTTGGATAATACTTTAATCCATTTTGAGTCTGGCTTGTAGTTGGCCATGTCAGGATGCGCTATTGCAATAATATATCTTCCTCCCTGATCCAATGATTCAGATACTAATCTGTTGCCGTTATCAACAACATCCAGAGGGCAGGGACCCCATACCATAGAACTCACAGCAGCATCAAAATGCCCTTCAAACGGAAGCCCTGAATCAGCAGTTAATTCAAAGACCTTGTATTCAATACCATCAGAAGGCAGTGATCTTGCTTTTTCTATCATTGCCTCTGACTTGTCAAAGCCGCAGACTTCTGCTCCACTGTCTGCGAGCACTCTGGCTATTGAGCCTGCTCCGCAGCCGATGTCAAGCACTCTCCTGCCTCTGACATCACCGCACTCATTTATCACATACGGCCTCACTGTGAAGTCTGACAAAAGCCTGGGCTTTCCTCCTGTCCAGGAGCCTGCTGCATTGTGGTATTGGTCTGTCATTTTAGATCCTCATTACAATACTCTATAAGTGCTCTATAAATCTCTTCTGATGGTTCAATGCCTGTAATCTCTTGCAAATGTATTAAATTGTCAATCCGTCCATCTTTGATAATAGCAGCATATTCTTCCTGAACAACATCTTTTACTTCTTCTGATGGTTCAACCCCTGTAATTTCTCGCAATTTTTTAAAACCAGAAAAATTTTTCTCTCTGCTACTGATATAATGAGAATATGCTTCCTGAACAATATCTTCGGAAAGGTCTGGTTCAATCCCTGTAATCTCTTGCAGATCTGCTAACTTACCCATCACTCCATTTTTGACATAAGCAGCATATCTATCCTGAACAACATCTTCGGAAAGGTCTGGGTCAACACCTGTAATTTCTTGAAGATATCTTATAGAATTCATCGCGTTTTTCTGAAAAAGAAAAGCATATTCTTCCTGAAGAACATCTTTTACTTCTTCTGATAATTCAATACCTGTAATTTCTTGCCAATGTGTTAAAAGTTCTATCGGTCCATTTTTGATAAGAAAAGCATATGCTTCCTGAACAACTTCTTCTGATGGTTCAACCCCTGTAATTTCTCGCAATTTTTTAAAACCAGAAACTCTTTCCTTTCTGATACAATCAGCATATGCTTCCTGAACAACATCTTCGGATACGTCTGGGTCAACCCCTGTAATCTCTTGCAAATCTATTAAATTGTCAATCCGTCCATCTTTGATAATAGCAGCATATCTATCCTGAACAATATCTTCGGATACGTCTGGGTCAACCCCTGTGATTCGATGCAACTCTTCTAAATTAACAGGCATCTTATAAGTCCCTCCCCGAGCTATAGATCCATTTTTGATAATAGCAGCATATGCTTCCTGAATAACATCTTTTACTTCTTCTGAGAGTTCAATTCCTGTGCCTTGTTGCAAAGATTTAAAATTTTTTAACCGCCAAAATGAGGTGCCCGTATCTCCTTCGAGGCTGCATCTGATATAATGAGCATATTTTTTTTGAACTGCGCTGTATAATTGCTTTCTATCAAAGCCCATCCTTTCAGCAACATCTAAAATGTTTTCTAGTCCCATTTTGATTTCCTCAATTCTCTTTAACTTTACTTTCTAGTGGTCACACATGGCTTGTATATAAACATTCCCTACCACTTAGTA